>NZ_JAWHOO010000008.1:133-247190 GCF_032586855.1 Pseudomonas syringae group sp. J254-4 | reverse complement strand
CCAAGGCCTTGAGCGAGTAGGCGATAAACTACTGGCGCAATCCGACCAGCAGGCGGGTGGGTTGATATTTGACGTCGCCAGTGGTTTGATCACCGCAGAAATTGGTGGGTTTGCGGTCAAGTGGGTTGGAGGGAAGTGGGTTAATGCTGGAAATGGGGCAGAAGGGCCAGGTCAGTTCGTTGTGCGCAGTGATAACGATTTCAGCGCAACAGTCAACGGAAACGGCAAACCCAAAGCGTATATCAATGAAAGCGGTGATTTGGTTCCACCCAATATCAACGGAACTGGCAGCGTCCAAACTCACGTGCGTGGTGGCAATTCTGAAAATTCGCCCTATATATCTGTTACTGATCCAAATGCAACGTCGAACCCGAAAATCTACGGTACTGATAAAATTGAGATCGATGTTAAGCGTTTGCAGAAAGACATTGATTCCGGCGCACTCCCAGATACCAAATTTTTGACGAATCAACAGGTGACAGCAGAATTGCAATCGAAAGTGGATGCAGCCCGTGAAAGGTATGCAAGAAACCCATCTGAAAATAATAGTGATTCGCTGATTAATGCGGAGAGAGATTTGGGGAATGCTAAACGCGATGGTGAATGTTTGATTATGGGTTGTGTGCCAGCCGATTATATTAAAAGAGTAAAAGAGTAAGTATTTATGGAGCCGAAAATATACGAGCTGTTGAATAGCATACCAGAGCACGCAGATTATGCCGTGACGGCGGGAGATTTGGATCCGGAGGACATTCCACAGGAAAGAATTGACGCTGTGCTGGATTTGCTCCGTAATGCGACTACCAATGAGGAGCAATTCTTGGCTGCGAAACTACTGACTAGTTGGGGCGTCCATGAGGGCTTGATCGCTTTGGAAGGGAGCATGGAGGAACCTGAAGGCATCGAAGGAACCTATTCTCATCAACTACATGGGTACGACGATACGTACCGTCAAATACTCTTGGCCGTTACTCGGTATTTTGCCAATATGGCTGATCGCGGGGGCGTCGAGGCGGCTAGAGTCCAAATCTACTCTCCGCTATCGAAAATTATTGCTTTGGCGAGTAGTAAGCCGTTCGAAATAGCCAAAGTTTTTGATTTCGTTAGAAGGAAGAACTACCCAGAGTACGTGCCTCTTATTGAAGACCATCTTGCCGCCATAATGGATCATCCTGAAGTGCATCGCTGGAAAATTTATGATGCTATTGACTTTTTGATGGTTTTTAATCCCGATTTCGTTGCGTCTTTACTAAAAGAGAAAAACAAGTCCATTGACGATTTTAGGCCTGTGACGTAAAGACGATAGCCTAGGTGCAAAAGCGACAGGAGATTAGCTAGTTCTGGTGAGAAACCTACCGTTGAGTTATTTGGTGGGAAGAATGCTCAAATTGAAAGAGTTGAATCCAACCTTTCTTACGCAAAAAATGACCGAAATACCTATCAGCAATATGTGGCAGGAAAGTGTGGAGTATCTGTAAGCGCCTCATGAACCCCACATTCCCAACCAGCCATTGACGCTTGATGCTGTGCTCCCGATTCTTTTCAGGAGTCAGCACCTCATGATGCGCCCCGACGCCAAAGTCGAAAAAGTGTACCTCTACTCCAAACCGGTGGACTTTCGAAAATCTATTGACGGCCTGGCTGCACTGGTCGAGCTGGACATCAAAGTTGCCGTGTTCGACCCCGTGCTTTTTGTTTTTCTGAATCGCCCTCGTAACCTAGTGAAAATCCTTTACTGGGAGCGCAACGGCTTCTGCCTTTGGCTCAAGCGCCTGGAGTCCGAGCGTTTCAAAACATCTCCCGATGAGAAAGACGAAGCCATCGTGCTGACGGTTCAGGAACTGAACTGGTTGCTCGACGGTTTTGATCTCTGGCGCAACCGTCCTCATCAGGTTTTAAATCCAAGATTCGTCGCCTGACAGGTATAATCCGGGCATGATTTCCATGCCCGAAGATCTTCCAGATGACCCTGTATTGCTCAAGCAACTGCTCGCCAAAGATGCCTAGCTAAACCCAATTCTCATTTTTTGCTAGGTGGGATTTGTGGCGCGGATACGATTATTTGACTTGGCTTCCTGTAGCAGATTTTTCTGGCGGCCGGTTCCTTTTGGGATTCTCTAGTGTGCTGTAGACGAAAATAACAAAAAGCTATTTCGAGAACAGCATACTAGTGTGGATATCAAGCTATCCCTGGACATGGCGGTGACGGCGGAAGTTAAGACCAGCAAGCAGCGGGTGATGTATATTTCCTGAGTCCGTTACAGCAGCATGTGCAGGAGGATTTGAGAGAACGGTTGTGAAAACCCTTTGGTGGGGGAATGATTTTTCACGTGCATTGATGCGCTGATTTTTACTATATTAGGAGCTGTTCATATATGTCTTTTTTTAAAGGTTTCTTTACGCTGTTGTTATGTGTGCTTTTTGCAGGGTGTTCAGAAAAGGTGTTGATAGTCAAACCTATTGATGTTTCCTTGCCGAGTAAATCTGCGGTCGCACAATTCAAGGTTGGCGAGCGTGGTGGCTATAGGATCGCTCTTTTATTCGTTTGGAGCAAGAATAAATATGAAGCGGATCGACAAGGGAAAGTGTGGGGCGGAGATATGCATAACGGGAAAGGTGTTGCTATTCCTGTTCATTTGCGAATTCTGAAAAATGGGAGCGTTTTTTTTGATGAGGTCGTCATAACTGTAGGTGTTAATTCCGGGCAGGCTTTTGAATATGAGGGTGATTATAAATCTACACAGGTCAGAGATATAAAGCACTTTACTTTTTTGCCAGGTGAGTACACTGTTGAGGTGCTGACCCTTGAGCGGATTGATGCGTTTAGTAATATTGAAAGTTATGTCGAGTTTTCCTATTATAATCGAAAAATTTAAGCTGGATTTCGCGGCATTTATGGAATGGGTTTAATTATGGGGTAAGCGCATAACGTACGTGGATGGGTAAGAGGGTGGAACGTCCATAGAGCATTTTAAAGTGTTTTTTATGAATATGAATGATGTATTGCTGAGTAGTATGGATCTAGTGGGGTGGTGATTGAGTTCAACCTGAAAAGTTTGCCGTTTTAATAATGATGAGCTGAAAGGTAACTGTGACAGTGTTTCTAGATGGGTATACCCCGTAATGACACTTGTCTGCTCTACAGAGGGATGAAGCAGGACTCCATCAATGACTCCGATACGACCGCTGGCAATGTCGATACCATTAAAGTGGCTGCCGATATCGTTCTTGACGACATCATTGTCAAGCAAGAGCGCTTCGATGTTTATCTCTCCATCAAGGGCACAACTGACTGGATGAAGATTTACAGCTATACCGAACCAGGCTCTCAGATCGAGCGAGTCGAATTCGCCGACGGTACCGTTTGGTCTCCAGCCGACCTCAAACGCCTTTCGAAGGTAGTAGCCAGTGAAGGGGCAGATATGCTCTATGGAGACGATGCTAGTGAGCAGATCGACGGTTTGGGGGGGAACGATCAGATCTATGGTCTTGCTGGCAACGATGTGCTTCTGGGCGGCGCAGGCTATGACTTGCTTGATGGCGGAATGGGGCTAGATACGCTGGATGGTGGCGCTGGTAATGACATGCTTTATGGCGGCTCCGGCAATGACACGTATCTGTTTCAGCGTGGCGGCGGTCAGGATGTGATCTACGATCGCGACTGGACCGCTGGCAATATCGACACGATCAAACTGGCATCAGGTATTGTTTCAACCGATATCAAGTTTTCGCGCGCAGGAAACAATCTTGAGCTGGCGATTATCGGTACATCGGACAAGATAACGGTTCGTGACTGGTTTTATTCTGCCGATTCGCAGGTCGAACAGGTCAGTTTGCGGATGGCACACTCTGGGATATAGCCGCCCTGAACGCGATGGTCAAAGGCGTTGCAACTGAAGGCAACGACGTCCTGCAAGGGGAGGAATCTGTCGCAGATACCCTGAACGGATTGGGGGGGACGATACACTTTACGGTCTGTCGGGTAATGACACGCTCAATGGCGGTGCCGGCAACGACACGCTTTACGGTGGTGCAGGTGCGGATACCCTTGATGGTGGCGCCGGCAATGACAACCTTTATGATGACGCTGGTAACGACACCTATCTTTTCTATCGTGGAGCCGGGCAGGACTGGATCAGTGATTACGACAGTTCTGCAGGCAATCTGGATGTCATCAAGATCGCCGACAGTCTCACGCCTGCCGATATCCAGCTCAGCCGCAGTACGTATGATCTGTATGTAGGCATCGCAGGGTCAGCCGACAAGCTTACGGTGTCTGGATGGTTCTCTAATACATCGACCCAGGTCGAGCAGATTCAGTTCTCCGATGGAACAACCTGGGGGGCTGATGTGATCGCAACAATGAGTAGCGGTACGGCCAGTCAGGGCAACGATGTCCTCTATGGTAATGACGCTCTGGCTGATTCGTTGGCGGGTCTGGATGGCAACGACGAACTTCACGGGTTAGGCGGCAACGACTTCCTGTCGGGAGGGGGAGGTAACGACCAGCTTTACGGTGATGCGGGCAACGACACTCTGACAGGTGGGACCGGCAATGATCGGCTGGACGGCGGAAGGGGTAGCGATCTCTACCAATTCGAACGGGGCGACGGTCAGGACGTGATCGATGATTTTGATCCTGATGCAAACACCGATGTCCTTAAATTCGGTGCCGGTATCTCTGCCGATCAGCTGTGGTTCACTAAGAAAGGTTGGGATCTGGAGGTCAGTGTCATCGGCACGGAGGATAAAGTGACTGTGTCCGCATGGTCGTTCTGGGGCGCTGGCAGCTGGGAGAAGGCTCAGCAGATCGAGCAGTTCCGCACCGATGATGGCAAGGTCCTGCTGGGAGGGCAGGTTGATCAACTGGTAGAAGCCATGGCGGCTTTTGCACCGCCGGCTGCCGGTGAACTTAAGTTGTCCGAGAGTTACCAGGCATCATTGAACGCGGTGATTGCGAGCAACTGGCAATAACAGTAATTCAGGCTGTCGTACCCGGAGGTACGGCAGCCTGAAGCGTTCTCTGTCATTAATACGTTGCGCGAGTGGGCTAAGCACTAATCCCGCTAGTTATAATTCAAAGAAACTACTCCGGACACCCCCGTCCCAAATCATCCGAACCCCTCTCCGTAATACCCACCCGCCAATAATCTAAACTACCCCACGGCACCCGCTCGCTCTTCGGGCCTGAGGAAGTTATCAGCATTATCCTTATCGTTCTGCACGTCTGCCACTACTCATCGTCGATACGTAATGAAGACTTTTATTCGCGCGAACCGTATAAGGACATGACTTGAATGACAATGACTCCATTGGATGGATCAGTTTCCCTTGACGTTAATAACCTGTTCAGAAAACCGAAAGTCTGTTTTGACTGGGAGGACTTGCATTACTTCGTGATGTTTTCCGCCATCCGTTCCTTGAGCGGCGCTGCCCGGGTGCTGGGTGTGGAGCACGCTACTGTTTCACGGCGTATCGCTTCGCTGGAAAAGTCCCTGAATGTAAAGCTTGTCGACCGTCGCAAGCGGTTGTACGAACTGACTGATGAAGGCCGGCGTCTGGCGGCTATCGGGCGGCAGATCGAGGCGCAGACCCAGGCCATTGGCCGATTGGCTGTTGCAGCGCAGGTGGTTCAGGGTGTGGAAGTGACCATCAGCGCGCCGCCATCGGTGGCGGTTGAGAAGCTGGTGCCGCAACTGGGGGCGTTTCGTGCCATGCACCCCGGCATTGTGCTGCGCTTGTTGGGGGATCATCAGTATTCGTCGTTATCCAGTTGCCAGTCTGACTTGTGCATACGGTTTTCCAGACCTGTTGAAAGTGGCATCGTCGCACGACGTATCGGGACCGCCTCATTTTCATTTTATTGCGCACGTTTTTATCTGGAGGAGCGGCGCCCGGAGCACTATGAATTTATTGCCTACGACAATGAACTGATGAGCGACAGTCAGAACGGTTGGCTCAGAAATATTGTCGGTGAACGCCCCTTCGTGCTGGAAGCCAAAACAGTAGAACTGCAAATTCGCGCCGCTGAAACCGGTGTGGGCATTGCCTTGCTTCCAAGTTTTGCGGTAGAGGCGAACTCTCGTCTTTGCCGGGTAGAGCTGTCGGCACCGCTGGAGGTCGATGTCTGGCTGGGCGTGCATGAAGACTTGCGTGCGGTGGCTTCCATTCAGGCCGCGATGAATTATGTAGAAAGCTGTTATCGCTAGTCGGGCCAGTGACAGAAATCCATATTTCGGCAAACGCATAAGGTGACGGTGAAAAAATTCACATCCCCTGATTAAATATCGACAATTTACAACGCGGTCGATTTTGACGAGGATCAATGTCGAGTTAAGAAGTTAATGATTCGAAACTCCGAGACGTTCAGGTGTCGGCTCGGCAATGTTTGCAGGTGCGGCGCTGTTGGATAACTACAAGAATAGAGGCAGTGGCAAGATCATCTCAAGCACCCTGTTTACACCCTAAGGACAGCCGGAGATTCTCATGGCCGACATAAAGATTCTCGACGTTACATTGCGTGACGGTGGTTATCGAAACAACTTCAACTTCACGGAAGACCAGGCTCGGGCTATTACTTCAGGCCTGGCGGATGCAGGCGTCGACCTCTGTGAAATTGGTTACTGCAAGGGATCATTTGCGCCGAAGGGCGAGCACGGGCTGACCAGTGATGTAGGCGCACGCTTTATTGAGAACATTGCGCAGGCCGCCGCTGGACGTATTGAGCTGGCGGTTATGGTTCACCCTAAAAACATCACGGTAGATGACTTCGCCATGCTCAAGGAGCAGGGTGTTTCGATGATTCGTGTCTGTCTGCGCCGCGATCAACTGGATGAAGGGCTGGCGACCTTGTCACTGGCCCGTGATCACGGCTTCAGTGTCAGCGCCAATGTGACGCATGTGACATCGCAGACGCCGGGAGCCGTGCTCGATACGGCCGCTCGTGCAGAGGGTGCCGGTGCGGACATCATCTGTTGTGCGGATTCCAACGGTCATATGCTGCCAGCCGATGTGCATCGGCTGTTCAGTCGCCTCGCAAGCCGGTTGCTGGTGCCGCTGGGCTTTCACGCCCATAACAATCTGTCGCTGGCGCTGGCGAATGCATCGGCGGCTATCGAGGCCGGTGCTGAATACATCGACACGTCCATCTGCGGCATGGGTAAAGGCGCCGGGAATCTTCACTTGAGCATGCTGGTGGCTTATCTGGAGCGTATTGGCGTCAGCCACGGTTTTGACCTGGTCAAGGTGATCGAATTGTCCGCTGTCACAGCCAACTCGATACCGCATAACAATATGCCCAGCCCGCTGATGGATATCATTCTGGGCACTTACAACTTCCCCTACGATGTCAGTCAGCGGGTGGCAGACACTCTTGAACGGTTTCAATTGACCTCCGAGTACCGAGCGATCGAGGTCATGCATCAACAGGACAAAGTGGCGCGCCTTGCTCCGCGAGCGGCGTTGTCGAATATCTTCAGTGACCTGTCGAAAAGCGTAAAAGGAGTTGCGCTATGACCGCCCAAATATCCCGCAAGCGTATATGCATTCTGCCCGGCGACGGTATCGGCATTGAGGTCATGGAAGCGGCGCTTCCGGTGATTGCAGCATTGAACCTGCCGTTTGATCTGATACCGGCGGATATCGGCTGGGAATGCTGGAAGCGCGAGGGTGAAACGGTTCCTGCTCAGACCTGGGAAGTCATGGCCAGCTGTGACGCGACGTTGCTGGGGGCAATAACCAGCAAGCCGCTGGCAGAGGCGGAAGCAGAGCTGCCCCTGGCACTTCAGGGCCAGAACCGCCGCTACGTCAGCCCGGTCATTCAGCTCAGGCAGAACCTGGACCTTTACGCCAATGTACGCCCGGTTACCGACATGACCGGTGAAGACAGATTTCGCTTTGTCGTGATCAGAGAAAACACCGAAGGTCTTTATGCCGGGCTGGACTTCGGGCATGTCCCGGATGCGCTAGTGCCCTTGCTTGAAGAGCGCGAAGCACTTGGCGCGCCGTGGCAGCGAGCAGGGCAGCAGGATGCGACCGTCACGTTGCGCCTGCAGACGCGCAGTGGTTTGACTCGTATTTTTGAATACGCATTCGATTACGCACGCAAGAACACCTTCACCCGGGTCACGTTTGTCGACAAGCCGATGGTGCTGCGACACAGCAGTGCGTTTGCACGGGGTATTTTTGAAGAAATTGCACAGCGTTATCCGGACATAACCGGTGTCATCGAAAATGTCGATGCGGTTGCCTTGTGGATGGTGCAACGGCCCGAACGCTTCGGGGTGATCGTTGCCGAGAACATGTTCGGCGACATCCTTTCCGATCTGGGCGCTGGCGTAATGGGTGGCCTGGGTTTTGCGCCCAGCGGCAACTTTGGTAATTCAGGTGCTTACTTCGAACCTGTACATGGCAGTGCGCCTGCTCATGCGGGGTTGAACAAGGCCAACCCCAGCGCAATGTTCATGGCCATTGCACTGATGCTGGAACATTTGGGATACCCGGCTCAGGCGGCATGTATTACTCACGCCGTCAGCCTGGTTTCACAATCTGGCGTACGCAGTTACGACCTTGGCGGTTCTCACACCACTGACCAGGTGGGCGAAGCGATTGTCCTGCAGTGCATCGAGTTGCAGGCCAGCTCTGTCGGGTACCGCACCGGGCAGACCTCAGCTCAGGGAGAACGTCATGTCAGCGCATATTGAACCGGCGGCAATTACGCAAACCGTGCTGGACGCCTGTGAACATCTGGATACCGCTTCGCTGTCTGATGCACTGGACAGTCTCGGGATCAATGGAGGGCTGTCTGGCATTGTTTCGCAAGTGCCGGGCACTCGTTGTGTCGGTGTTGCGTTCACCGTGCAGTACGAGGCGGTCG
This sequence comes from Pseudomonas syringae group sp. J254-4, assembly GCF_032586855.1. NCBI lineage: Bacteria > Pseudomonadati > Pseudomonadota > Gammaproteobacteria > Pseudomonadales > Pseudomonadaceae > Pseudomonas > Pseudomonas syringae group sp. J254-4. The sequence continues at coordinate 238,315 of NZ_JAWHOO010000008.1, read as the reverse complement.
ATGCGCCAACAACCTTCAAGGGGGCGGCCAACTACATCGATCAGGTGCCTTGCGGCGCGGTGATTGTTTCATCCAACGGCGGGCGTCATGACTGCACGGTGTGGGGCGATATCATGACCCACTTCGCCTTGGCCAACGGCATCAAAGGCACTGTTATCGATGGCGTGGCACGTGATATCGATACCGTTATCAGGTGCAACTATCCGTTGTTCAGTCGTGGGCGTTTCATGCAGTCAGCCAAGAACCGAGCACAACTCAAAGCGGTACAAGTGCCTGTGGTCATTGATGGCGTTACTGTCCGGCCCGGTGATCTTCTGGTCTGTGATGGCAGCGGCTGCGTGGTGATTCCACAGCAACTGGCCGCCGAGGTTGTACGCCGTGCTCAGGCGGTCGAGCAGACTGAGCGCAGGATTATCGAGGCCATATCCACGGGCTCGACCCTGGAGAATGCCCGCAGCACCTATCGTTACGACCAGCCCTGGCTGACGGACGCTGAAAAAGTCAGCGTGGGAGAACGGCCATGAATCAGGCTTCCCGATTGGCAGCACACGCAAATGTGCCAGAACCTCACACTCGACACAGCGCACTCGAGTCTCCCGACATGGATGTCGCTGCCTTCAAGAAAGCCATGCGCCGCCTGACGTCGACCGTCACCCTTGTGGCAACCGAACATGAGGGTACGCCTTACGGTATGCCTTACGGTATGGCAGCCACTGCCGTCAGTTCGGTATGCAGTGACCCGCCGTCCATTCTGGTGTGCATCAATCACAGCGCCAGCGTTTACCTGCCTTTGCTTGAGCGGGGAAAGTTCTCGGTCAATCTGTTGCAAACCGGGCAGGCCGAACTGGTCAGCGTGTTTGGCGGAGCAGTCAACGGGCCTGCGCGGTTTGAAAGCGGAGACTGGCAGCAGGACCAGGGGGTGCCTTATCTGCGTACCGCCCAGGCGACGCTTTTCTGTTCGGTGGCCCAACGAATGACCTGCGGCACTCACGAGATCATTATCGGGCTGGTCGAGAAAACGGCAGTGGCCGAGGTGATTTCACCGCTGCTCTGGCAAGACGGTAAACCGGCGGCTTCAACACCGCTTCTGGCTTGACTACGTGTTCTTATACTTCTTTTTATAAATGGAACTGATTATGAAAATGGAATTGTTCGATGCTCACTCCGTCACCGATGACAAGGCGGTGTATCTGATCAATGTTGTACAGGTCAATGAAGGTGCTCAGAATCTGGCTATCGAGATTCTCGAAGAAACGGTCAGTTATGTCGCACGTACTTACAGTGCGTTCAAATGGAGCCGATTGATGAAGAGCACGGACGGCAAGACCGTCATCAATCAGGCGCAATGGAGTGATCGCAGTCAGTTCGAGTCGCTGTTTACCGACAAAGAGTTTCTGTCGCGATACTCGCGGTTAAAGGAAACCGGTACCTGGGAATATCACCTCTATAACGTGGCCGAGTACATCACCCCTGAAATTGCATTACAAAAAGCGGGTTGATCCATTAGCTGCAGACGAAGGCTGCTTAGACGTCGCCTTCGTCTGACATTCACTCGGATTTTCACAGGTATCAGGCGATGGCCACGATCAATACAGCACTGACTTCTCTTCTTGGAATTGAACATCCTCTGATTCTGGCACCGATGGGTGGGGCGTCCGGAGGGCGTCTGGCGGCTGCAGTTTCCCGGGCCGGTGGTCTTGGTCTGGTGGGTGCCAGTTACGGCGATCCGCAATGGATGGCGCGTGAACTGGAGATGATGCACGACGTGCAGCAACCATGGGGTGTGGGCCTGGTCATGTTTACCGTGGCGAGGCAGTTCGAATTGCTTCAGCTGGCTCTCGAGTACCGCCCGGCAGTGGTTGCGTTGTCGTTTGGTGATGTACGTCCTTTCGTCCGGCCCATTCAACAGGCCAACGCCAAAGTCATCGTTCAGGTGCATGACGTCGACCAGGCGCTAGAAGCGCTGGACGCCGGTGCCGATGCGCTGATCGTGCAAGGCGCCGAGGCGGGTGGTCACAGTTTGCGCCGAGCTTCATTGCCGCTGTTTCCGGCAGTTCGCGACGCGGTGGGTGACGATGTTGTGCTTATCGGTGCCGGCGGGATTGCCGATGGCCGTGGCATGGCTGCTGCGCTTGCGCTCGGCATGGATGGCGTGATGATGGGGACGCGCTTTCTGGCTTCGAAGGAAGCACTGCCTTCCGAACGGGTAAAACAGCGCCTGGTGCAGGCTGTCGCGAGCGATACGGTGCGAACCCGGATCTTCGATGAGGTGCGCGGCATCGACTGGCCGCAGGGCTACAGCGGACGAGTGATCGCCAATAAATTTTCCGACAGTTGGGTAGGTGAGGAGCAGGCGTTTGCTGCATCAGCCGATCAATTGCGTCTTGAGTATGAAGCAGCACTGGCGGCCGATGATGTGAGTATCAGGGCGATCTGGGCCGGCGAGGTGGCGGACCTGATCAAGGAGGTGCTGCCCGCACAGCTCATTATCGAGTCAACCCTGCGCGGCTATGCCACCAGTGTTGAACGTCTGCGCGCGACCCGCTGATCCGTCACGATGGAACCCTCACGATGGAGCAACGACCGGACCCGCTCGAAACAGCGGGTCTTGTCATTTTTGCAGGAGCAAAAGCCATGAGTCATTGCATCACCTGCCAGACCTTCGGTGTCGGGCAATCAAGCGTATTCATTCTTTCACCGGTGATGCCGGTCTGGGACGCGGGTGGCTTCGCCAAACCGCTGATCGAGCATTTCACTGCGGCGGGTTATCAGGTCAGGGTTTTTGATTCCCTGTCCCTGCCGGTCAAGGCGGGCGAAGACTTTGACGGGTTTACCCAGCGCTGGGTCAGCGCGCTAGAGCCTTGGGGTGTGCCGGATGTACTCGTCGGCGTGGCCTTGGGTGGTGCGTTGGTACAGGCATTGGCAGGCACTTCATTACTGCGTTCGACACCTGCGTTGTTGCTGCTTTCTTCTCCCGCCAAAGCCGATGCGCTGCTGGATTCCAGGCTGGGACGTATGGCGGATCTGGCAGAACAAGGGCATGTCGAGCAAGCCAAACGCCTGCTGGACGATCTGGTGTTGCCTGAAGGCCAGAAACACGAGCACCCGTCCGTCAGCGAGAATGACGCAACGCTTTCAACCCAGGGGCAGCGTCTGACCCTGGGGTTCCGGCTACTGAGCGGTCTGGATATCAGTGAGTGCCTGCTCGATTACAAAGGGCGTGTGCTGAGCGTGTTTGGCGGGAAGTCGCAACTGGTGGGGGCGGGTCATGTGCTGCGTACCAAGGGCCACAAACAACGCTCACTGTGTGTGCCAGATGGCGGGATGCGTCCGCTGGCGGATGATCTGGACCGGGTGCTGGAGAGCATCGATACATTTCTGATCGCCAGTGCGGAGTGTGTGCAATGAGTCAGATCGAGGAGCCACGCTTCATTGATGTGCATTACCACGCCAATCCTGATGCGTTCATTCGCCGTCATGGCGCGATAGAGGCGGGCAGGCGCTACGCGGCGGTGCAGGGCCGGGTCGTATTGAAAAATCACCTGGGTTGCACGGCGGCCCAGGCATGGGAAGCACGCAATCAGGGTTTTCCGGTCAGCGGTTCAGTGGTTCTGAACGAAATCGCTGGCGGCATCGACTACCGCGTGGTCGAGCGCAGTCTGTGTTTGCGCGGCGATGAACCTGGACGTTTCATTGTGCACTTGCCAACCGTCACCGGCAGAACGCATGCCAGCACGCTGGCCCGCAACCTGAGCCATCCGCTGTTGCGCGAAAAGCCCATCAAGCCTGCCAGAGTGACAGCACAGAACGGACGTCTTACACCGCAGACGCTGGATATTCTCAAAATGGCCCGTGACTATCCGCTGGTCATCTCGACAGGGCATGCCGACGCCGATGAAGTCAGGATGCTGATCGAGGAATCACTGCGCATCGGTGTGCCAAGGCTGATGCTCAATCAGCCTGCCAATCCGTTGACCGGTCTGAAAGCAGCCGAGCTTGCGGTGATTGGCAGTGAACCCTCGGTCTACATCGAACAGACGGCGCTGACCTACTTGTTGGGCTATCAGGACCGGCAGGATTTCACCAAGGTGTTGAGTCATGTTCCCAATGTGGTCTACAGCTCGGACCTTGGGCAGACCAGTCAGATCGACGTGCACGAGTGGCTGTCGATGAGCGGGCAGTGGTTCGATGCGTTCGGTTTGAGTTGCGAGCGCCGTGCCGAGATGACGCTTTTGAATCCACAACGCATGTTGGCCATTTAAACCGTTCTGGTAGGACGCCCTGGCTAACTACGCCAGGGCGTCCTCATCATCAGGCTACCTCGGCGGCTACTCTCGGAGTGATTGTCTCGACAGTGATTGCTTCGCGCAGGCCCGCCTGTTCCATCAATGGCAGTGTTTCTCTGACGAAATCCTTTATGCCTTCGTGGTAATCCAGCCATGTCAGTGCGATGCCATCGATCCCCCAGTCAGAATATTTCTTGAACAGTTCCACGATCTGCTCCGGAGTGCCTACCAGCGGCACGCCTGCAAACCCTGCCTTGAAATGAAAGCGAAAACGGACCGCGTCTTCCGGAGTGAAGATACCGGTCTGAATGCCCAGCTCGCGGGTGATGATATCGCAGCCCTCATCGTCACCCAGCTGGTTGGCGTAATGGTCCAGGTATTCGTCCGCTTGTTCTTGCGTGTCTTTCTGCACCACATAGCCGTAACACCATATCTTTATATCGCGGTCGAACTCCTGCTTCGCCAGGTCCTTGTAGGATGCAATCTGCTGACGCACGGCGTCTTCACCGTCCAGGTGTTTGACGATCAGGAAGGCCGCATCACAGTGTTTGGCGCAAAACAGTTTGCCGCGCGGCGACCCGCCGGCATTTATCAGATAGGGAGTGTTGAGGGGTTGGGGCTGCGAGATAGCAGCGCAGATGTTGAAATACTCACCTTTGAAGTCGAACGGTTTTTTCTGCTCCCAGGCATTTTTTGCAATGTGCAGCCACTCTTCTGCGTAGTCGTAGCGTTTGTCGTGTTCCATCATCTCGCCGTTGAACATGCGCATTTCCGCGCCGTACCAGCCGCACAGAATATTCAGCCCGAAGCGCCCGCTGCTGATGTGATCGATGGTCACCGCCTGCTTGGCTGCAAACAGCGGATGAACCGTGGGCAGGTGCGATGTGGTGAACACGGCAATCTGGTGGGTCAGGGCGGCAATACCGGCAGCCCAGGTGTAGGTTTCGAAACAGACACCGCCGGTGTTATTGGTGCCGCCAAAACCTTTCCAGCGGCCTACCGGTATGAAGGCTTCAAACCCCGCATCGTCGGCCACCCGGGCGATTTCCAGATTACCTGCCCAATCGTCTCCGCGAAGGCGTTCCGGCGCATTGGTGACGGTGCAGCCGCCCTCGGTGTTAGTGGAGAAAACACCCAGCTGCATCTTGTTGCGGCTGCTGCGCATCGGGTTAGGTTTTATCGGATAAGCTTTTTCAGTGCGCATGATGACCTCCCAGGTCGGTTTTATGTCGTTCTTCCCTGCTAGATCCTTTGCCGACAGTGGCCGTGCAGGCGAAATACTCGCTCAGGCATGCTCACTGCGTCGGGTCGGGAAATACGGCAGCACATACTCTTCCAGCTCCTGTAACACTTCCGTGGCCGGACGTCTCAGTGGTTTCAGGTTCAGCGCAACATGCGAAACACCCTGTTCCCGTTGACGCTGCCACAGCTCGATGAGGGCGTTGCGCCCGGTACTGATGCCACGGCCGACTTTCATGGGTGCGTCCTTGTTGTCCTCCAGATCAAAGAACGTCGCATAACCGTAGGGCTTGAACCGTTTCTGCTCATTGGCATCGCGCCAATGATTGATCACGTCGGGCAAGGTATTGAAGCCACTCTGATGCCATATCCAGCCGTCCATATAGTTGGCCAGCCATTTGATGTCCTGCTGACAGCGGCCGATGGCGATCATAGGCAGTCGCCCAAAAAAAGGTTTTGGCAGTAGGTCCAGCGTGCCATTGAGTTTCCCGTAGTGGCGCGATGTGAAGGCCGGAAAAGAGTGCTCGGTCACCGCGTGCAGCATCTCGACACCCTCTCTGAAACGCTCTGCGCGTGTGTCGAAATTCTCGCCGAATGCAGGGTATTCGCTGGGCCGGTCACCCGTCGACACCCCCAGCAGGAAGCGTCCCTCCAGCAACACATCAACGCTGCATGCCTGTTTGGCGACCATCAGCGGATTGCGCAGCGTCAGTACGATGCCGGCTGTACCGATGCAGATTTGTGTGGTCACCGCAGCAAGCAGTGCTGCATACACGAAAGGGTCGAATATCTGGCCTGCGTCGCCAAAACCCGGGTCGAGAAGCGGTACGTCCCTCAGCCAGAGTGCTGCAAAACCGGCTTTGTCGGCCTGTTTTGCGAGGGCAATGTGATTTTTCATGGTCGGCGCTGCTGCGTCGGGATAGCCCTCCAGCGGCGCAATCAGACCGAAGGTGAGATGGCCCGGTGCGAACACCTTTGCAAAGGCAGGATGCCGCTGTGTGCTGGTCATTTCATGTGGACTCACTTGGCCTCTCCCGCCAGATCAAGCGTGTCGGATGGCTCAAGTGGCGGCTCGTCATGAGCGCGCACGCGACCGAGCAGGACAAAGACTGCCACTGCCGTCAGCACGGTGGCGGCGCTGAGAATGAACAGCAGATTGCGGAACGCGGTGGCGTACTGTTGGTGCAGCAGTTCTGCCTGACCGGGCAGTAGGCTGATCGCATTCTGCAGATCGCCCAATGCGGCGCGGTTGGCAGCGTTTGTCACCACATCAGGCGCGACACCCGTCAGGGCATCGAACAGCCCCCACTGAATGAACGTGGCCAGCAGTGCGCCTGCGATCGCAATGGCTATGCCGTCGGCAGAAACGCGCACGGCATTGAAGATGCCGGTAGCCATACCGGCGCGTTCCTTTTCAACCACACTGATCGCCATGCCATCCATCAGCCCCCAGGGCAGACCGATGCCGATGCCGATCAAGGCCATCGGCAGCAAGGCGGTTTTGATTGCTCCGCTGTCCAGCGCCAGCGCGAGCCACAGCAGGCCGACAGCCACCAGCAGCAGACCGATACCGGACAGCAGCCCGGAGGTAAAGCGACGTGCCAGTTGTGCGGCAAGCATCGGTACGATCAGCAGGGGCGCGGCCAGTGCGGTCATCATCTGTCCGGTTTCCAGCGCGCTGAGTCCGTCGATACCAATGAAGCGTGCTGGCAACATGATGATCAGCACGACAAAGAAAAATGCCGGACTGGCCGCAAGAATCTGCACGCCGACAAAGCGCGCGCTCTTGAATAACGACAGATCGAGCATGGGGCTGGCCACGCGCCGTTCCACTGCAATGAAGATCCAGAACAGCAACAGTGAACCGACGATCCCGCCCAAGACCAGTGGATGGGTCCAGCCGTCTTCAGGGGCGAGCAGGATTGCGTAGGTGAACAGGGTCAGTGCCGCGGTAAAGCTGATAGCGCCCGGCCAGTCCATGCCAGTGGCATTGGGGTCTCTGGATTCTGTAGCGCTGAAAAGCACCAGAAAAAATCCCGCAACCCCAATAAGAGCCGTTGCGTGAAATGACCATTTCCAGCCGGCCGAGTCGACCAGCGAGCCCGCCGCAAGAGGGCCGAAGGCCAGGCCTATCCCGAACGTGGTGCCCAGTAGGCTGAACACTCGGGTGCGGTCCGCTCCATGGAAGGTCTGGGCCAGCGATGACATTGCGCCAGCGAACGCTGCTGCACCGCCCAGCCCCTGAATCAGGCGAAGTACATCAATCTGCACGACGGATGAGGCCATCGGAATGGCAAAGGTGGACAGCACAAATATCGCCAGTCCGATCAGCCATACGCGTTTTCTGCCGTAGATATCCGTCAGGCTTCCAGCGGCCATCATGGCGCTGCCGTAAGTCAGGATGTAAGCGTTGATGACCCACGTGAGCTCGACGGCTGATCCGCCCAGCGCCTTGTTTATCGAGGACAGAACCACGGCAGGGCCAGTGAAGCACAACGGAATCAGGATGCCTGTCAGGCAGGCGGCAAACAATTGTCCCCAGCGTCTGGTAGCAGACGATGCTTGAACCTGGCTTGCTGAAGTCATGTGAATTTCCCTGTGAAGCGTGCGCAGGTTTCGGTGCATTGCACGCATTTATCCAAGGGCAGTTGCCCTGTCGGGAGATTAGGGGTTGCGTCTGCAAACAAAAACAGGCTTATGTTCCGAAGGTATAGGACAGGGCTGTCCTTAATAGGAGTGGGTATTGGAATCGCTCGGTAGCATTGCGGTGTTTGTTCTGGTCGCGGAAACACGGAGTTTTACCCAGGCTGGAAAGCGGCTGGGTATTTCATCGTCGGGGGTAGGCAAGAGTATCGGCCGTCTGGAAGAGGGCCTGGGTGTCAGGCTTTTTCATCGCAGTACGCGCAGTATTGCCATGACACTGGAGGGCTCGATATTTCTGGAGCGCTGTCGCCGTATTCTGTCGGAGCTTGAAACGGCAGAAATGGAGTTGAGCAATGCCAGGGATCTGCCCAGAGGCAGATTGCGCATCAGCCTGCCCTTGGTCAGCGGCCTGGTCATGCCGGTTATCATCGAGTTCATGCGCACCTATCCCGATATCGAACTGGACATCGATTTTTCCGACCGCATGGTCGATATCATCGAGGAAGGCTTTGATATCGTCCTGCGCACGGGAGACCCTGGCGACTCGGGCCTTATGTCGAGGCGGATGGGGGGCTTTCAATTGAAAATCGTCGGCGCTCCGGACTATTTTGCCAGGCGCGGGACACCTCAACATCCAGCAGACTTGAGTCGGCACGCCTGTCTGTTGCACAAGTTTCCCTCTTCGGGCAAATTTGAACACTGGCCGTTACGTCGCGAGGCCGGTGCCGATGATCTCGATTTGCCCCAGGTGATGGTGTGCAACACGACGGAAATTCTTGTTGATGTTGCGCGGGCGGGGTTGGGAATTGCCTGCCTGCCGGACTTCATGATTTCATCGGCCATTCGCAATGGCGAGTTGGTGCCAATACTGACCGACTACACGGTGCATACCGGAAGTTTCAGGTTGCTCTGGCCATCGAGCAAGCACCTTTCCCTGCGCCTGCGGGTATTCATCGACTTTATGCACGCCCATTTGTTTGCTCCTGCGTCTGTGTGACCGCGCGGACCGAGCATGTAGCACCTGACAAGGAGCATTGGCATGTACACGCTTTTTGGCACAGAGGGTTCGGGATCCGCAGCCATCGAGATAGCGCTTTGGCGCTGCTCGGTTCCTTTTACCTTGTTCAGGGCCTGCGCGTGGGAGGAGGGGCCAGGCAAGGAAGCATTGCGGCGGGTCAACCCATTGCTGCAGGTGCCCACGCTGGTCCTGACCGATGGCACGGTGCTCACCGAAAGCGCTGCAATTCTGATTCATTTGGGACTGGAGCATCCCGAATCCGGGCTGCTGCCCAGCAAGCCTGCCCTGCGCGCTCAAGCCCTTCGCGCGCTGGTCTACATCGCCGCCAACTGCTACGCCCCCATCGGGATTATCGATTACCCGCAGCGCTGGCTGTCGGGCTCCGACGAAACGCAGGCTACGCTACTCGAAACCGGCACCCGTGCGCGGTTGCATGAAAACTGGGAGACATTTGCGGATCTGTTCGCTAATGCAGGCTTCTGGCGTTGTGATGATCCCGGTGCAGTTGAGATTCTGGCTTGCATCGTGACCAGATGGGGCGGTGCGCGCGAGCATCTGCATACCACCCGGCCTGATTTTCATGAGCTGCTGTTACAGGTCGACGCCCAGCCGGTGGTCAGCGCAGTGATAAGGCGTCATTGGGGCTTGAGACGTCTTGAGGCGTAGAAGCAGGCCTTTTTGAAGACGTGACGCCAGAATGGATTCAACCCATCGTCCCTCAGTCGCCTGTAAGCAATGCTCGCTAATTCAGCGGCCCCAGCACCTTTCGATAGCGCTCGTCGCCATTACGGGTACGTAGCGTGAGCACAATTTCCAGCCCGTCGGGATTGTCTTCCTTGTGGCTGTCGAGCGGTTGCCAGCCTCCGACAGTTCTCCAGACCCTTATTTTTGTCTCGACGACTTGGTCGAGCACCGCTATTCCTTCATCGGGAGCGGGTAGGGGGTAGAGATTGCTGCTGTCTGCGGCCGCGCGATACAGCCTGTTGTCCTTTAGCCACCAGCGGATTCGCTGCAGTCCTTCCCCGGCCGTGGCCGCACTGCGAATGACGTCAAGGCGCATACCGTTCCTTTCAGCAATGCGAATACTGATGGGCATCAACGTTTTTGCCTGCGGATCGGTTTCTTCGCCAGGCAGCGGTTTTTGCAGCTCGACGCCTGCACGCATGGCCACGTCGCGCTCCAGCTGGTTCAGCGCTCGCAGTACCGACTCGGTGTGCCCGGTGCTTTCGCGTAACTGGATATCGGTGCGAGTGATGCTCTCCAACCCACGCCAGGCAATCAGGCTGACGATGATCATCAGCAGGATAGCCACCATCACTTCCAGTAATGTGAAGCCGTTTTGCCTTGCATTCATGGAGGGCTGACCACCTGCAGTTGACCCAGCGCGCTACGCTGCAGGCTCAAGGATCGTTCACCGTCAGAGAGCTGGATGCGCAGCGGTGCGACGATCCATTCGGGACCTGACACCACTCGCTGCGCCGGGTCTACGCTGATGCGTATGGAGGGTGTTTCCCAGGCTCTGAAACGCAGCTGCGGGTCGTTCATGAAGCGGTCGTAGCCCACGCCGTGCTCGGCACGTCGTGCGAAACCAAAGCCTTTGCCATCGACCAGCAAGGTGATTGGCCGACCGTCGACCCTGGCCTCGACCTGTGCGATGTGCAGCATATGTGCAAGGCGTTCAGCGTCCTTGCGCAGCAAAGCGGCAGGATCGGGTTTGATGCTCATGCCCACCGTTGCGCTGACGATGCCAATGATGACCAGAACCACCATCAACTCGATCAGGGTAAAACCCCGTTGTGTGTCCATACTCATGATCGGTGGCTCCCTGATGACGCTTGCATACTGATCAAAGCGGGTGCCAGGCATTCTGATGCAGTGATGTAGACTGCTCCGGCAGACGAACAGGAGGTTCAGTCATGGCATTTTCGTTTCATCCATTATCAGCGCCGCGCCTGGTGCAATCGGCGGCCTTGATTGCAGCACTGGCGGGTATCGCACTCTGGTCGTCGCTGTTGCTTGCTCCCGAGCCTGTACGTGCACCCTTGCCGGAAAGCGCCGCTCCCGCTGCGGATGTCGGCAGTCCTGCCCGACAGTGGTTCGCCAACCAGCCGCTTCAGGTCCGGATCAAGGTCAGCGGGGTCATGGCCGGGATCAAAGGCGCTGTGGCGATTCTCACTGTCAACGATAGACCGCCGCGCAGCTATCTGGCGGGCGATTTGCTCGCCAGGGATGTACGGCTGGTGGCTGTCGAGAGTGATGGAGTAGTGATCGAGCAGGGTACCGAGCGCACACGATTCAAGGTCGCCAGCCTGGCGGGCCTGCCGGAGTTGCCCAGCCTGCTGCGTCGTTGAAACGCTCATGGAGACTCTTTCGGCGGGCGTCGGATCGCTATAACGGTATCGAGGCGGGCCAGTGGTGGCGCTTTATTGTCCCGCTGTAATACTCGCAGACTGACCCGCATCAACATTCCGTCTGCACTGGCTTTGAGTGTCTGTTCACAGGTCAGCGAGAGCCTGCCCTGGTCGCACTTGCGGGTTGTGAAACCAGGCCTGAGCCTTGCCATCATACGTAATTCGGCCAGTTGGTTCTGCGCCTCCAGCAGCGCAATGGCGCGGTCGCGCAACACACCGTTGTTGAAGGTCATTACCCCGCTCAAGCGCACGGCCGCCGCCATTGCCACGGTGATGATCAACAGCGCCACCAACACTTCGATCAGGGTGAAGCCTTTCTCCTTGTGCGGTTGCAGCATGGGTGCCTCCTGGCAAATCCTCCTGCTCCATACAGGCAACAAAACGATAGCACCGGACCAACATCTGATTATTCATGAATGGCTCACCATAAGGTTTGAGCAGATTTATCGTGTCACGCCGTTGCGGCGTCTACACTGCGGGACAGATGAGGATCATCAAGGATATGGATATGGATATGGATGTCGCACGCGTCAAGCCTCGGTCTGGAGGCCGTCGCGGCCAGGACGGCTTTACCCTGATCGAAATCATGGTGGTGGTGGTTATTCTCGGCATTCTGGCCGCTGTTGTGGTGCCCAGGGTTCTTGATCGTCCGGACCAGGCGCGGGCTGCTGCTGCGCGACAGGATATCGCAGGGCTGATGCAGGCGCTCAAGCTCTATCGCCTCGACCACGGCACTTACCCCAATCAGGCTCAGAGCCTCAAAGCTCTGGTCGAGCGGCCGGTCAACGTCAACAAAAACAACTGGCGCGCCTATATCGAGCGGCTACCCGACGATCCGTGGGGGCGCCCCTATCATTATCTGAACCCCGGCGTTAATGGCGAGGTGGATCTTTTTTCTCTGGGTGCCGACGGTCAGCCCGATGGCGAGGGTGTCAATGCCGATATCGGCTCATGGCAGCTCTGAATATGGCGCTGAGCACTTACCCGTCAAGCGCAATCAGGCAAGGCGGCTCGGCAATTATCGGTGCCCTGCTGACCGTCGCGATTGTCGCGGTCATCGCTGCCGGTATGCTGACCCGTCAGAGCGTCATGATTCGCACGGTAGAAGCCGAGCAGTCGCGTATCCAGAACAGCGCAGCGCTGATGGCCGGGCTGGACGCAAGCCGCATGCTGTTGTGGGATTCACGTCGCAAGAGCCGGGCGACTCATCCTGGCCAGGCGTGGGCGCAGCCCCTAGGCCAGAGTCCATCCGATCGACCTGAAGAAGGTTTTCACGGACGACTGGAAGACCAGCAGGGCAAATTCAACCTGCGCAACCTGCTGCGCAATGGTCAGCTGGAAATCGGTCAACTGCGCAGTTTCGAACGCTTGTGTCAGATGATTTCCATCAGTGATGTTCTCTGCCAGAGCATCAGCCAGCGGGTGCTTGGCTCATACACACGTTTTTCGACTCCGGTAACAGGCACGGTCAGCGGGACATTCGCGAGCGGGCGGGAGACTTCTTCGGCGATGCGCAAGCCCATCCCGGCATCATCGGTGACACTGCGCAGCCTGGATGATCTGCAAGGGATGCAGGGTTTGAGCGATCAGGTACTGGAGCGGCTGAAACGCTACGTGTGCATTCTGCCAGCCAATACCTGGGTCAACAGCAATACAGCGAGTGCGGAGGTACTGGCAGCGGTGGTGCCCGGTTTGTCATTGCCCAGTGCGCAAACGGTGGTGGCCGAGCGCGACAAGGGACAGTGGTTTGCCTACCGTCTGGAAATCATCGCTCGCATGCAGGTGCCGACCCAGGCGGCTGACGGGCTTGAAATCGGTGTAGCAAGCGAGTGGTTTGTGTTCCGTGGCGAGGCGCGCAGAGATGGACGCCAGGCCCGCATGGAGGCCTTGCTGTATATGCGCGATGACAGCGTGCCTCGTGTTATCTGGTCACGGATCGGCGCATGAGCCGGTTGCGGATTGCCCTGCCTGCTCTGGAACAACTGAACCCGGAGACGCCACTGCTATTCGCCCGGCTGGACAGCCAGGGCAAGGTTGTTGAAAGCGGCCTGAGCAGTTTGCTGGACTTGAAGCAGGGCGGCGCACTGCAGTCGGTGGAAGCGTTTCTGCATCCGCTGGACAGTCTGCTGGCCCGGATCGAAACGCCGCCGCTGCCTGCGTCGCGGGTTAGAAGCGCTGCACTGTTAGCCGCCCAGGGACTGATACTGGGCGGCAGTGAGCTGATGCACATCGCCAGCAGCCCGCGCTATGCCGACGGGGCCGTTTATCTGGGCTGGTTACCGTCAACTGCGCTGGAACGTCTGAGCCGATTGCTGAGTCAGTCGCGTCTGTCATTGCGCGGCCTTTACCCTGCGCCCTATGGCCTGCCTGTGCCTGCACCGGGTCAAGTCAGTGTCGTGCTGCGGGATGAGCACTGGCTGCTACGTCACAGTGCTGGTCAAGGCAGCGTGCATCCGCGTCTGACCGAGACCCCTGATGTGCACCTGGCCAACGGCAGCGAGTTGCACCGGCTGGACGGCGAGGGCACGGCAGGCCCGGAAATATCGGCTGGCCTGCTCCTGGGCGGGCCGTCACCCGGCTGGAGCCTGCATGCAGGAACGGGAGCGGCGAAAGTCAAAACATCGGGCTGGACCGCAGCATGGGTCTGCTGCGGTTTGGCTGTCGGGGTATGGGCGCTGGGCTTGAATCTGTACGCCGCTCGCGAGGCTGCCCGAGGACAGCAACTCAAGACCGGTATGGTGCAGCGGGTCAGCCAGGCCTTTCCTCACTTGCCGGTCATTCTCAATCCTCTGCAACAGGCCCGGCAGCAGGTGGCGGCACTCGAAAGCGGTTCAGCCGCCGGCACCGACAGCGGATTCGAACAACTGGTAAAAAGCGCCGCTGAAGCTTTGCCGTTCCTGGCGGGTAGCGTGCAGCGCCTGACGTACTCGGATGGCCGCCTGCAGCTGCAACTGTTGCCCGATAACGCCCAGCCTTCTGTTGACGATACGTTGCAGCGTTCGCTGGCGCAGGTGGGTCTGGCAGCCAGTCGCGATCATCTCACCTGGACCCTGAGCCAGATGCCTGATCAAGCGGCCGATGCGCCCGGCGCTACGCTGGAGAGCGACGTTGAATAGCCGAGTGTGGCAGCCATACGCCGACCGCTGGCGGCGACTGAGTGGGCGTGTGCGTGTTGTCAGGGCCGGTCTGTCGATCAGGGAGACGCGTCTCCTGTCGATAGGCGCGCTGGTGTTGTGCTGCCTGGTGACGTGGCTACTGATGGTTCAGCCTGCACTGAAGAAAATCACGTATTGGCAGGCGCAAACCCCTGTGTTGAGCGCCCAGGCCGAGACGCTCGAAACATTGCTCAAGCAGGTGAGCGTGCCGCAGCGCCGAACAGGCCCGCAGGATCTGCAGCCAGCCTTGCAGCGCAGCCTTGAAGCCTTCGGGTTGTGGTCGTATTGCCAGCTTGAGCATGACGGTGAAGGGGCTGAGCGCAGTTGGCAACTGGCTTTCGATCACGCGCCAGCTGACGCAGTGATCGGTTGGCTGCTGGAGCAGCCGCAATTGTTTTCGTTACACATCAAGGACGCCAGCCTGCAACGTGCAGGCGAAGACGCTCAGGACCTGACAGGTCATCTGTCCGGGGTTGTTCGCATGGATCAGGCGCCGAGCGCAAAGGAAGCTTAATGAAGTGGAATGCCTTTACCTACACGTTGCCCTGTCGCAGCGTCGCACCGTTTTTCCTGCTGGCGCTGAGCGCGTGCAGCACCACATCGCCTGCGCCGCCTGAGCTGTTAGAGAGCGAGCTGGGTCAACCGTTGGCCAGAACCTTGCCCGCCAGCGACGCACATGATCGCCAGCGCGCGCAACCGGGCGTCGCGCCGGGACAGAAACACACGTTGTCGAACACCGCACGCGGCCATACGCCAGCCCACAAGACAGTGGCTGCGCACGGCGCGCTGGGTGACCAGCCCATACAATTGAATTTTGTCGAAGCCGATATTCAATCGGTCGTGCGGGCGTTGTCACGCTCCACAGGTCAGCAGTTTTTGCTGGACCCAAAAGTCACGGGCACGCTGACGCTGGTCAGCGAAGGGCCGGTGCCGGCCTCTCAGGCTTATGAAATGCTCTTGGCCGCGCTGCGCATGCAGGGTTTCAGTGTGGTGGATGTCGGCGGTGTGGCTCACGTCGTGCCTGAAGCCCATGCCAGACTGCTTGGCGGTCCTGTCTACAGTGCCGACAAACCTTCCGGGAACGGCATGCTGACCCGTACGTTTCGTTTGCAGTACGAAAATGCGGTCAATCTGATTCCGGTGCTGCGGCCTATCGTTTCGCCGAACAACCCGATCAACGCCTACCCCGGCAATAACACCATCGTCGTCACCGACTATGCCGATAACCTGACGCGAGTGGCGCAGATCATCGACGGTATCGACACGCCCAGTGCCATCGATACCGACGTGGTGACCGTGCACAACGGTATCGCGGTAGATATCGCCAGCATGGTCAGCGAATTGCTGGATACTCAGGGCGGCGACGCGACCCAGAAGATCAGCGTGATTGGCGACCCCCGCTCCAACGCCATCATTATCCGCGCCGGCAGCCCGGAGCGTACCGAGCTGGCGCGCAATCTGATCTACAAGCTGGACAACGCCCAGAGCAACCCGAGCAATCTGCATGTTGTGTACCTGCGCAATGCCCAGGCGGGAAAGCTGGCTCAGGCCTTGCGGGGCTTGCTGACCGGTGAAAGTGACAGCGGTGCCAGCGATACCACCCGGACGATGCTCAGCGGCATGGGCAGCACCGGTAACAAGAACGACGTGCAAGGCAACAGCAGCGCAGGCCCTGTCTCCGGGACTGTAGCCGGAAGCGGTTATGGCCAGAGTAGCGCGTCGCCTTCGGTTGCCACAGCCGGTAGTCAGCAAGCCGAACAGAACACCGCGTTCAGTGCAGCCGGGGTGACCATCCAGGCTGATTCGACCACCAACACCCTGTTGATTTCCGCTCCGGAGCCGCTGTATCGCAACTTGCGTGAAGTCATCGATCAACTGGATCAGCGCCGTGCTCAGGTGGTGATCGAAAGCCTGATTGTCGAGGTCAGCGAGGACGATGCGAACCAGTTCGGCGTGCAGTGGCAAACCGGCAACCTGAATGGTAGCGGCGGCTTTGGCGGAGTGAACCTTGGCGGCAGCGGTTTGAATACCAGTGGCAGCACCAGCATCGACGTACTTCCCCCTGGCTTGAATGTCGGCGTGGTGAGGGGCGCGGTGACCATTCCGGGCATTGGCGAGGTGCTGGATCTGAAGGTGCTCGCGCGCGCTCTGAAGAGCAAGGGTGGCAGCAATGTGCTGTCCACGCCCAACCTGCTGACGCTGGACAACGAGGCGGCCAGTATCTTCGTCGGCCAGACCATCCCGTTTGTCACCGGCAGTTATGTAACGGGCGGTGGCGGCACCAGCAACAATCCGTTCCAGACGGTTCAGCGGGAAGAAGTCGGCTTGAAACTGAATGTCAGGCCGCAGATTTCCGAAGGCGGTACGGTCAAGCTGGACATCTATCAGGAAGTCAGCAACGTCGATCAGCGCGCCTCGCTGGCGTCAGGCACCGTCACCAACAAGCGCGCCATCGATACCAGCATCCTGCTGGACGACGGGCAGATCATGGTGCTGGGCGGCCTGCTTCAGGACGGGTACAACCAGAGCGATGAAGCGGTGCCCTGGCTGTCGAGGATTCCGCTTCTCGGCGTACTGTTTCGAAACGAAGCGCGTTCGACCAGAAAAACCAATCTGATGGTCTTCCTGCGTCCCTACATCATTCGTGACAGCGGCACAGGGCGCAACATCACGCTGAACCGTTACGAATTCATGCGCCGCGCACAGGGTAATTTGCGTCCCGAGCGTAACTGGATGCTGCCGGACATGCAGGCGCCGCAGTTGCCCTCTGCGGCAAAGGCGATTCCTGACCTGCAGCCTGCTGCCGGTCAGATGCCGCGGGCGGTCATTCGCGCAGTGCCTGTGCCATGAGTGCGTTGCCTTATGCCTGGGCCAGGGCGCAACGCATTCTCTTGCGTGAGACTGACGAGGGGGCGCTGCTGATCGTTTGCGACGCTACTCCAGGCTGGGCAATCAATGAGGCCCGGCGGCAGTTCGGTCCGGCGCGTCTGGAACAGGTCGGCACGCATCAACTGGAGGGGCTTCTGGCCGCAGCCTACGCCGACACCGGCAGCGCGGCGGCGGTAGTGGGCGCTGCAGAAAACGAAGCTGACCTGAATCGGCTGATGCAGGATATCCCGGAAATCACCGACCTGCTGGATGCGCAGGACGGTGCCCCGGTGATCCGCATGATCAATGCATTATTGACCCAGGCAGCTCGCGACGAGGCCAGCGATATTCATATCGAACCCTATGAAAGCCATTCGGTGGTGCGCTATCGGGTCGATGGCAGCCTGCGTGATGTGGTATCGCCGCGCAAGGCGTTGCATGGCTCGCTGGTGTCACGGATCAAGATCATGGCCCAGCTGGATATCGCCGAAAAGCGCTTGCCTCAGGATGGTCGAATCGCCTTGCGGGTGGCCGGCCGGCCCATCGACATTCGCGTCTCGACCGTGCCTACCGGCCACGGTGAAAGGGTGGTAATGCGCCTGCTCGACAAGCAGGCCGGTCGTCTGCGCCTCGAAACCCTGGGCATGGCCCCTGATGTGCTGGCCAGACTCGACAACCTGATACGCCAGCCCCATGGCATTGTGCTGGTCACAGGGCCCACCGGCAGTGGCAAGACCACCAGTCTTTATGCCGCGTTGGCAAGGCTGGATGCCAGCACCAGCAATATCCTGACCGTGGAGGACCCGGTGGAATACGACCTGCCGGGTATCAGTCAGATTCAGGTCAACAGCAAAATCGACATGACTTTCGCCCTGGCATTGCGCGCCATTCTGCGTCAGGACCCGGACATCATCATGATCGGTGAAATCCGTGATCTGGAAACCGCCCAGATCGCGGTGCAGGCTTCACTGACCGGACATCTGGTGCTTGCCACCCTGCACACCAATGACTCGGTATCGGCGATCAACCGGCTTGTCGACATGGGCGTCGAACCCTTTCTCCTCGCGTCTTCTCTGCTTGGCGTACTGGCGCAGCGCCTGGTACGCCGTTTGTGCCCGCAGTGCAGACAACCCGACCCGACTGCGTCAGGCTGCTGGCGCCCGCAGGGGTGTGAGCGCTGTAGTGGTACCGGTTATAGCGGCCGCACCGGCATTCACGAGCTGTTCTGCATTGATGATGAGGTGCGCAGTCTGATCCATCGAGGTGCCGACATGCAGGCACTGAGGGCTGCGGCGCGCAATGCCGGCATGGTCAGCATGCGCGAGGATGGCCAGCGCTGGGTTCGCGATGGCACCACCGCTCCGGAAGAAATCATTCGTGTGACACGGGACGCTTGATGAGCCGCTATCACTATGAAGCTGCCGATGCGCAGGGCAGGATCGAATCCGGCCATCTGGACGCTGACAGTCAGGACGCTGTGATGGCTGATCTGCGCCAGCGGGGGCTGACTGCATTGCAGGTAAAGATCGACAGCCAGGCCAGCAGTCATGGGGCAGGGGGGCTCTTCAGTATGCGCCTCTCGGACGCTGACCTTGCTTCGGTGACCCGACAACTGGCAAGCCTGCTGAGTGCCGGGCTGCCGCTGGATGAAGCATTGGGGGCCACGGTCGAGCAGGCCGAACGCCAACACATTATTCAGACCCTGAGCGCGATACGCACCGATGTTCGCAGTGGCATGCGTCTGGCCGAAGCGCTGGCCGCCCGCCCCAGAGACTTTCCGGACATTTACCGGGCCTTGATCGGGGCGGGGGAGGAGTCCGGCGACCTGGCCCGGGTCATGGAGCGACTGGCCGATTACATAGAAGAGCGCAACGGCCTGAGAGGCAAGATTCTCACGGCGTTCATCTACCCCGGCGTAGTGGGGCTGGTCTCGATTGCCATCGTGATTTTTCTGCTGAGCTACGTAGTGCCCCAGATAGTCAGTGCGTTTTCTCAGGCGCGTCAGGACCTGCCCGGTTTGACACTGGCCATGCTGGCCGCCAGTGATTTCATCCGTGCCTGGGGTCTGGTGTGTCTGGGCGTATTGCTGGCGGCGTTGTGGGGCTGGCGAATCTGCCTGCGCAACCCGGCTACGCGCCTGAGATGGCACAGCCAGATCCTGCGCTTGCCCTTGATCGGTCGATTCGTGCTGGGGCTGAACACCGCACGCTTTGCATCGACCCTGGCGATTCTCGGTGCTGCCGGTGTGCCCTTGCTGCGGGCGCTGGACGCAGCGCGTCAGACCTTGTCCAACGATCGCCTCAGTCTGGCGGTGAACGAAGCCACGTCCAGGGTCCGTGAAGGCGTCAACCTGGCGGTGGCGCTGCGGATGGAAAAGGTCTTTCCGCCGCTGCTGATTCACCTGATTGCCAGCGGCGAAAAAACCGGGGCTTTACCGCCGATGCTTGATCGTGCTGCGCAGACCCTTTCCCGCGATATCGAGCGCCGCGCCCTGGGCATGACTGCGCTGCTCGAACCTTTGATGATCGTGATTATGGGCGGCGTAGTGCTGGTGATCGTGATGGCTGTGATGTTGCCGATCATCGAGATCAATCAACTGGTCAACTGAGGGGCTCGATCCTGACGAAAGCAGTTTCATCGCCCGGCGATAACCTGCTCAATAAAAGACCCTCATCGAGAGGGTCTTTTATCGTCCTGTACAACCGGCGTATCAGATTTTGCCAGCGCCGGCCTTGGCCTTGACATCGGCCGCAACCTTGTCAGCCGCCAGAGGGGTGTAGCTGTACGGAGGGGTCCAGCCAATGCTGGTGCTCCAGGAACAGCTGATGACACTGCCGTTTACCAGCGACCCGCTATCACGGTAGACACTGCCGCCATAGTCGGCCGCAACCTTGCTGCAACCACTGATGCCGCTGATATCGAGCACATTGCGCTCAGAGAAGATTTTCGAACCTTTTCCGACGCCCTGAGCATACACAAACGGGTAGACCTTATGGCTGGTACTTCCAGTGTGGTAGTTGTTGTAAAGATGAACCTGACCAAACCGCACGCGCGGCCCGCGAGAGGAAATGTTCTCGAACAACGAGTTGTGAATGGTCACCTTCAGTTTGCCGTCATCGGTTGTTTTACTGTCACTTGAACCGATCAGGCTATTCTTTTCGTGATTCCGGAACACGGAATACGAAATGGTGACATAGTTGGCGCCGTTCTTGACGTCCAGTGCGCCATCATGGTGTTGTTTTGGACGACCATTGGCCGTGCCGTTCTGATCATCAGTGCGACGGCCGTCGGTAAACGTCACATGATCGATCCATACATTACTGGCACCTTCGACCGTCAGACCGTCGTACTCCGAGTTCCAGTTGCCAGCGCTGCCATCTTCCGGGTCCCAGACCGGTTCCGGGTCCCAGGGGTTCTCAATGGTCAGGTTGCGAATGATGACGTCGTTTTCCTTGGCGTAGAAAAACCCTTCCCTTATCTCGGCACTGCTGGAGGTGCCGACAATCGTGGTTTTGCCGGGGATGTCCAGGCGGGCGCGCTGCTTCATGTCAGAGGTTTTGGTGTACGGCTTGCCCTCGCTGACATCAATAACCCCCGTCACCTTTATAATCCGGCCGTTGCTGCCTGCCGACGCAGCCAGCGCGGCTTTCAGCTCGGCGGCGTTTTTTACCGTATAAATGTTATTCGCTGCTGCCCTTGAACCACCCTTGGTGCCACCGTTCTGCGTCGCCCAGCCGGTAGTGGCAACATCGGTGGCGATATCGGCGTGGGCAGACAGGCTGACAGACAATAGCGATACAAGAATGCCGCCCGTCAATGCGAGTGGCGTAAAACCATGAGGCTTCAACATATAATCTATTCCTTGATTAATGTGTGTACAACGTGCAGTCATTGCAACTGCGTGTCCCACAGCAAACATCCTGTTGCCAAGGCAGTAGCGCAAACAGAATGTTTGCTGTCGATTGAATATAGTCCTGAATCGGAAAGCGGCAGTGTTGCGTGTGTATTTTTTTGTAAAAGAGAACCAATGCCTTTTATTTTCTATACGCATCTAACATGCAATAAGTACATCGCTATTGTTGCCGTGATGGTGGTGTAATTCATGCGCTGAATGCGTCTTCCGCAGCCCGTTATTCATTTAGTGAATAACAAGGCTGCGTGCGGCGCTCGTTAAGTAGTGGGGGCGCTTAGTTCGTTAAATTGATCGGCCCCAGTATTCTCAGATAGAGATGCACGGTTGTCCCGTTTTCAGGTGCTGTTTCGACGCGTGCGCCTCCGCCTGCGTTCACCGCAAACTCCTGCACCTGAACAAGGCCCAGGCCGGCACCCGGTTCGGAGCGTCTGGTGGTGAAGAAGGGTTCGAATATCTGTTCCTTGAGATCGGCGGCCATGCCAGGGCCATTGTCGGCCACGCTGAGTACCAAATAATCGCCTTCCGGCAATCGTGGATCTTCCTTGACTGACTCCAGTCGGGTGGCGATATGTACCTTGCCAGACCCTGACATTGCATCACGGGCGTTGGCCAGGAGGTTCAATACGGCGGCGTGCAACTGCGCTTCGGCGCACAGGACGCCCCAGCCCTGTGCGCTAAGGTCGAACGACAGTTCCAGATTGTCGCCCGCCGAGCGCAATAGCAGATCACGGGCGGCATCGATCCTTTCGCTGACATCGATGCAGATCAGTTCGGGGCCGTCCTGACGAACGCTGTCGAGTAAACGGGTGACCAGTTGTCGACCATGATCCACAGCCCGCAGGCCGGTGTCACTGAGCGTCTCGACATCGGTCGGGCGGCGTGAGCGCATGCGGACAAGTTGCAGGCTGGCGCTCAGCGCCTGGAGCAGGTTGTTGAAGTCGTGGGCGATACTCGCTGTGAGCATTCCCAGTGACGACACCCGCTGTGACTGGCGCAGGTTGCGTTCCACGGCCAGGCTTTGACTCTGCGCGCTTTCGAGCCCCAAAGCCAATTCTGCGGCATGGTGGTCGCGCTGCTGGGTAAGCAGGCGATATTGCATCAAGGCTGCGGTCTGGCGGGCCAGTGCCAGCAGGGCCAGACGTTGTTGTTCGGTCAGAACACGCGGCCAGATATCGATTATACATACAGTGCCGAGCGCATGGCCCGTATCGGTGCGAATCGGTGCGCCTGCATAAAACCGGATATAAGGAGGGCCCAGCACCAGGGGGCTCTCTTTGAAGCGAGGGTCGGTGGTGGCATCTTCTACGACCAGCACATCGGAAGGTTGCAGGATTGCATGTGCGCAGAAGGCCAGATCGCGATGGGTTTCCTTGACGTCCAGGCCGATGCAGGCCTTGAACCACTGGCGTTCCCGGTCAACCAGCGAGACCAGAGCGATGGGCGCGTCGCACAGCGTGGTAGCGAGCAGCACAATGTCGTCGAAGTCCTGCTCGGGAGCGCTGTCCAGTATCCTGAGATGCTCAAGAGACAGGACTCGTTCTTCTTCGTTGGCAGGAAGTGGCGCAGGGTGGTGGGTCATGGGCGCACCGCGATCAGATGAGATAAGGTCTTATGATGCCTATGATTTATACGGGGCAGCAAGGTACCCAGCGTATAAATGCGCGCGATCCGGCCGGATGCGTCAGGCTTCGGTTCTTTACCTGTCGCGAACGCTGAACCGTCCAGCGCGTCGACATCCGTTACACGATAGCTCAACTGCACCCTCTTCGTTGCCGGCCTTGATCGGGTTCTCGCGTTTTGCCGTGAATGCTGATTGGCGGCTCGGGCAATGAACCCGGTCAGTTGGAATCGTGGGTTTAAAGAAGGTTTCATGTAGCGCTATTAGTAGGAGGCGTATAATAACTATAAAAGTATATTCGTAATAAGAAATCTGTGGGTGTTGGCAATGCATGTCCGGCATCCGTAAGTAGTTTGCTTGTAACGTATTGTGCCCATAGTGTGCCTGTTATGTAATAAACTGCCTGGCGATTTTTGCGTGGGCAAAGATCGTTGGTTAATCACTAACGTGTGTATTCTTCAGGAGCATTGCTGATGCCCGGCCCAAATGATTCAAGTCCTGCCGAACTTTTGCCCGAAGGGTCTCCCGACGACAGAGTCACCAGCCTGTTGTGGGGGCCGTTCTGGTTAGGCGATTCAACCGGTACTCATCTCACTTACAGCTTTCATACTGCCAACTCCGTCTATGCCACTGACTACAGTCGCTCTCAGGAGCCCAGCGATGCCTATTCACTGACCGATGCCCAGGCAGCGGCGGCAAGAAGTGCGTTGGGTGCATGGAGTGCAGTGGCAGACATCAAATTTACCGAGGTTCAGGACACCCCGGACAATGTCGGAGACATTCGTTTTGGCGGCTTCAAGAGTCTGCAAAGTACTGAGTATGGCCAGGCTTACGCGCCAGGCACACTGGGCCGGTCCGGTGATGTCTGGATCGGTCCGAAAGTCAACGCGGCTGATCCTGCCAAAGGCACGGATGATTACCTGACGTTCATGCATGAAACGGGTCATGCATTGGGTTTGAAGCATTCGTTTGAAGCCTCGCAATACAACGATGTTTTGCTCGATGCCAAGTTCGAAGATGCCCGTTACACCATCATGAGCTACACCAACAACTACAGTTTCAAACCCACCACGCCGATGTTGCTCGATGTGGCGGCCATGCAGTTTATATACGGCGCCAACACCACCTATCACAGCGGTAATGACGTCTACAAATGGGCACCCGATCAGTCGGTGTTCGAGACGATTTGGGACGCTGGTGGCAAGGATACGATCGATGCCAGCAATCAGGCATCGTTTGTGAAGATCAACCTCAACGAGGGTGAGTTCAGCACCATCGGCAAGGCGTTCCTCGATTACAACCAGAACCCTGATGCCCCGACGCTGATGAACTCAGGGCTGGCGATTGCCTACGGTGCGCACATTGAAAACGCCATTGGCTCTGCTTTCAATGACACGCTGATCGGCAACAGCCTGGATAACGTGCTTGATGGTCGTGGCGGTCTGGACACCATGATTGGCGGTCTGGGTAACGACACCTACGTTATTGATCAGGCTGGTGAGCTCGCTTTGGTGCAAGAGAAGGCCAATGAGGGCATCGATACACTCAAGATCACCTATGACAATACATCGCCGGTTGCCACAGTGATCGACCTGAATGCCGGCCCACTGGCCAACTTTGAAAACGTCCACCTCAAAGGTGAGGGCGAGTTCACGTTGCTGGGCAATGATCGCAACAATACCCTGACCGGTAACGATGCGAACAATGTGCTGTTCGGCGGCGCGGGCAATGACAAGCTGGTTGGCGGTCTGGGCGCAGACATCATGACCGGCGGCAGCGGCGCTGACCGTTTTGTGTTCAATGACCTTGCAGAAATGGGCAAAGGCCAGGCCAGCGACGTGATTACCGACTTCAACAGCCAGCAGGGCGACAAGCTGAGCTTCCTGAAGATGGATGCCAACGTGGACACCAAAGCCCTTGATGCTTTCAGCTTCATTGGCAGCGGTGAATTCACCGGCGCTGGCCAGCTACGTTTCACCGACCATGTGCTGTCCGGCAACGTCAATGGTGATTTGCATGCAGACTTTGAAATCCAGCTGGTCGGTGTAACCGATTTCCATGCTTACGATCTGGCGGTTTGATCGCTGACTTGAAATACCGGTTTCAATGACAGGACTGCGCCACGGACAGGCGCCGTTCTCTCTGCTTGCCCATCGCCTCCTTCTTTCTTCCTCCTGCCTCTTCCCGCCGTTTTAACTGCGCACCGCAATTGGGCGACGCAGGGTTTTGAGCTTTTTTTGGCACCGTGACGGTGCTGTTACAAAATTTAAAACCACAAATTCAATATATCCAACAAAACCCACTTGACGCGCCAGCCCCTGCTGAATGTAATGCGCCGACAGTCGTCGGCATTGGGCATCGCGCAGAAGTATCTCACTGATGAAAAAGAGGTATCTACATTGATTGAGCCAAAGCCATCGTCCATGCCTGCCGTGATTGAAGCTGCCGCGCTTGTCCGCAAAGGCTGCATGACGCCGATACGCTTGACCGAGTTATGTCTGGCAACGATTGAAACCCACAATTCCACACTCAATGCGTTTGGTGATGTATACGCCGATGTCGCGCTCGAACAGGCCTGGACGATGACTGCCGAACTGCAGCGTGGTCAGGTGCGAGGCCCGCTGCACGGCATACCCTTTGGCATCAAGGATCTCTTTTCGACAGCGGGACTGCGCACCACGCGTGGCTCGTTGACTGCTCTGGACTCGGTGCCGGTACAGGATGCGCCGATCATTCGCCGCCTCAAGAATGCCGGTGCGATCATTCTGGGCAAGACAGCGACGACAGAGTTCGGCTGGACCGGCGCGAGTACGTCGCGGGTGTTCGGCAACGGACGCAACCCGTGGGACCCGACACTGACCAGTGGTGGCTCAAGTTCCGGCTCGGCGATTGCGGTGGCCGCGCGCATGGTGCCGGCCGCACTGGGCTCCGATGGTGGCGGCTCGGTGCGCATACCTGGCTCGTTCTGTGGCGCGTTCGCCCTCAAAGGCACCCTGGGACGCATTCCGACCTGGCCCTGGTCGGCCACCGAAATGCTCAGTCATGCCGGGCCGATTACCCGAACCGTGCGTGATAGCGCGTTGCTGTTCGATATCCTGTCGGGGCCGGATCCGCTGGATCACCAGGCGCTGCCAGCCCCTGACGAGTCCTTTCTGGCACGGTGTGACCAACCGCTGAACCCGTTGCGTATCGGCTTCTGCCCGACGCTGTTTGACACACCGGTCGATCCGCAAATCGCCGCAGCGGTTGAAGCTGCTGTGGGCAATATCGCCAGGTCGCTGCCCGTCACGGTCAGTACGCTCAAACCAGCCTGGCAGGACCCGCTGGCGACGTTCGAAACCCTGTGGGTCGCCGGACGCGGTATCGCCTATGGCAAGGCGCTTGCGCAGCAACTGGATCAGCTTGACCCTGGCTTTGCCGATCTGATCAGGCGTTCTGCCCAGTACAGCCTGAGTGATTACTTGCAGGCACTTCAACAGCGCGCTGCGTTTGCCAATCAGGTCCATGCGCTGTTTGAAGATTACGATCTGCTGATCATGCCCACGTTGCCGATTCTGCCGTTTACTGCCGACGACGTGGCACCGGCCGGTTATGCCGGGCAGGACGGCGCTGTGCCGTGGGCGCGCTGGACGCCATTTACTTACCCTTTCAACATTACCGGCAACCCGGCGGCCAACCTGCCCTGCGGGTGGAGTTCCGGCGGGCTGCCCATTGGTCTGCAAGTGGTCGGGCCACGCTTTGCCGACGCTCAGGTGCTGCAGTTCTGTGCCGCTGTGGAAGCCATCGCGCCATGGGATCAACACTTGCCACCGATTTTGGGGCAGTAGCCATGTCCCTCTTGCTTGCGGATCAACGGCCAACGGGCCCGGACACTGGAGTTCTTACTTTGCAACGGAATGCCACCCCCATGCTCAATCAGCCGCGCCTGGACGAAATCATGCGCCTGCTCGCCCAACAGCAGCGTGTCAAGGCGTCGGACCTTGCACAATTGCTGTTCGTGTCCGAAGAGACCATCCGCCGTGACTTCAAGTATCTGGAAGAAGAGGGCCGATTAAGGCGAATTCACGGTGGCGCGATTCTGCCCAGATCCAGCGAAGAACTGCCTTTGCAGGAGCGCAGCAGGCTCAAGCCCCGCGCCAAGGCGGGTATTGCTGCCCGCGCTGCGCAACTGGTCAGCGAAGGCATGGCGATCTTCCTCGACACCGGTACTTCGACGCTGGCGCTGGCCCAGCAACTGACGCGGTTCAGCCAGCTGAAGATCATCACCAACTCGCTGGACATCGCTCAGTTGATATCGCACCAGAGCGACAATCAGGTGCTGGTTGCGCCCGGCGATGTGCGGCGTACCGACAACGCCTTGATCGGGCCGCATACGCTGGAGTTCGCCCGACAGTTCCATTACGACATCGCCTTCATGGGGATCGGCGGCATTGATCTGGACCTGGGGCTGATGGATTACCAGGAGCCGGAAGCCATGTTGCGCAGAACGCTGGTCAGGCACTGCACGCGCAGTGTTGTGCTGGCTGATGATGGCAAGTTCGGTCATCGCACCTTTATCAATACTCTTCCGTTCGCCGCGATCACCACCCTGGTCACCAATCGCGCGTTATCCGACGAGTTTGTGACACGCCTGGAGAAAGATCATGTCGACACCCTCTATCCCTGAACTGATCGAGCCAGGTGCAACTGATCTGGCGGCATTTGAAGCGCTGTTTCAGCAAAGCTCGGCCATTGGTGCAACACCTGCGGGTGGCTTGCACCGGCTGGCGGCATCGGCTGAAGACGGCCGGGTACGCGATCTGTTTCGGGACTGGCTGAAAGAGCACGGCTTTGAAGTGCGTATCGATGCGATCGGCAACCTGTTCGGCCTCATGACGTTTGATCCCCAGGCGCCTTATCTGCTGTGCGGTTCACATCTGGACAGCCAGCCGAGCGCGGGTCGTTTCGACGGTGTGTACGGCGTGCTTGCCGGTGCCGTGGCGGTGTCCAGCCTGGCGCGGCAACTGCGTGAACGCGGTGAAATACCTGCCTGCAATCTGGCCGTGGTCAACTGGACCAACGAGGAGGGCGCCCGCTTTCAGCCGAGCCTGATCGGCAGCGGTGTATTTACCGGGGCACTGGCCCTGGAAAATGCCTGGGAAAGCCGTGATGGCGATGGCATCCGTTTGAAGGATGCGCTGCAGGCCATAGGTTATCTGGGTAATGATCAGGTTGATTTGAACATTGCCGGGTACGTCGAAATTCATGTCGAGCAAGGCACTGGTCTGGAGAGCAGCCAGACGGCAATCGGCGTAGTCCGGGAAACCTGGGCTGCGTTGAAACGCCGGGTGCGCTTCGATGGCGAGCAGAATCATACCGGCCCTACGCCCATGGCCGCCCGCCGTGACGCATTGCTGGCTGCCGCACACACCATTACGGCGGTGCGCGACGAGGCCGGGCAACATGGCTTGCAGATGCACAGCTCGGTAGGGCGTATCGAGGTGTATCCCAATTCACCCAATGTCGTGCCTTCCCGGGTCTCCCTGCTTATCGAGTACCGCTCCCGCGATGTCGGTCTGCTGAGCGCGGCAGGTGAACGACTGGACGCAACGCTGCACACCATCGCCGACAGGACCATGACCGGGTTTGAGGTGGAAAGTAGCGTACTGCGCCCGCCCGCCAGGCTGCATGACGGTTTTGCGGAACTGGCGCACGCAGTAGGCGGCGAGTTGGGTCTGTCGACCGCCGACAGCATGACGGTCGCTGGCCATGACGCAATCAGCATGAACCGCCATTACCCGGTGTGCCTGCTGTTCATTCCCAGCAGCAATGGCGTCTCCCATAACGAGGCCGAATACACCAGCGATCAGGACATGCGCAACGGTTTGCGCATGCTGACCGGGCTGTTGTATCGGGCTTGCACCTCATCCGCTTCGTTTCGTTGAGGACTGACCATGTCATATGCCGACGACCTGACCACCCGCCTGCTCGGTGCATTGGCAAACTGCGGACTGGATGCGAACGCGCACACTGAGGTCGTTACGCAGGGTGTGGCATCGCCTTCCAGGCTGTCGACCGAGTGGACGGGGTTTCGAGTGGTCGCTGCACAGGGCGCTGTTTACGCCAAGGTGCTGCATGCCGACATGGCGCAACTGATTGATTTCGGACAGGCGGCGCAGGCCAGTGAATGCGCAGGCCGCAGTGGCGCGGCACCGCGCTTGCTTGGCGCAGACGCGGCCTGCAGTGTGCTGATTTTCGAGGACCTGGGTCTGGACTGGCGTGCTGCCCGGCTTGATGACCTGCTCGCGCCGGGCCGTCTTCAGGCGCTGTGGGCGCTCAAGCGGCTGGTGCATGCCGGGCCTGTGCCTGATGTTGTGCGCTCGCCGATGATGGATATCGAGCGCCTTCGCACACTCTGCGATCGTGACAACGTTGCACTGCCGGCAGAACACCAATGGATTGACCGCTGCGTTGACATGGTCTGGCAGGCATTGCAGACCCGCTCTGTGCAGGCGGTGCCGCTGCACGGTGACGGCGTGGCCAGCAATGTCATGGTGTCACGCGATGGCCGGTTGCGCCTGGTGGATTTCGACTACGGCGGCTGCATGGACCCCTGGTACGACGTTGCGATTACCCTCAATGAGCTTTATTCGTTTGAAAGCCAGTGGCGTGAAGGGATCAGCGCATGGGCGGGGCAGTGTCTGGAAGTCGACTATGCCGTCTGCCGCTTGTATGCGCTGATCAACGACTGGTACTGGACATTGTGGGGGCTTTGGGCGGGTACGACGTCCGTGCGGCCACTGGAGTTTTCCAAGGTCGGGCAATGGACGTTGCTGCGTTGTCGGCAGTGTGTTCAGGACCCGCGCCTGGAAGGCTGGATGCGTCAGGTTCAGGAGGGTAGAGCATGAAAACGTTAGGGCAGTCTGTCAGTACCCAGGAACGACAACTGGAAGCTGCGGTGCGCAGTATCGACAGTTGGCAGGGACGGCGCGTCGGCTACGAGCCGGTCAGCGGCGGCATCTCCAACACCAATTGGCGGGTCGAGGTCGAGGGGGCCGACACGGCGTACTTTTTCAAGGTGCCGGGCGCCGGCACAGAAATGTTCATTGACCGCCACACCGCCCACGAGGCCAGTGTGAAAGCGGCGCAAACCGGCTACGGTGCGCCGGTGTTTGCGTTTCTTGAAGCGTTCGGTGTCGAAGTGTTCGAGTTCATGGAGGGCTGGCGGGCATCCTCCAATCATGACTTCCTGCAGCGCGACATACGCCACGGCGCTCTGCACGGGCTCAAGGCGTTCAACGATCAGCCGTTGCTGAAACAGACCAAGACCGTGTTCGACATGATTGCCGAGCACCAGAACCAGGTGGCGGAACTCAAGGGCATCAAACCTCAGGATGACGACTGGTTGTGCCTGCAATATCAGCGCGCAAAAGCTGCCCTGCAAGCTTCCGGAATTGACCTGGCACCGTGCATGAATGACACGCTGGCAGGCAACTTCATGCTCAACGCGGAGCGTCAGATTCGCCTGGTGGATTTCGAGTACGCCTCCAATAACGATCGCCATTACGAACTGGCGCTGTGGTTCGGCGAGATGTTTTTCAGTGACGAGATGGAACTGGCGCTGATCGAGGACTATTTCGGTCAGGTCAGCGCGCAAACCGTAGCGCGGATCAAGCTGAACAAGGCGTTGGCAGATATCAAATGGTCAACCTGGGCAATGGTCCAGCACGCCGTGTCGCAACTGGACTTCGACTTTTACAAGTACGGCACCTGGAAGCACATGCGCGCGCGCAGCATCATCAATGATTCGCAATGGGAAACCTGGTTGCGACAGGCATGACCCGTCCTCTCCAGGCATACCTGTAACAAGCACTCCAATAATAAAAAAGTAGCGGGTGACCGCGTGTTCCTTTTCCTGCTTGAGTTTTATCCGATCACTTATCCATAGCCAGATCCTGAAATTCAAGGAGCACTCCATGAGTAACGTTCCGTCTTCTGAAAATCCCGGCCGCCTGAAAAATCTGGTGTTTGGCCTGTACTTCTTCGCGCTGTTGATGATGGCGCTGTTTCCACCGTTCTACCTCAAGGTCAGTGGCAGCACCGCGCTGGTGCTTGGTGTTCCGTTGCCGATCTTCTACTGGATTCTGATCGCCGTGCTCATGGGGCTGGGCCTGTGGATGCTTTACGTGGTCGAGTCTCTGCTGGGTGAAATTCCACAAGAGGGGGACGGGCAATGATCAGCACGACTACGGTTTCGGACCTTTACATCACCTTCGGCCTGATCGGCGTGTTCCTGGCGGGCATGATTGCCGTGTTGTACGCGACCAATCGCAAGAGCGAGAGCTTTTCCGACTACGCGGTGGGCGGTCGTTCCTACGGCCCCTGGTTCATCGCCATGTGCTACACCAACTCGTGGTGGCCGGGTGCAACCTTTACCGCATTCTTTGCCTTGTCTGTCGGTGGCGCGCTGGGCTTTTACGGCATGGTCTACGCCACGCTCGGCGTGACCGCCATGTACCTGATGGCCAATCGTGCCTGGACCTGGGGCAAGCGTTTCAACCTGACCACCCAGCCGGATCTGCTGGGCATGCGCTTCAATAGCCCGGTGGTCAAACGCATTGCCTCGATCATTGGCATCATCTCGGTATTTCCCTGGGTGGTGATGGGCATTCAGGCCCTCGCGACGCTTTTTCAGTTCGCCAGCTTTGGCCGTTGGGGCGTGACCACTTGCCTGCTGGTCGGGGTGGTGGTGATCCTGATTCGGCAGTACTGGACGGTGAGCATGGGCATGCGCGGCCTGATCATGACCGACATGTATCAGGGGCTGATTGCCTACGTGCTGTGTGCCGCGCTGTGCATTTTCCTGCTGTTCGGTGCTCAGGCGTCGTTCGCCAACCTGTCGCAACTGCCCGCCAGCATGCTGGTGATTCCGGGCGGCGCAGGCAGCACGTATGGCCCGATGTACATGTTCAGCCTGATCTTTACCGGGGTGATCGGCTCGATGTGCTGGCCCATGAGCTTTCAGCGTATCTATACCGCCAGCGGTGTGCGTTCGGTGAAGAAGGGCACACTCCTGACCATCATGCTGGTGGGTGGCTTCTACGGCATTCTGATGCTGTTCGCCGCGGCAATCAGTCAGGACCCCAACGTGGCCGCGCATCCGCAGCATGGCTGGTTCCTGTCACTGTTCGATATCGGCGGGCCGTGGTTGCTTGGGCTGGCAATCATGATTGTCCTGGCGGCCAGCATCGGCCATGTCGACGGCTGCGTTCAGGTGTGCGGTACACAGTTTGCCAATGACCTGGCGACCTGGAGCAAGCCGCGCAGTGATCGCGAGAAGACCGTTCTCGCCAAGGTGGGCATGGTGGTTTTCATCGCGGCGGCGTCGCTGCTGGCGTACCTGACCTTCGATTACGCGCGCCTGCAACTGCTGGCGCAGATTTCCTATCAGGGCATCATCCAGCTGGCCGTGCCGCTGTTCTTCGGGGTCTTCAGCCGTCGTGGCAACAAGCAAGGCGCGATTGCCGGCATGCTGGTGGGCATTGTGATCGCCATTGTGCTGACCACCATCTACCCCGATGACATTCCGGCACTGGGGTCGTTGACCAGCGGCATCATCGGCCTGATCTTCAATGCGGGCATTTTTGTCGCGTGCGCCATTGCAATCAAGCCGAGTGCGGAGGAGGCCAGACGCGTTGATGAGCTGTTCGCCATGGCAGCACCGGCGCGTCATGGCGTAGGCCCGATTGCGGCTATGGGCTGATGTCGCGGGCATTGATAAAGTCGATGAAGGCCCTGAGCGGCGAGGGCAGGTAGCGGCGTCCTGGATAGTACAGATACGGCCCGGTGAAGCGCTGCCACCAGGGCTCAAGTATCGGTTCCAGTGCGCCGCTGTCCAGATGAGGCCGTAACCAGTCCTCGAACAGGTGGACAACACCCAGCCCGTCGATGGCGGCCTGCACCGTCAGATCAAAGGCTCCGCCTATTCTTACGGTCAACGGGCCTGCCGGGTCGACCTTGACGGTTTCACCATCGCGTTCGTATTCCCACAGCGGTATTACCCCGCTGGGGAATTTGCCTCGCAGGCAGGCGTGTTCCAGCAAGTCTTTCGGGTGTACAGGACGTCCTCTGGCGTTCAGGTACGCGGGTGACGCGGCCGTAGCAAAGCGCTGAAACCTCGGGCCGATGGGGACGGCAATCATGTCCTGCTCCAGACGCTCATCGTAGCGGATGCCCGCATCACAGCCGGCGGCGAGCATATCGACAAAGCTTTCTTCGGTGACCACCTCCAGGCGAATGTCGGGGTAGGTTTGCAGGAATGGCGTGATGATCGACGGCAGCACCAGCCTGGCGGCGCTGACGGGGACGTTCAATCTCAACGTTCCTGACGGGCGATCACGAAAGTCGTTGACCACATCCAGGGCCGACTCAACCGCGCCAAGCGCGGGCACGATGCGCTCCATCAGTTTGGCGCCAGCCTCGGTCGGGGCAACGCTGCGGGTGGTGCGGTTGAGTAGCCTCACCCCAAGCCGCGCCTCCATGCGGCGTATGGCGTCGCTCAGGCTCGAGGCAGATTTGCCGCTGGTCCGCGCTGCCTCGCGAAACCCTGCGGCATTGACCACTGCGACGAATGCCAGCAGGTCCTGAATATCGGTAGTCATTCTTCCTTCCCCATCATGTCCTGTTCAGTGTTCTGTGAGCCGTACAGGTTGTGCCGATTACACCTGATTATCAGCGCAGTGCTCAATGCCTATAGTGAGATACACATATCGGGATCAAGGGGCACACAATGAGTCATGCAAGCAAGGCGGGTACATTTCTGTTGGGCAGCCATCGCGTCAATCGCATGGGCTATGGGGCGATGCAACTGGCAGGGCCTGGCGTGTTCGGCCCTGCG
The DNA here is from genome assembly GCF_032586855.1 of Pseudomonas syringae group sp. J254-4. Classification (NCBI taxonomy): domain Bacteria; kingdom Pseudomonadati; phylum Pseudomonadota; class Gammaproteobacteria; order Pseudomonadales; family Pseudomonadaceae; genus Pseudomonas; species Pseudomonas syringae group sp. J254-4. The sequence goes on along the minus strand of NZ_JAWHOO010000008.1, from coordinate 204,288 downwards.
AAGGACCCCCAGGCAGCCGTTGCGGTATTGCGTGAAGCCCTCGCGCAGGGGGTTAACCATATCGATACGGCAGACTTCTACGGCCCGCATGTCACCAATAAGCTGATTCGTGAGGCACTGCATCCTTATGCAAAGGACCTGCTGATCGTCACCAAGGTTGGCGCGGTACGTGGCCCGGATGCTTCATGGAATCCTGCGTTCAGCCCGGCGCAATTGACCGGGGCGGTGCATGACAATTTGAACAACCTCGGCCTCGATGTACTTGATGTCGTCAACTTTCGGGCATGGGGAGACCAGCACTCGCCGGCAGAAGGATCCATCGAAGAACCCTTGACCGTGCTGGCCGACTTGCAGCGCCAGGGTTTGATCCGGCACCTTGGGGTGAGTAACGTCACTGCAAGACAAGTCAGACAGGCGCAGGAAATCGCTGACATTGTTTGCGTACAGAATCATTACAACCTTTCCCACCGCACTGACGAAGCGCTGATTGCAGAGCTGGGCGAGCAGGGCATTGCTTATGTACCGTTCTTCCCGATGGGCGGATTTTCACCCCTGCAATCGCAAACCCTGACCCGAGTGGCTGGTCGCCTGAATGCTTCGCCACTGTGTGTCGCCCTGGCGTGGTTGCTGCAGCGCGCAGCGAATATTCTGCTGATTCCCGGTACGTCCTCGCTGGCTCATTTGCGCGAAAACCTTAATGCCAGTGAACTGGTCATCGCGCCTGAGCTGCTTGCCGAGCTTGATAGCGTGGCGTAGCGCACTGCCGTGCTGCGCAGTCAGAGCCTGCCTTGTTCGCGCAGCAATGCGCCGATTCGCTCTATCTCCAGTTCGCCCTGAATGAGCGCGGCCTTACTGGTGTGCACCGAATAGTAGCCGGTGACCAGATCATGCGGGTGCTTGACTGCCGACCCCAGCACGAAATGGGTATCGCCTTTTGCGACGAAGTCGATAGGGCGATCCGATTCCTCGAAAATCGCCAGTTCGCCAGCGCTGATCGGGCCACCTGCATCGAGGTGTCCGGTGTTGATCGCCAGCCAGGCGACGCTATGACCTGCTGGCGGCGTGTAGCGCCAGTGCTCGCCGTCTTTCAGCTTTACGGCCAGATAATTCATGCCCTGTGGTGCAGGTATGCTGCTTTGTGCTGCACCGTAACGCCCCAGCAGCACCTTTGCCGGGCCTTGCTGGGCTACCTGGGACGCCGCCAGATAAACGCTGTTTGCGGGGCCGTTCTCTTGCGCTGCGGGCAGGGCTATCCATAGCTGGAAGCCTGTAATCGGCGCATCGCTGACCGGCTGGGCGTCATGCCACACGCCATTGCCTGCGCTCATCCATTCCACACCGCCATTGGGCAATATGCCTGATTTACCGGTGGTGTCTTCGTAGGCCAGTTCGCCTTCGATCATATAGGTCAGCGTTGCAATCCCTGAGTGTGGGTGCATGCCGAAACCTTTTTTCCCCGGCTCGGGTTTGAAGCCGAATTGATCAAGAAATACGAAAGGCTTCAATAACTGACCCAGATCGCCCGGGCTCATCAGGCGAGTAATAGGCCCTCGGCTTTTGCCGCTGGTGCGATGGGTGATGGCGCGTGGCTGAATGTTGACGATGGTGTTCATAGCGTTGTCCTCTGGGCCTTGATGCCTGAGCACAAAGAATAAGCCTCTGTGGATTACTTGATTAGCCGGTATAGTTGGTTTGGACTCATCCATAAATAGAAGGAATCAGTCTCGTGGCGCTTGATCTCAATGATGTCGCTCTGTTTGTGCAGGTCGTGCGCAGCGGCAGCTTTGCGCAGGCGGCAAGGCACCTGGGCATGCCTTCCAATACGGTCAGCCGCAGGGTTCAGCAGTTGGAAATACAGCTGGGCACTCGATTGTTGCAGCGGTCGACACGCAAGCTGGTCCTTACCCAGGCAGGAGAAGACTTCCACGAACGCTGTGTGGGCGCTGTCGATGGTTTGATGGATGCCGCAGAGCAGCTTGTTTCAGGCCGTGAAGAGCCTGGCGGCCGACTGCGCATCGCCGCGATGGCGGATTTTTTCGATTTCTTTTCGATGGAGTGGGTGGCTGATTTTCTTGCCAAATACCCACGGGTTCAGGTGGAGTTCGTGCTCAGCGATGAGCGCGCCGACCTGATCGCTGACCGGCTGGACATCGCGTTCCGCGGCGGCCCCTTGCAGGATTCGGGCTACGTAGGGCGACAACTGATCGAAGAGGGGCATGACACTATGGTCGCCAGCCCGGCTTATATCGCTGCTCACGGCATGCCTGATTCCCTGCCGAGCCTGCACGGGCATTACTGCGTCAGCCCGGCGCATCCCGGCGGGAGCACTGTCTGGCGCTTGCTCGGGCCGGACGCGAAGATGCATGAGGTGCAGATTGCCAGCCGATTCAATGCCAACACCGCGCAGGCATTGCGTAAAGCGACCCTGGCGGGGCTCGGTATTGCGCTGTTGCCCGCGACGCTTATCCGCTCGGATCTGCGTGATGGGCGACTGGTCCAAGTACTGACGCAGTACCAGCGTACCAGTCATGGTCTGCATGTGCTTTATCCCAGTCGGCAACATCTGCCGCCTGCGGTGTCGGCATTCATAGCGTTGGTGATGGAGAAACTCAGGGACAAGGCGTTTCCCGCGCAATGAGCCGCCGTGGCGGCACATTGCATGCTCTGGGTCATTTCAATTTCGAGGTCATGTAGATCAGCCGGACCGTCGCGACGGTAATGGCTTCTGCGTCGTTCTTGATGTTTTCCAACTGATCGCTGTCCACGTTGCTGTCGCCTGCGTTTGATTCAATCAAACGGGTCACGTGGTACAGGTTCTGAGTCACTTCGTGCAGGTTGCCGTGCAAACGCGCAACAACACGGTTGAGCGGCGCGCAGGCCTGACTGTTCTGAGCCGCTACGGCGGGTGAGCCAAGGCCGGTCACCACGTAGGCTACATCTACGCCCGCATTCGAGATACTTGAAAGGTAGTCTGCCCGGGGAGAGCGAATACCATTTTCGTAGTTGCCCTGAGCGTTGGTCTCCACGCCGCCTATCGCACCCAGTGCGCTTTGCGAAAGTTTGAGGCGCAGGCGCTCCTTTTTCAGCCGTGGTCCGATCCCTGTCATCCGTTTGTCCTCGATAGACTGTCCGCTGCAAGCCAAAGGCTTGTTGCCACACATCAGGGTTAACAAGCGTTACTGGCATTGACCGATAAGGCATTCCAACAGACCCGGAAACCGAGCATTCGGGTCGATCAGGTACTAACGTGCCAGACAGACCTCGGAGTGTACGTAGGAATTAAACAGGGTGATACATTTTTGTACGGACTTGAACGCTTTTAAGCGGCGGTTTTGCAAGGCTTTCTGCAGCGATGCTGCCTGAAACCGGGAGGTCTTTAATGGACCTCCCGATAGGCTTACAGGCAGTGAGAGGCGGGCTGTGCGGTCCAGCTCGCGGCAGTGGCGGCGATCTTGTCAGCCAGTCGGGACACGGCTTTCTGGTGGGCGATAATGAGACTTTCCATGCCTTCCCCGGCCTGTTCACGAATCACGCTGCTGCAAGTCAGGCTCTTGCGCTTGCTCCCGGCGGTAGCGCCTGCATCGCGAAGCCCGAGCGTCCAGACCACATCGATCAACGCATAATTGCCAGGCATCGATTCGAAGCGGCGTACATCTGTACGGATCGAAAGCACCGGCTGATCGCTGTTTTTCGGCAGGCCAGCCATGTCGCGACTGCCGAAATGACGTTCAAGTTGCGGGGTCAGCGCATCATGAAACTCGTCGCCCAGCGGCGAGCCCCAGCGTTCGGTGTCCAGAATCGCGAGGCTGCCGTTGCCCTGGCGAACCACCAGTGGCGGCTGGTCAACCTGAACCGGCATCAGTACCGGCAGCATCTCGAACTGGAACGGCATGGGTCTGGCCGCTACGCTGCTGGCCGCGCCCATGGGCGCAATCAGGGTGTAATAGTGGGTCTGCGTCGATGTGCAGGCACCCAGGCCCAGGGCTGCGGCAAGTACCGCCAGTTTCAGGCGCAAGGTCATTGTTTTGGCTCCAGATCAATGGCTCGGGAAGAGGACGGGGCGTTGAACGAGCGTGGGGCTGCATCGCCCGTGCGACCGCGAATCAGCGATTCTGGATGGCGGCTGAGGAAGTCGGTCAATACCCGTACCGAACGAGCGGTGCGCTGCACTTCATCCAGCGCCTGGCCCAGCTGTTGACGCGCAGGCGAATCTTCAGCGAATGAATCGTTGGCGGTGCCCAGCGTTTTTTCAGCCTGCTGCAAGGTGCCACGCATCTGCGGCAGCACGCTGCCGTTCACCTGTTTGAGGGTTTTCTGCAGTTCGCTGAGGCTGCCATTCAGGTTCTTCGCAAGGTCGTCGATCGGCAGTTTGCTGAGCTTCTCGACGAACGCCTGCAATTGCTCCTGCAACTTGTCGAAGCTGCCCGGTACGGTCGGGATTTCCAGCGGACGGGCCTTGGCATTGAATGCCACTTTCGGTGCCTTTGGATCGAATTCCATGGCGATGTACAACTGGCCGGTCAACAGGTTGCCGTTGCGCACCTGAGCGCGAAGGCCATTGGCGACAAACGCTCCCAGCACTCTGGCGGATTGTTCTTCTTCATCGCCCTTGCCGCCGAGTTCCTGCAGTTTCGACTCGGCCGCACCCAGGCGCTTGGGGTAAATCACTGCGCCCACGATACCAGGGAAGGTCTTGGTTGCCGGGTCGTAATCCAGATCGACCGACACCACCTTGCCGATATTGACGCCCAGGAAGTCCACCGCTGCGTTGACCGTCAACCCGCGAAGCGACTGATTGAAGCGCATGCGGATGTAGCGTGGCTCCCCATCGGGAGGTGCCAGTGCGGTGGCCTGATCATCGAATATCTTGAACTCGGCGTTCTCATCGGCGAGTTTCGAGTCCGGGCTCCAGTTGGGCTCGCGGAAGGCAATGCCGCCGGAGATGATCGAGGTCAGCGACTGGGTATTGACCTTCACCCCTGACGCGCCAACCGTGATGTCGACCCCGCTGGCGTTCCAGAAGCGTGTGTCGGTGGTGATGTACTGATCATTTGGTGCGTTGATGAAGATCTGAATATCGACCCCGCGACCATCCTTGGACAACTCGTAGCCAACCACCTGACCGACCTGAATGCGTCGATAGTAGATCGGTGAGCCAATGTCCAGAGAGCCCAGGTCATCGGTATGCAGTTTGAAGCGCTTGCCTTTTTCACCAAAAGTGACCGGTGGCGGCGTTTCCAGACCGGTAAAGCTGGTTTTGGTCTCTTCGGAGCTGCCCGCGTCGGCACCAATGAAAGCGCCTGACAGCAACGTGTCGACGCCCGATACGCCATGTGCGCCGATGCGTGGTCGCACCACCCAGAACTGGCTGTCGATTCTCGTGAACGGCGCGGCGCTGGTGTTCAGGTCGATGCTGGCCAGTACATGAGTACGGTCTTCACTGAGGGTGATATCGGTGACCATGCCGATAATCACGTTCTTGTATTTGACCTGGGTCTTGTTGGCCTCAAGGCCTTCTGCGGTCAGGAAGCTCACGGTGATTTTAGGGCCGATGTTCATCCAGTCATGCAAGGCCATGGATACACCAATGATCGCGGCAACGATCGGCACCAGCCAGATCAGCGAGACGCGCAGGCGACGACGTTTGACTTCAGGGCGTGGCACTGAAGCAGACGGGGGGAGGGTATTGTCAGACATCTTCAACCTCTGCGTCCCAGATAAGCCGGGGATCGAAACTCATGGCGGCGAACATCGTCATCACCACTACCAAGCCAAAAAACAGAATACCGATCCGCGGCTCGATGGTGCTGAGCTCGCGAAACTGAACCAGAGACGCCACGAGGGCCACAACCAGCACATCGAGCATCGACCAGTAGCCGATCAGCTCGATGAAACGGTAAAGACGTGCGCGTTCGCGCATCGCCCAGGTGCTGCGGCGCTGACACGTGATCAGCAGCATGCCCAGCACCAGAAATTTGAGACAGGGCACCAGAACGCTGGCGACAAAGATCAGGATGGCAATGTCCCAGGAGCCGCTTTCAAAGAACTCCAGTACGCCGCTCATGATGGTGCTTTCACTGCGGTTGCCCAGCAGATTGGTGTACATCACCGGCAGCACATTGGCCGGGATATAGAAGATCAGTGCGGCAATCAGGTAGGCCCAGGTGCGGCTGATACTGTTGGGCTTGCGTTTGTGCACCGGTGAGTCGCAGCGCGGGCAGCGCGTAGCGTCCTCCTGGCAGGCGTAACCGCAGGTGTGGCACAGGCAGAGCTTGTGTTCATGGGCGAAGGGAATGCCGTTCATTGCGGCGGCACTCCCAGTTCATCCCACAACCTGCGGATGTCCTTGTTGGCGATCAGCAGAATCAGCACCATCAGCATGGCCATGGCCCACAGGCCGACGCCGGGGTGCACGTCGAGCATTCCGGACAGCTTGATGATCGCCACCAGAATACCGAGCATGCACACTTCGAGCATGCTCCACGGCCGCAGGTGTTCCAGCGCGCGCATGCAGGCCCTGAAGCCGGGGGCGATGACGCCTTTGTGCGCGTGTACCAGTACCCAGAACAGCAGAGCGATCTGTAAAAGCGGCGCAAAGATAATCGAAAGGCCGGCGACCAGCGCAATGATTGTGATCCGCCCTTGAGCAAGGGCTTCAACCGATTGCCAGAGCGTGACCTCGTTGGTCAGGCCTTTCATGCTGATGCTGATCACGGGAAACAGGTTGGCGAACACAAAAAGCATGGCCGCAGCGACGGTCAGCGCCAGTAGCTGCTCGATGGTCATTCGGTGGCCGCGACCGAGCAGTGCCTCGCAACGCAGGCAGAACGCTGCTTCACCGGGCTTCAGCGGTTGCGCTTCGTACAGCGAGTCGCAATGCTCGCAAATGATCAGGCCAGAAGAGTGTTCAGTAGGATGCACAGTGCTCATCGACGCCATTGCTGCAGAGGTAAGGGGTGAGAACGCGAAGCACGAAAAGATACCTCGTTAATGGCAGTGTGAAGCGTTTTTTTTTGTACAGTCCACGCCAACGAATCGGTACACGTCATTGACCGCGGCGGCGGTGGGTGGTTCACATGTCATAGCGCCATTATTCCATGCAGGAGCACATGCAGGAACAAGGCTGGCGAATATGTCGGCAACCGATGCCTTTGACAGTCATCTGCAAGGCATCGGTCGCCGGATTTTTTTCGGGCAGGCCTGTCCTAGAGCTTGCCGGGCTTTACGCGTTGCTTGAGGAACCCGAGCAACTGGCGGGCGGACGCTGGCACGTTGTGTTCGTCGAACGTGAGGCAGATTTCTCTGGCCTCATCCTCAATGGTGATCTCGTACTGATTCAGATCCCGCGCCTGATCATTGAACGCGCTGCTGGACTGATTCAGGCCGCTGTCACTGACCAGCCGCTGCAGTTGCTCGGCTTCTGGCTGCTCAAGGGTGGACGTATCGACTTCACAGCGTTTGACGGCACCCGCAAAGCCGCCGGATTGCACTAGACAGACCTTCATTTCAAGCACCTTTGTGGTGGTTGCACTTCGGCTAAACCTTGACCCCGACTTCCTTCCAGGCCGCTTGTACGGCTTTTTTGGCTTTTGGGCCGAAGCGTGAGTCCGAGGCGATTTTTATGCTGGCTCTGGCGCAGTCGACAAACTGACTGTCAGACGCCAGCTCCAGCATCGTTTCATACCAGATTCTGCCCGCCACTTCCCAGGCATTTCCGCCCAGCGCCTTGGCAACCAGCACGAACGCCCGATTGGGGATGCCCGAATTGATGTGTACGCCGCCGCGATCCTTGGCGCCAGTGTACAGGTCGGCCATCGTTGCCGGTTGCGGGTCATCGCCCAGGTCTGGATCGTTGGAGTAGGCGGTGCCCGGTTTTTCCATATCGCGAATGCCCCGTCGTGTAGGGGCAGGAACTAACAATTCCTTGCCGACTACCCAGTCCGACTCGGCGGCGCTGGTGCCCTGTTTCCATTGACGCACCAGCATGCCGAAGACATCGGCGAAATGCTCGTTGAGGGCTCCGGACTGTCCGCGGTAGTCCAGGTTCGAGGTGAAACTCTGCACCCCGTGGGTCAGTTCATGGCCTATTACTTCCAGGCTGCCGGTGAAGCGCTTGAAGACCAGATCATCACCGTCGCCATACGCCATCTGGCTGCCATTCCAGTAGGCGTTGCTCAGCGGTACATGGTCGCCATTGAAGTCCACCTCGGCGACGTGCACCGTAGACACCAGGGACATGCCACTGTCGTCCAGCGAATTGCGCTCGAACAGTTCCGCGTAGAAATCGTAGACATCGCCGGAACCGTCGTAGGCTTCATCGGTTGCCTTGTCGCCAGTCGGGGCTTGGCCCTCCTTGCGAGCCACAGCGCCGGGAAGATCGTCGGTTCCCTTGGCATCGTGAATCACGCGGTGCTTTCGACCGTCAGGCGATTTGATCGCGTGCATGGAGGGCATGGTTCGGGCTGAAAGTCTTGATGCCAGGAACGCCGAGCTGCTCGTCAGATTGGCAATGGCCCGGGCGCTGACCAGAGTCTTGGGGGACTGCGCCATACGCTCGAGCATATAAGGCGGAATGAAGCAATGCAGGGGGTTACGGTCGTCGCACATGATGAACTCCTGTTCTAATGCACCAACGGCGGCAAGCCATCGGTCAACATGGTCGCAGGCGTTTGACACTTCATGTTGCGTTTATATGCAAAGAAATAGCTGATCACATGACCAGTGATCGCAAAAAATATAACTGATTGTTGCGAGAACAGCGCATGGCCAGTGCCCAATGCCCTTTGGTCGGGCATGCGACACCTCGACACAGTCCATCAACGGGCGTTGCGGGAATGTTAGACTCGCGCCACTTCAGACGAGGAGCAGACCTACGTGCGCAAGACGGTAATGATGATAGTGGTACTGGCTCTGGCCGGATGCGATGCAGGCAGCTCGCGTGCGCCCGCCAGGGAAAAAGCCCAGGATGCGGCTCTTACTGCTCCGGTCTCCACGCCACAGTGGTTCATTCAGATGAATTCGCGCGAGGCGGTGAGCGATACCAGCGCCTGGCTGCTGGAACGCAGCTACGCCCCCGTCATCGTGGATATCGACGGTAAACAGCAATTATTGATCGGACCTTATGAAAGCCAGGCCCAGGCCGAGGAACAGCGCGTGTTGTTGCAGGCCAAAGTGAGCAAATCCCACCGGTTTGCCGAGCCGTCGGTGGTACAGCACGCCCGCTTAAGGTAATTCATCAGACCTACACCATCGTTGCAGCAGCATCAGGCATTGCGGGCCCGTGTCCAGGCCCGCGATGCGTCTCATCAGCGGCTGTCGATCAACGACGACCCAGCAGCAGGCCGACTACCAGGCCGAAGCCTGCAGAAATAGCCACGGTTTGCCACGGGTGACCACCGATGTAGGTTTCGGTCGCTTCAACGACTGGTTTGGTGCGGTCGCGCACGCTGGCCATCGAATCCAGTGCCTGCTTCAGCTTGAGGCTCAGTTGTGCGCGCAGTGTTTCTGCTTCTTCGCCAACCAGCGCAGCGCTTTCCTTGAGCAATTTGTCGGATTCTTCGATCAGTGCCTGCAGGTCACTGAATGCCTGATCCTTGATTTGATCGGCAGCTTGTTGAGCAGGGGTCTTACGAGCCATGGGTATCTTCCTTTCAAGTGATGGCAACAGTGATCAATGGAGTCTCGCGCATCCTGAAAAGTTGCAATTGCTTGAATGACCCGACGCAAGACTCTGCAGGTAACGCCCCTTACGGGTGTAAGATGCAGCCGTTTTTAGCCGTAGGTGACTGTGATGAGTTTCAATCTGGCCAATCGGCCGCTCCCCGAACGTACCGCTCTTGAAGACGAGAAATCCCGTTTGTTCGACCTCTGGCAGAGCAATCTGGGCAAGGCCAAGAGTGAGGCTGCACGCTTGATGGGCGAGCGCGCCAAGCGCAAGGGCAAGTGGTCCGAATGGGTACGTTCCGAACTGGACACGATGAGCCCGCCGGAATACGCCAACATGGTTCGCAGTGAAGTGAATCGTCTGGTGGCGGCGAGCAAGTAGCCCGCGACAGCGACCCTCGCATTTGGCGGTGATCGTTGCTCGTGCCAGCGTTGGCATGACGGTTACAAACTTCCGTTCCTCATGCACTTGCATGGGAATGCCTTGCATGCCGGGCTGACCAGGCCTTTTGAGAACATTGATGGCCCAAGCCAGCGCAAGATTCACCCAGGGCAGCGTAGCGCGCCACATCGTCGTCACCGCCAGTACCAGTGCCTTGAGCCTGTTTGCGGTTTTTCTCGTTGACATACTGACGCTGGTCTATGTCTCGATGCTGCATGACCCTGTGCTTCTGGCTGCGGTCGGCATCGCCAAGGTGCTGATTTTTTTCAACAGCGCGCTGGTGACCGGCGTGATCATCGCTGCGACTTCAGTATTGTCGGAGCGCATCGGTCATCGTGCGGTGAAGTCCATCCCTCGATTGACCGGCAGCCTCATGCTGATGGTAGTCACGGTCGCCGCTCTGGCGTCTGTCACGCAGTTGGCGCTGGTGGTGCCGATTACCCACTGGCTGGGGGCCGAGGCAGCCACTTACGAGGCGGCGCGCAGTTTCATCTGGCTGACACTGCCTTTTACCGTGCTACAGGCCGTGATGCAGATGTCGGCGCAGATGCTCAGAACCACCGGTGATAACCGTCGGGCGCTGGCAGTGGTGCTCTCAGCGGCCGCCACGCTGGCGGTCGCAGACCCGCTGTTCATCTTTGTGCTGGACCTGGGGCTGAACGGCGCAGGCATCGCCTTTGCCATATCGGCAGCGGTGTCCGCTTCCATCGGCCTGTATTGGGTGCGCAGCCGCATAGGGATGGTCTTCACACGCAATCTGAAACTGCTGCGCCTGCATGCCGTGCGTACCTTCAGGCTTGCGCTTCCTGCCATGGCGGCGAATCTGGCGACACCGGTCGGTTTGGCTTATCTTGTCGCCTCGCTTTCGGCATTCGGCACCTCCGCCCTGGCCGCCATGGCAGTGCTGGATCGGGTCCTGCAGTTTTCGTATTGCGCCTTTTTTGCTTTGCCCGGCGCGCTGGCCCCGGTGCTTGGCCAGAATATTGGTGCGAACCGCGATGATCGCGTACGTTCTGCGGTCATCTTTACCCGGCGGCTGGTGGTCTGTTACGGGCTGGTAGTCTGGTTGATGCTGGTGCTGTGTAGCGGCATGATTGCCGATCTCTACCAGTTGGGAGCCGAGGCCCGCGCTGTGTTCATGGCCTTTTGCTTGTGGGGCGGCGGCCTCTGGGTTTTGATTGGTCTGGATTTCGTCGCCATCGCCGTATTCATAACCATGAACAAGTCATGGTGGGTGGCGGTGTTTGCCTGGCTCAGGGCAACAGCGGGTACAGTGCCCTTCGTATTCGCCGGTATTCACTGGTTCGGCAGCAGTGGTGCATTGCCTGGCATGTTTATCGGTAATGCGATCATTGCGCTGATCTCCATCACCACAGCTTCACTGACAGCGAAGCGGTTTTTTACCAGCAGGGCCCCGGTAACCAGCATCGGGGTACATTGAATCAAGGCGTTATCAGGTTTTTATGGTTATCGAAGAATCAGGGAATGAATCCGAAGAAACAGCTGCGCCCAAGCGCCGTCGTGCGCCCAAGGGTGACATGCGCAGAAAGGCCTTGCTGGATGCCGCCACGGTTGTTTTCGCCAGGGACGGCTATTCGAGTGCATCAATGCGCGAGGTTGCATTGCTTGCCGGCATCACCACCGTCGGCTTGCTGCACCATTTCCCCAACAAGGAAGCCTTGCTCGCTGCGTTGCTGGAGCGCAGGGATCAGCGGGTTACGTCACGCTTTCAGGATCTGGTGACCGAACCGACGCTTGAAGGGTTTTTGAAATTTCTGAAGCTGAGCATGAGCTTCAGTATCGAGAATGCCGACGAGTGTCAGGCGGCACTGCTGATGAATACCGAGAGCCTGTCGAAGTCGCATCCCGCATGGGAATGGCATCGCGAGCGATTCCAGCTGACCCATGAGCATGCACGCGGCCATTTGCAGGCGTTGATAGAGGCGGGGGAAGTGCGTGCCGACATCAATGTCAAAGCCCTGGCCCAGGAAATCTTCTCGGTCATGGACGGTTTGCAGATTCAGTGGCTGAGAAGCCCGCAAGACGTCGACGTCATGGCGGTTTTTGATATCTACGTTCAGCGTCTGGGCAGGGATATCAAGGCTCATCCCTGAGCCTTGACGGGGTGCATCAGTAAGTCTGTGCCGCGCTGACCTGGACTGCCTTGCGCAGTGGCAGTGGCAGCGGGTTGCTGTCACGGGTGGTCAGTTTTTCCGGGTACAGGGTGATCAGCGTCCTGTTGAGGGTCAGGTTCTCCGAGTCTGCACCCACGAGAATCTTGAACTTCCCGGCGTCCACGTCCCAGCTTGCCGTCTTGTCGACGTAGTAGGCCAGCGAGCGGGAGTCTATCGGTACGCTGACAGTCTTGCTCTCGCCGGGTTGCAGGTACACCTTGGTGAAGCCCTTGAGCTCTTTCTCCGGACGGTCCACCGCAGGTTTGACCGGCTGCACATACAGCTGTGCCACTTCGAAGCCTGCCTTGTCACCCGTATTGGTCACGGTGAATTTGACGTCGATTGTCGAGCCCGGCGTCAGCACGTTGGTCGACAGTTTCAGGTCGCTGTAGCTGAACGTGGTGTAGGACAGGCCATAACCGAACGGGTAGAGCGGCTTGGCGTGTTTCTTGTCATAGCCGCGATAACCCATGTACAGGCCTTCGCTGTAGGTCATTTCGGTCAGCGGATTGCTGCCGCGATAGGCAGCCGGATCCGGATAGGAGGCGTAGCTTGGGTTATCCTCGATTTTTTTGTCGATCGTGACCGGCAACTTGCCCGACGGGTTGACCTTGCCATAGAGGATCTCAGCCAGCGCCTGACCGCCTTGCTGGCCTGGGAACCAGGCTTGCAGCGTAGCGCCCACCTTGTTTGCCCAAGGCTGCATGTTGGCCACGCCGCCGCCGTGCATGACGACGATGGTGTTGGGGTTGGCCTTGGCGACGAAGCTGATCAGTTCAGCCTGTTGATCGGGCAGATCGAAGCCGTGGTCAGAGCCTTCGCCTTCGTTCTCGGACGTGTTCCCTGTAGCAACCACGACTGCATCGTATTTCGACAGGTCTTTTGGCGGACGCAACGACGCCCAGCTCATCTGCACGCCCGTCAGGCTGCCCAGTACCGGGATGAAGTTGCCTTGTAAACGCTGGTATTCCAGCTTCACACTGTAGGTCTTGCCAGCCGACAATGCTGCGGTTTTCCCCGACGTTGTCAGCGCGTTCACTACGTCACCGGAGTAAGGCACGCCGTCGCTCTGCAGCACGAGTTCATCGTTGACCCACAGCTTGTACGGGCCGTCTGCCCGCACCTTGAACACCTGAGCGCCCGAGACGGTTGGTTTGATGGTGGTGGTAAACCGCGCCGAGAATGCGCCGGGTGATGGGCTGAAGCCAGACACCGCAGTACTGCCTGCGTTGGTGACGTTGCTGCCGGTGGTCCAGTTCAGGTTCAAGCCTGGTTCCACGCGCGTCAGCACCGGGTCGCCGGAAAAACTGGTGTTGGAGAAGTACTCGGCTTTTACCCCGGTGTTGCTGATTCCGTTGTCGCCGGTTGCCGGCTGATACCACACTGAACTGGCCGGATTCAGGCTCATTTCCGAGAGGTAGGTGACATCGGAGCTGCTGGACGCCAGTTGCTGCAGGCCGCTCAGCTCGGTTACATAGCTGTTGGGCGGCGAGTTAGCGGTGCCGAAAGGGGATGCCGGGACATCGTGGGCCCAGTTGCCGATGACGGCGATTTTCGCCGAGCGCGCCAGCGGCAGCAGCGGTTTGCCTGCAGCGGTGTTTTCGTTGCGCAGCAATACGATGGATTCGCGCGCGGTATTCAGCGCAGCACGCATGCCGTACTCGGGATGCTCCAGGGTCTTGGCGGTGTTGAGGTTTTCCTGAAGGTCGTAGCTGACGATGGCGCGCAGGTTACGTTTGACCTTGTCGTCGATCACGTTCTGGGTCAGTTGCCCGCTCCACAGGTAAGGCAGCAGTTTGGCTTCGGTAAACTGCAGGCCGGATGGCATGTCGATGTCAGTACCGGCCCACGCGCCCTTGAACGCATCGTGAATGGCGTTGAAGTCACTGATGACCATGCCCTGGAAGCCCCATTCGCCCTTAAGCACTTCAGTGATCAGGTGATGGTTTTCACAGGCATAGTCGCCGTTGACCTTGTTGAAACCGCACATGATCGAGGCGACATTGGCGTTCTTCACCATCGACTCGAAGCCCGGCAAGTACAGTTCACGCAGGGTGCGCTCATCGACCTTGATGTCGACTGCCTGACGATTGGCTTCCTGCTCGTTGGCCAGGTAATGCTTGCCGCTGGCCTGGATACCTTGGGCCTGAATGCCGTTGACAATGGCCGGTGCCAGTACCGCGCCGAGGAACGGGTCCTCACCGCTGACATACTCTGCCGAACGACCGTTGTAGGGCGTGCGGTACAGGTTGACGCCTGGCGACAGCATCTGCTGGCCGCCGGAAATGCGTGTCTCATAAGCGATGGCCAGGCCGAATTCCTTGGCCCGGTTTATGCTCCAGGTCGCTGCCAGCGCAGACTGCGAAGGGTATTGCGCGCCGAACGTGGCGTTGTTGACGTGTACCCCCATGGACGAGTCATACGCCACGGTGCCCTTGATGCCCCACTTGAGCAGGGACGGGATCATGTGGCCGTCGTCGACGCGGGTGAAGTTGATCTTTTCCGACTGGTTCATGTTGTCGAGAATCGAGCTGACGCGCGCTTCGACTTCGTTGCCGGTCGCCGGGGTCACGGCGGCGAGTGCCAGGTTGGCCTGCATGACGCTGAACGTCAGCAGACTCAGGCCCAGGGTCTGTTTGAAAGCTGACAAGGCAAGTGTCCTTCCGGTCGATGTGATCGGTTGATTGAGGTTGTTCATGGTCGTTGTGCCTGGGCAGGGGCGTCGTCAGTGTCCACCGGCGCTTCGAGCAGGGACGACGAACTCTGTTGTTGAGCCGGGTTGATCTTGTCGGCGCCTGATAACTGGTCGCGCTTGGCTTCCACCTGCGTCCGGATCTTTTGATCGGACACAGCGGTATTTGTGCTGGAAGTTGAGTCCGCTGACAGTGCGCAGACACTGTGCGCGCACAAAAGTACTGCACTGAAAACAGACAGCATGGTTCTAGTCATCGATTGCATCTCGATTAATGGTTTGCAGGAGAAAAACAGACGGCTGTCGCAATGACACATCGCTTGGCTGAACAGTAAGTCCAGCGAGACAGTAAAAAGTTCACCGGTGGATAAAGTATTACTAACCCTGTTTTTATTAAATGATGTCAGTTGGCCTTCATAAGAATTTTCTTGAGGAAAAGCAAGTGGGTTGACGATTTTTATAGGGATAAATAGCTATTTTGTCGTTTAAACTGGTTTTATTGGTTAGAAATATCATGATTTTTAGGTTTTAATTGCTTTTTAATAAACCTAACTGTCGTTAGGTTTAGTGATCTGATAAGCTTTGCAATCTAACGCTTTTGCGTGCGTCAAACATAAGCGACTTACAGTCTGTTCAGGTCGTTCCTATAAACTATTGATGGGCTCAATGGTTGTTTTTTAATGCGTTTCAATAAATAGAGTGTTCTGCGAAGTGCGCAAGAAATGACGCTTTGTGAACAGCTTTATTTAGAGTTAAGCGTGTATTGTGCGGGTCGGGAAGAACGGTATCGGGTGTCCACTGTTTTGCGCGTCAGGCTTCATTACGTTAAAGGCAAATGCGGTGAGTTACGAATGTCCACGCGTTGACCTCGCGATCTTGAGCATCGTCAAGCGATCGTGCTCGAACAAACCTCAAAAACTTACGTTTGGTCAGATCTACCGGGAGCTGGTGCGCGCGTACGCTCGTGCGCCGGCCATCCACGTTTGTATTGGAGCGGTCGACACGCTGGTCAGGGAGGGGCTTCTGATCTCGGCAAGAGTCCTGGAGCCCGATCAGTCATTTCCTTATACCCAGCACATCATCAGCGGCCTGACCGAGATCGGCGCAGCCTCGCTTGCCAGCTGTGAAGACCCTGTAGTCAATCAGCGCAGTGTCACTCGCTATACGGCAGCGAGAGATAGTACTGGCCCAGTTCGGTCAGCTTGCCCTCAGCGTCCAGCAAGCTGGAAAAGTGCGGGTCCGGGTTCATCCGGCCGGTGAACCACGCGTACCTGAACACGTCCGGGCGCTGTTCAAGCGTGGCGACCATCTCGGCCATCTGCTGCTTCTGCTTTTCGACCGTATCAATCTGCGCACCGTCATCCAGGGCGTGCCAATTGGCAAACTCGGTTACCCAGAAGGGTTTTCCGTACTTCGACAGCCGGTCAAGCATTCCCGGTAAACCATAGTCGTACCAGTGAAAAGCCAGGTAATCGATGCGCGGGTCCCGATTCTGATTCATTGATCTATAGGCTGTGTAGAAGGCATCGAGCCACACCACCGGGTCGCCGTAGCCCGGCATGGTTCCCCAGTTCATCGCTGGCCCCACCAGTTTCACGCCGGTTTGAGCCGCGATCTGTTCCAGCCTCGGCCAGAAGCTGGCCGCCGCTTCGGGCGTCATGTTGGCCTGGTCGAGCAGATTCGGCTCATTGATCACCAGCAAATAGCGGATGGCGGGATGGGCCAGCAGGTATTGCTTCAACTGACCGTCGTCAACGTTGCCGTTCCATACCATCGGGATGAAATCCACACCGTACATCGACGCATAATCGTACGATGCCAGCCGGTCATGGGGTCTGGGACTCCAGTTGTACCACCAGCTCACGCCCGAAGATAACGCACTCAGGTCGGCGGGCAGGGCGACGTTGTAGGCAATGCCGCGCTTGGCGCTTTTTTCTGCAGCCCATGTCGGTGCCATGCACAGGCTGAGCATCAGCGTCACAAGGGCCAGAAAGGTCGGGAAAAAGCGTGCTGACGGGTTATGCGAGGGCATTGGCAAATCTTCCTTGAGGGTGGGGAGACGCAGGGCATGCGCAGCAGTCAGCCAGCAGAAAGCACGCCACCTGTATTGTCCCGTTTACCCTGCCAGAACCCGGACAGGCATTGCCACCCATAATCACTTGTTACCAGGGATCTCCCTCGGCCTGGCGCAAATCCAGCGTGCCGCTGTCACTGAAACGCATCGTGCCGAACAGGCCGCCAGCCAGTTTGCCGCGAAGCGTATAGGGCAGATTGTCCAGACGCTGGCTCTGACTGAGCCCCAGCGCCTGGCGCAAGGCGGCGAACGCCGACACGCTGACCGGCACCACCAGCACTGCCTCGGAGAAGCGTCCTACGGTGCCTTTCTGGTTGCTCACACCAGAGGCGAGCAGCTTGCCGTTCACGTCCAGATCCAACGCCACACCGGTGTAGTTGATCTCGGTTTCGTTCGGGTTCTGCACCCGCAATGTGACCGCCATGCGCAGTTCAAGTCCTTGCCCGGGGACGGGTTCGATACCGACGACGTTGATCGTCAGCGGGTCTCGATGGGGGATGAGTGCACACGCGCTCAGACCAAGGATAAGCAGGCCTGAGAGCAGGGCGCGGATCGGGCGTAGCGACATTCGTGTGCTCCAGCGTCGGGTTCAGTCATCTTCAGACCTCGTCTGCCATGAGAGATTCGTCCTGTCGGGCGCAATGCCGGGATACCCGCTAATCTGCCTGTTTCAACCATTGCGTCCGCAAGGCCGCAGGTTGATGATTCGACCGTTCCTATAAAAACAAGACTGGAGATAATCATGTCCATCGAAAGGACACCCCTTCATCAAGACCCAGTGGTCATTGTCAGCGCTGCGCGCACGCCCATGGGCGGTTTTCAGGGTGATCTGCAGAGCCTGAGTGCCACAGAACTGGGTTCGATCGCCATCCGCGCAGCCGTCGAGCGGGCAGGCATTGAAAGTGCAGACGTGCAGCATGTGCTGTTTGGTTGTGTGCTGCCGGCAGGCCTCGGTCAAGCGCCCGCTCGACAAGCTGCACTGGGGGCCGGGCTAGGCAATGCGACGCTGTGCAGCACGGTCAACAAGATGTGCGGTTCCGGTATGCAGACCGCAATCATGGCCCATGACCTGTTGATGGCAGACAGCACGGCGGTGGTAGTGGCTGGTGGCATGGAGAGCATGTCCAATGCACCTTACCTGCTGGACCGCGCGCGCAATGGCTACCGCATGGGGCACGGCAAGGTGCTGGACCATATGTTTCTTGACGGCCTTGAGGATGCCTATGAACCGGGTCGGTTGATGGGTACTTTCGCCGAAGACTGCGCCGGGTTGAACGGTTTCAGTCGCGAGGCGCAGGATGCCTTCGCTCTGGCGTCACTGGCCCGCGCGCAGGAGGCCATCGCTGACGGTCATTTCGACGCCGAAATCGTTCCGGTGCAGGTCACCGTGGGTAAAGAGTCCAGGCAGATCATTCACGATGAACAACCGCCCAAGGCGCGTCCGGACAAGATCCCGACGCTCAAACCCGCTTTTCGCGAGGGTGGTACGGTTACGGCAGCCAACTCCAGCTCAATTTCCGATGGCGCCGCAGCACTGCTGTTGATGCGTCAGTCCGAAGCGCAGCGGCGAGGGTTGCGGCCCTTGGCGGTGTTTTACGCACACGCGGCATTTGCCGACCAGCCGGGCCTGTTTCCAACCGCACCGATAGGCGCCATTCAGCGTCTGCTGAGCAAGACAGGCTGGGCGCTGGCCGACGTCGATCTGTTCGAGATCAACGAAGCGTTTGCAGTTGTGCCGCTGTTAGCGATGAGTGAGCTGGGCCTTGCG
The DNA here is from genome assembly GCF_032586855.1 of Pseudomonas syringae group sp. J254-4. Taxonomy (NCBI): domain Bacteria; kingdom Pseudomonadati; phylum Pseudomonadota; class Gammaproteobacteria; order Pseudomonadales; family Pseudomonadaceae; genus Pseudomonas; species Pseudomonas syringae group sp. J254-4. The sequence goes on along the minus strand of NZ_JAWHOO010000008.1, from coordinate 185,475 downwards.
CACGAGAAGGTCAACGTCAACGGCGGGGCGTGCGCGCTGGGGCATCCGATAGGCGCTTCGGGCGCACGGATCATTGTGACGTTGTTGGCGGCCCTGCAGCGCAGGCAGCTCAAGCGCGGGATGGCGGCTATCTGTATCGGTGGCGGAGAGGCCACTGCTGTCGCCTTAGAAATCATTTATTAGGTAATTTATTCAAAGGCTTACGAGTTTTTGTAAATGTAGATTCTAGATTTTATGGCTGTGCGTGGTTATTAATTTAAAAGGATATTTATCAATGTCTTACGAGACAATTCTAAGTGAGATTATAGGTAAGGTTGGCGTGATCACGCTGAACCGTCCCAAGGCACTGAATGCATTGAATGCTCAATTGATTGACGAGCTGAACCATGCACTCGACCAGTTCGAAGCAGACAGTGCCATCGGCTGCATCGTGCTGACCGGTTCGGAAAAAGCCTTTGCTGCCGGTGCAGATATCAAGGAAATGGTCGACCTGTCCTACCCGCAAATCTACCTTGACGACCTGTTTCGTGAAAGTGACCGGGTGGCCACGCGACGCAAACCCATCGTGGCGGCAGTGGCCGGTTTTGCGTTGGGTGGCGGTTGTGAGCTGGCGTTGATGTGCGATTTCATTCTGGCGGCTGAAAACGCCAGATTCGGGCAGCCGGAGATCAATCTCGGTGTATTGCCGGGCATGGGCGGGACGCAGCGTCTGACTCGCGCCGTCGGCAAGGCCAAAGCCATGGAAATGTGCCTGACCGGTCGCCTGATCGATGCTCACGAAGCCGAACGTGCCGGGCTGGTTGCGCGGGTAGTGCCACTTGAACAGTTGCTGCCGGAAGCCCTCGCGGTAGCGGCGGTGATCGCCGGCAAGTCCCTGCCGGTGGCGATGATGGTCAAGGAGAGCGTCAACCGCGCGTTCGAGGTCAGTCTGGCCGAAGGCATCCGGTTCGAGCGCCGGGTGTTTCACGCAGCCTTCGCCAGTCACGATCAGAAGGAGGGCATGAACGCGTTTATCGACAAGCGCCAGCCGGATTTCAAGGACTGCTGATCTACGCGACCCAGAATCTGGATGTGCTGCGCATCAATATGCAGCTCGGCCGTCTGCCCGCGAACAATCAACTCGCTATCTGTTGTAACGCGCAGGTGCTCGCCGCTCGCAAGTCGAATGCAATCGGCTGGTTTTGCAGACTGGTCGCCGTGCCACAGACTTTCTTGCGACGCGTGTTCAGCTGGTGACAGGGCTGCGCAGATGACCGGGCGCTCGGGATTATTGTCCAGGTAACGGACCAGTACGCGTGAGCCAGGCAGCAACTGATGAATCTCGCGGCAGGCGACCAGCGCCATCGCCCAGCGCGGGTTGGGTCGGTCTGCGTGGTGTTGTGCTTGCCAGTCGAAACGAACCGGTCGATAACCGGGCTGCTTTGCGTGCGTGTCGTTGTCTTGCAGCGTGGCTACATGATCGCCTGTGGCGGCCGGTCGAGGATGTCTGGCTGAGGGGCGAAACGGCATCGCCCAGGGGATGGCTTTGAAACGGTTGCCATAGCCATTGCCTGATAGCTGTGCGGCTGCGGGCGATGTGCGCTGCTCGTCGGTGAGGATGCGCAGGATTGCCAGGGCATCATGGGCGACTGCACCTCTGAGCACCTGTAATTGCCGACCTGCGTGCAGCACTTCGGTCAGCAACCATTGATCGTTAAGCAATGGCTCCGGGTGATCAAGCACCTGTATGACTTCGCCACTGCGCAAGCCAGACCGGTTGCTGCGCCCGCTGACGTCGCGCCGTTCGCAGCGCAGGCGCTCCAGCTCGCGCATGCCGCGCTGGCGACCCAGCGCCTCTTCCTGGCTGATTGGGCCGCGAACGCCTGACGGTTGAAATGCATGATTGGCTGCGGGCGTTGTGGCGTTCTCGTCGTGCTTTGACGAGGGGGGCTGCGTCTGCTTCAGGCCTGGGGCGGGTTGTCGCGAAACGTCTGGAAGCGTCAGTACTTCTGCCATGTGCAAGAGCGTCCCGGTCGATGCGCCTGACTGTTCCTGGGGCTTGAAGCGAAAGGGTACGGGCTGTGCCGGAAAGCTTGCAGAGTCATCCGAGAACACCAGCCGATGGCCGCTCTGACGATGTTCGAAACGGAAATGAATGCCTTCTTCTTCGCACAGGCGTTGCAGCAGGTGCAGATCGCTTTCGTCGTACTGGATATGCAGCGGTCTGGCCGGGTAAAGACCGTTCATGTGCTCGAAGCAGTAAGCGTTTGCGCCAATACCGTGTGTTTCAAGCAACTGAGCGATCAACTGAGGAGGCGCAATATCCTGATAGATGCGCCGGTGCCGATGGGCTGCAAGCTTGCCAAGGCTGGGCATCAGGATCAGGTGATAAAGGCTCACGCGAGCCCCGTTGTGGATTCGGGCCGCATGGCAGATCTGGCCATGCACGCCGCTGCGCAGCTCACCGAACCTCAAAAACGCTTCTCGGTGCAGCAGGCTGCGCACATCCAGAAGAGGGTCGCCGATCAGCCAGATGTCGAAGCGATACGCTTCATTGAGAGCGTCACGGCCGGTGAAGCTGATGACATGCAGATCCGTCTGGCAGTCGGTAATCGCCAGTATGATTGGCATTTGCAGGTCCTTGCGCATCTGCGGGGCTCTCTACCTTCAAAATCAGGGTGCGCAGGTTACGGAATACCTTGGCCTAAAAGCATTGCTGCAAGGTTTTTCGGAAAAAGACTACAAGCAGTGATGGAAAGCGGATGATTGCCGTCGGCCCGATTGGCAGCCATCTTGGCGAGTTCGTTCGAGCAATGTGCGCGGCGGGGGTTTCATCTGCCGTGATCGCGTATAAAATGCGCCGCGCCGGACAGGGTATTTGCCGGTGACCCTTTTTCAGCGCCTTGCCAGCGCCGCGTTCTGTCAGTCGTGCAGACGCAGGCGGCGAGGTGCCTAGCGAATCAAGAGAGCAGACATGGGCGCACAGTGGAAGGTCAAGCATAAAGAAGCGGCAGCCAATGCCAAGGGACGCACGTTTGGCAAGCTGTCCAAGGAGATCATGATCGCCGCACGGGCTGGCGCAGACCCGGACATGAACTCGCGTCTGCGGCTGGTAGTGGAACAGGCCAAAAAGGCTTCGATGCCGCGCGAAACCCTGGAGCGTGCCATCAAGAAAGGCGCAGGCCTGCTGGGTGAGAGCGTCAACTTCGAGCGTCTGACCTACGAAGGCTTTGCGCCGCATCGCGTGCCGGTGATCGTCGAGTGCCTGACCGATAACATCAATCGTACGGTCTCGGAAATTCGCGTGCTGTTCCGCAAGGGCCAGTTGGGTGCTGCGGGCTCGGTATCGTGGGACTTTCTGTACCAGGGCATGATCGAGGCCGTACCGGCTTCACCGGACGCAGATTCAGAGCTGGCGGCAATCGAAGCCGGTGCCCAGGATTTCGAGCCAGGTGAAGAGGGCGCAACGCTGTTCCTCACCGAATCCACGGACATGGATGCGGTCTGCAAGGCGCTCCCTGAGTTTGGTTTCACCGTGCAGTCGGCGCAATTGGGTTATCGCCCGAAAAGCACCGTGGACGGCCTGACCGAGGAGCAGATGGCCGAAGTCGAAGCGTTTCTCGAAGCCATCGACAATCACGATGACGTGCAGAACGTTTACGTGGGTCTTGCAGGCTGATCACTGTGTAATGGAGCGCGTTATGCGCTCCATGCTTTTATCTGTAGAAGAATCTCCGCCAGTGACGGTCGTCGCTGGCAATCAGGCTGCACGCAACTCGCCTGAAGCGCCTTTAGCCCCTTGATGACGTTCTGGTTCTGCTCATCTACATCGCAGCGCTCCAGCAATTCTCCCAGCAAGATACCGAATGCCCGTGTTTCGATGCGCTCCAGCGCCTTTCCCTGTACCGCTGACGGGTGAAACGACGCCGCGCCGAAGTCGCTCAGCAGGCAGTTGCCATCCTCTTGCACAAGAATGTTGTGGCCATAAAGGTCGCCATGCGTGATGCCGTTGGCATGCAGGTGCGCAGTGGCCGACCCGATGCCTTCGGCAATACGTAACAGCACCGGCAGCGAAAAGCGTGTTTCGCGGGCATAGACATCGCGGGTACAGGATTCCAGGCTCGGCGGCCCGGCAAGATTGCCGAAGTTAGGCGCTATCAGTTCCATGACCAGGCCACGCTGCTGATCGGGATGCCCGCTGATCTGCCCGAGCACCTCGATCAGGTTGGCGTGACGGCCAGCGGCGATGCAGGCGGCCATTTCATTGAGCGGTGAGCCATCGCTGGTGACATTGCCCTTGTACAGCTTGACCGCCGTCATTCGCTCATCGTTTACATCCTGCCAGAGCGCCTGCTGAATGATCCCGGAAGCGCCTTCGCCCAGGCGCTGACCGATGCTCAACTGATGCCACGGGATCTGACGGATCGGCTCGGGCCGGTGCTCGGCGCACAGTGGATTGTCGGCATAGGCAAGCCATGCCAGGGCAGGCAGGCTCAGCAGCCAGTCCGGCAGCTCGGTCAGGCGATTGGCCGCAATGCGGATCAGCTCCAGGTTGTGGCAATCAGCGAGGGTCGCGGGCAACGTACGCAAGCGGTTGCCAGCGAGCATGAGCTTTTGCAGGTCCGGGCGACGGCCCAGTTCATCAGGCAGGTACTCGATACAGTTATCGGTCAGTATCAGCCAGCGCAGGCGCGGCGGCAGTGCTGCGGCGCTGACCTGCTCAATGCGATTGGCCTTGAGGCCGACAATCTGCAGCTGCTGGCATTGGCCGATGCTTTCCGGCAGGTGCGTGAAGGCGTTGTCTGAAGCGAACAGCACGCGCAGCCGGGTAAGGCGGCACAGGTCGTCAGGCAGCGAAGTCAACGAGTTGCCGCTGAGGTTCAATACTTCCAGGGTGTCCGCCAGGTCGAATACCTCGACCGGGAATTCGCTCAGGCCGCAGGAAAGGTCAAGTCGTTTGATACCTGCCAGCTTGCCGGCGCGTAGATCTGCGAGGGTGTGCATGAATAGGCTCGGTCATGGATATCGTACAAGGCGCGCATCATAACGGGTGTTTCAGCCACTGACTGCTGCAAGCGTTGCCTCAGCTCAGGCAGCGCTCCACCCATTGACGCACGCGTTCGGGCGTGGGGGCCGATTCGGAGTAAAGAATCCGGTAGATCATCGGCGCAACAATGGCATCAATCAGGTCGTCGGCGGTTGGCGAGGCTTCGCCGCGAGCAGTCGCACGGTCAATCATGACCTGCAATTGCTCACGGACCATTGCCGCGCACCTGCCGACACAGCCAGAGGTGCTTGCAACCACATCACGCATCAGGGCGCGACCTGGGGTCGAAGACATTTCGTCGAGATACATTTCGCTCCAGGTCAGCAGGTCCTGGTGCAGACTGCCTTGATCTATTGGCGCATCTGGGCGCAGATGCTCAATGGCGGCGTCTGCCAGCAACGTGGTCAAGTCACCCCAGCGGCGATAAATGGTCGACGGCGTAACGCCTGCCCGGAGCGCGATCATTGGCACGCTGAGCGCCGAACGATCATGCTCCAGCAACAAATCGCGGACCGCGCGGTGAATGGATTCCTGCACGCGGGCGCTACGGCCTCCGGTGCGTACTGCTTCTTTGATAGCCATACGGCGGACCTTAACACAAAGTATTTGCTTTAAGCGCTTCTGCGTCGCACACTCCGCAAAAGCTAATTTATGGCTTTAACGGGTTGCATTGGCGGAGAGCGTATTCATGTCCCTTTCTTCACAAGGTTCGACGCTATCAGACCTCAAGTCTGATGGTCGGGCGCGAAGCCACCTCGGGTTTCTGGCTTTCACCACACTGTGCTTCTTTGCCGCGTCCAGCACACCCACGCCGCTTTATCACCTCTATCAGGAGGCATGGGGCTTCTCTTCCGGCGTGCTCACCCTGATTTTTGCAGTGTATGCATTCAGCCTGTTGGCTGCCTTGCTGATCGGCGGCTCGTTGTCTGATTACCTGGGGCGGCGTCCGGTGATTTTCGGTGCCTTGCTGCTGCAAATCGTTTCGATGCTGCTGTTCATTTTCGCCAGCGATGTTACCTGGCTGATGGCCGCGCGTCTGTTGCAGGGGTTTGCTACAGGGTTCGCCGCCAGTGCATTGGGGGCTGCCTTGCTGGACAGCGATTCAGTCAAAGGGCCGCTGATCAACAGCATCTCGCCCATGCTCGGCATGGCGGTGGGTGCGCTGGGCACGGCACTGCTGGTGCAGTTCGCGCCGTTACCACTGGTGCTGGGTTACTGCTTCCTGCTGGCCGCCTTTGTGGCGCAGGCGATTTACCTTGGTCGAGTGGCGGAAACCGTCAGCCGCCAGCCAGGCGTCTGGCAATCCCTCAAGCCATCGCTGCACGTTCCGCAGCAGTCGCGGCGTATGTTATTGCTGGTACTGCCGGTGGATATAGCCGCGTGGGCACTGGGCGGCTTTTTCCTGTCGCTGAGCCCGTCCTTGCTGGCAGCGGCGACTGGCTCGAACTCGCCACTCAACGGTGGCCTGGCGGTTGCGGCGCTGACGCTCAGCGGCGCACTGGCAATTCTGAGCTTGCGTCAGCGCGAGCCGGTGTTGGGCTTGTGGGTAGGTGCAAGCTTTTTGCCGCTCGGTGTGGCGGTCATTCTGCTGGCGGTGAACCTGGGCATGTTGTGGCTGTTCTTCGTCGGTGCGGTGGTGGCGGGCATCGGTTTCGGATCAAGTTTTCTCGGTGCACTGCGGATGCTCATGCCAACCGCGCATGCCCATGAGCGGGGAGGGCTGATGTCGGCCTTTCTGGTGCTTAGCTACCTGGCCTTCTGCATACCTGCACTGGTTGCCGGGTTCTTTGCCCACTCGGCAGGGCTGGTGATGACCAGCAATGTCTACGGAGCAGTGGTGATCACGCTGGCATTGATCGCCTTGGCGAGTTTGATCGTGCGCCGTACGGCCAGCAAAAACAAAAATGCCCACGTTTGAGTGGGCATTTCGGTTCGCCGACAGGCAGGAGCCCTCAGCGCAGGTCGTTAACCATCTCGGCCAGTACGGTCAATACATCCCCGGCCAGTTGCGCGGAGCGTTTGCCCGACCAGCCTGTCACCGTGTCCGGCGCGTTATCGTGGTCCTTGAACGGCATCTCCAGCGTCAGCGCCAGGCATTTATAGCGTTCGCCCACTGCATTTGCCGCCAGGTTCATATTGGCCTGGCCGGGCGCGCTGCGCGGGTAGCCGTAGACCGTCTGGAAGTTCTCGCTGACCTCGCACAGACGGCTGCGGAAGCGCTCTTCAAGCTGGCGTTGATGCGCGGTATACCCCGGGTTGCCCTCACACGCGGCGGTGAATACGTACGGGATTTCCTCGTCACCATGCACATCGAGGAACATGTCCACGCCGTATTTTTCCATCTGCTGCTTGATGAAGAAGACTTCCGGGCTTTGTTCTTCAGTGCTGTCCTGCCAAGCGCGGTTGAGATCCTTGCCGTTGGCATTGGTACGCAAGTGGCCATGAAAGGCGCCGTCCGGGTTGACGTTGGGCACCAGATACAGGTCCGCATTGGCGAGTAATTGCTGCAGCACTGCGTCGTCTTTTTGCTGAAGGCGTTCGATCACGCCTTCCATGAACCATTCAGCCATGTGCTCGCCGGGATGCTGCTGGGCAATCATCCAGATCTTGCGCTTGCCTTCGGCGCCGTCACCTTTGCGCAGCAACTGAATATCACGACCTTCGACACTTTTGCCGACAGCCAGCAAGTGTGCGCCGGCCTTTTGCTGGGCCTGCCCGATCAGCCAGTCATGGCGTTCACGGCTGTAGGGTTCGAAGTACGCAAACCAGACCTGCGGTTGATCAGGCGCAAGGCTGAAGTTCAGTGCCTTGCCGTCGAAATCAGACGCTACCCGAAACCAGTTCTCATGGTCGTAGGACGCCACGGCGTGGTAGCCGGTCCAGGCACTGTTGAAGGTGGACTCGCTGGCATTGGTCAGGCTGAAACCATAGGTCTGGCCGACGTTCAGGCCTTCTGTCTTGAAATGAAACCACTGGAAATGCGCACTTTGCGTGTCTGGCCGGATCGCCAGGCTTATATGCGCCGGGTCGCTGGAGTTGAGAACCTGAATATTGCCGCTGTCGAAATCTGAACTGATCGTGAGGGTCAAGATGGGTGCCTGCGTACGTAGATGCCTTTTCAGGCAGCTACTGTACACCGATCAACCGGGCACCTTGCGACGTAAACTTCATCGCAACGGTCATCCCGTGTCAGGAAATAGCCTCGGCGGTGACCATCAGGCTGCAGATGAATGCCGTCAGCAGGCACCACACCAGATAGGCACGACGCTTGCGCCGATGCCAGCCGGACGCTCCGAGCAACAAGGCGGGGGCCTGCAACTGGCGCCACATGCGCTCGCTGTTCTGGAATGCTGAAAGGTGTGCGGCATCGGCGTCCAGCCAGTGGCGAAATTCGATGCGTTCGCTGGCCGTTGCAGCAGGGCTCTGCAAGTGCACGTACCAGCGGCTGGCCTGATCCTGAATGGCACGGCTGTCATCGGTGCTCTGAAGATACGCCTTGCCCAGTGCGCGAAGCATCGCGCGCTCTACCCGGGCGATATCGACATCCATGAAGCGAGCGATGTCGGCATACGCCAGACCATCAAGCCGGCTGAGCAGGAATATTTGCCGGGTACGGCGCGAAAGCTTGCCCAGCCGGTGGCCGAGTTCGATGACCTGCGGCGTGGCTTGCGGCTCAGGCAGGCGGGCGGGGAGGTGCAGCAAAGAAGGGAGCTGATTACTCATGATGTATCGCTCGCTGATCTTCCATGGGGATTGTTCCTTGCAATGACAGGCATCGTCCGTGACAAGGGTAGACTAGTGAATACGAGAATCATTCTCAAGTGAAAAGTTGCAGCATTTACTTTTTATATGCCTTATTCGGGCATTTTCGCTGCAAAAACATGACCCGTATCAGGGTTGCTTTGCTATGATCTGCGGCATTGCTACACACCTGCGCAGCACCCAGACTTCATTAGCCTGAAGCAGCGAAACCAAAAGAAAGAACCAAAAAAAGACCCGGCAAAAAGCCGGGTCAAAAACCGTGATTAGCCTGATGAGGAGATAATCAGGAAGCCGACCTAAGACTTCCAGGTTATCCAGCGGATCTCGCGACCCGCTGATGCAATAATAATCATTATCATTTGCAAGTCAAATGTTTTTATTGCCCTCATCGACCCAGATAATCCGCCAGCGCCTGCTCGGCGGATTTTTCTTTTTCGTTCCCACCCGATACCCTCTAGTCCAGCGGCAACTCCGTGGTGCGTTTAACCGTGCTCATGGCAATGTTCGAATGGGCCTCATGTACGTGCGGTAACTGCAGCAAATGATCGCGCAGGAAGCGCTCATAGCTGGCGATGTCCTGAGCAACCACCTTGAGCATGAAATCCATCCCTCCGGCCATGGTGTAGCACTCCAGCACCTCCGGGTGGCCGATGATTGCCTCTTCGAATTCGGCCAGATAGCGCCGGCCATGGCCCGACAGCTTGACCTCGACAAACACGGTCATGCTCAGGCCGAGCTTCTGAGTGCTGAGCAGGGCGACAGTGCGTTCTATCACTCCGTCTTCCTGAAGCCGGTGGATGCGCCGCCAGCAGGGCGATTGCGATAACTCGACCCGTTCGGCGATTTCTGCCGCAGACAGGCTGGCGTCATGTTGCAGAAGACGAAGAATCTTGCGATCGATGGGGCTCAATTTAGGCTGCATGAATTGACCTTGTTTTTTGTTCTGGTCGAAAAAAGCATGCTCAATATCAGCAGATTTGCACGCATTTAGAAAGAAAAAGCCTCTTTGCTGCTGGCAGTCTAGTTGCAAGGCTGCCGGGCAGGACCGTCCCGGTGCAAATGACCTGACTTATAAGAACAAGAGAGGTATGCGCATGTCCCTGGCTGATATTCGTCTGGATGATAAATACCGGCTTGCCACCGGCAATCTGTACCTGACCGGCACACAGGCCCTGACTCGCCTGCCGATGCTGCAAAAACAACGTGATGAAGCGAAGGGCCTGAATACCGCCGGTTTTATTTCCGGCTACCGCGGCTCGCCGTTGGGCAATCTGGACAAAAGCCTTTGGGACGCCAAGGACTACCTGCAACAAAACGCCATCCATTTTCAGCCGGGCATCAACGAAGAACTGGCGGCTACGGCCGTCTGGGGCAGTCAGCAGGTCAACCTGTTCCCCCACGGTAAATACGATGGCGTGTTTGCCCTCTGGTACGGCAAAGGCCCGGGCGTGGACCGTTGCGGGGATGTCTTCAAGCACGGCAACTCGGCAGGCGTTGCAGCCAATGGCGGTGTGCTGATTCTTGCGGGCGATGACCACGGCTGCAAATCATCGACCATTGCCCATCAGAGCGAACATGCTTTTATTGCTTCGATGATTCCGGTACTCAACCCCAGTAACGTTCAGGAAATTCTCGACTACGGCATCATCGGCTGGGAATTGTCGCGTTACAGCGGTTGCTGGGTGGCGATGAAGACCATTGCCGAAAACGTGGATTCTTCGGCCGTGGTCGAGGTTGACCCGTTGCGGGTCAAAACGCGCATTCCGGAAGATTTCGCACTGCCGGAAGGCGGTTTGCACATCCGCTGGCCGGACCCGCCGCTGGCCCAGGAAGCGCGGCTCAACACCTACAAGATCTATGCGGCCAGGGCCTTCGCCCGCGCCAATCAGCTTAACAAGGTGGTTATCGATTCAGCACAGCCCAGGCTGGGCATCATTACTACCGGCAAGTCCTATCTGGATGTGCGTCAGGCGCTTGAAGAGCTGGGTATCGATCAGGAGCTGTGCGACCAGGTCGGGATTCGCGTGCTCAAGGTTGGCATGAGCTGGCCGCTGGAACCGGTGTCGGTGCACGACTTTGCTGAAGGGCTGGATGAAATTCTGGTGGTCGAGGAAAAACGCAGTGTCATCGAAGATCAACTGACCGGGCAGCTCTACAACTGGCCCGTGGACCGCCGCCCGGTGGTGGTCGGTGAGTTCGATGAACAGGGCCGCTCACTGCTGCCGAACCTCAGCGAGCTGACCCCGGCAATGATCGCCAGGGTCATCGCCAAGCGTCTTGCGCCGTTCTACAGCAGCCCGCAGATCGAGGCGCGCCTGCAGTTTCTCAGCGACAAGGAGCAAGCGTTGCAGGCGCCGCTGTTCACCACCCAGCGCACTCCGCATTTCTGCTCCGGCTGCCCGCATAACACCTCGACACGGGTTCCGGAGGGCAGTCGCGCCCTGGCCGGGATCGGCTGCCATTACATGACCATCTGGATGGATCGCGAAACCGATACCTTCACCCAGATGGGCGGCGAGGGCGTGACCTGGATCGGTCAGGCACCGTTCACCGAAACACCTCACGTCTTCCAGAATCTGGGCGACGGTACTTACTTTCATTCCGGGCATCTGGCGCTGCGTGCAGCCGTGGCCTCCAAGGTCAATATCACCTACAAGATCCTCTACAACGATGCCGTTGCCATGACCGGTGGCCAGCCAATCGATGGCGTGCTGCGCGTCGATCAACTGAGCCGCCAGGTGTTCAACGAGGGCGTGCAGCGCATCGCACTGGTCTCCGACGAGCCGGACAAGTACCCGAGCCGGCAGGATTTCGCGCCGATTACCACCTTCCATCATCGGCGTGATCTGGACAGCGTGCAGCGCGAGTTGCGTGAGTTCAAAGGTGTGTCGGTGATCATCTACGACCAGACCTGTGCGACTGAAAAGCGCCGCCGTCGCAAACGCGGCACCATGCCTGATCTGGAAAAGCGTGCGTTGATCAACCCGGCCGTATGTGAGGGCTGCGGCGACTGCGGGGTCAAATCCGGTTGCCTGTCCGTGCAGCCCAAGGAAACGGCGCAGGGCCGCAAGCGCGAAATCGATCAGAGCGCCTGCAACAAGGATTTCAGCTGCGTCGAAGGTTTCTGCCCAAGCTTCGTCACCGTGCATGGCGGCAAGCTGCGCAAGCCTGCATTGCCCACGCAGGTCGAGGCGTTCGCTCGCTTGCCCGAACCAGTACTGCCGTCGCTGGAGCGGCCGTTCAATATTCTGTTGCCGGGGGTTGGCGGCACAGGCGTGACCACCGTCGGTGCAATGCTGGGTTATGCCGCTAATCTGGAAGGCAAGGGCTGCAGCGTGCTGGATCAGGCCGGTTTGGCACAGAAATTCGGCCCGGTGGTCAGCCATATCCGTATTGCAGCGCGCCAGCAGGACTTGTTCGCGGTGCGTATCGCAGCCGGCGAGGCGCACCTGCTGCTCGGCTGTGACTTACTGGTGGCTGCCGGTCCGGATGCAATCGCCAAGCTCGACAGCAAGATTTCCCACGCAGTGGTCAACAGCCAGCAAACGCCGACTGCCGAGTTTACGCGCAACCCGGATGCCGTGTTTCCGGCCGAGGCCATGAAGCAGACCATCATCGAGGCGGTCGGCGCTGCGAAAACCCACTTTGTCGAAGCCACATCGCTGGCCACCCGGCTGATGGGTGACAGCATCGCCAGTAACCTGTTCATGCTCGGTTACGCGTTTCAGCTAGGCCTGATTCCGCTGACCTCGGCGGCCATCGAAAAGGCGATCGAACTCAACGGGGTGGCAGTCAATCTCAACCAGCAGGCGTTTCTCTGGGGCCGTCGTACCGCCCATGATCCTGCGGCGGTCGAAGCCTTCGTCAATCCGCAGCAGAAGGTCAGCGAGCCGCAGCCAATGGACCTGGATCAGCGTATTCAGAGCAATGTCGAAACCTTGAAGGCGTATCAGAACGGCGCCTATGCCAAGCGCTATGTGGAGCTGGTGCAACGTGTGCGCGATACCGAATCACGGGTGTTCCCCGGTCAGCAGCCGATGCTCTCTGAGGCGATTGCGTTCAACTATTTCAAATTGCTGGCCTATAAGGACGAGTACGAAGTGGCGCGGCTGTACAGCAACGGCGAGTTCACCCGCCAGCTGGAAGCGCAGTTTGAAGGCGATTATCGGCTGGAATTCCACTTGGCACCGTCATGGCTGGCAAAACGCGATCCGCACAACGGCCTGCCGCGCAAACGCAGTTTCGGCCCCTGGATGCTGCGCGCGTTCAACGTACTGGCAAAATTCAAATTCCTCCGTGGCACAGCGCTCGATCCGTTCGGCCACAGCCTTGAGCGCAAACAGGAGAGGGATCTGATTGACGGTTACGTGCGTGACATCGAGCTGATTCTTCAGCACCTGCAAGCACAGAACCGCCATACCGCCTTGAGCCTGGCACGTCTGCCGGAGCGAATTCGTGGCTATGGCTATATCAAGGAGAGCGCCATGAAAGCGACTGCATTACAGGCCGACATTCTGCGCAAGAGTCTGGAAAGTGGCGAAGTGGTTGCGCCGAAGTTGTACGAGGCGGCTGCCTGACGGGGAGATGCTTCGCAGCGACCGGGGCAGATCCGCTGTGTTCTGCGCCCGGAGTATCGCCTTCGCCAATATCAGCTCGGTCTGAACAGGTGTGCATGCCCGGCGCGGTACAGCGAGGACTCGCTGAAGGTGTCGTCGGCAAGCACACGTCCGACCAGAATCAATGCCGTGCGGCGAAAGCCTTTGGCCTGCACTTTTTCATGAATATCCGCCAGTGTGCCAACTGCCCAGTCCTGATCCGGCCAACTGGCACGGTGCACCACGGCAATCGGGCAATCGGCTCCGTAATGTGGAACGAGCTCGTCGACAATCCGCTGCAGGTTGTTCACCCCCAGATGAATCGCCATGGTTGCCCGGTGGCTGGCCAGACTGGCCAGCTCTTCGCCGCAGGGCATTGAGGTCTTGTCGGCATAGCGAGTCAGAATCACGCTTTGCGAAACATCCGGCAGGGTCAGCTCGACGCCCAGCAGCGCAGCGCAGGCAGCGGTCGCGGTGACGCCGGGAATGATTTCGAATGGAATATTCAGTTCCCGCAGATGGCGGATCTGCTCGCCGATGGCGCCATACAGGCTCGGGTCGCCGGAATGCACGCGAGCAACGTCCTGGCCCTGCGCATGCGCGGCCTTTATCAGTTCAATGATCTGCTCCAGATGCAGCTTGGCGCTGTTGGTCACCTGCACGGCCTGATGACCCTCCAGCACGGCGAGCGGCACCAGTGAGCCTGCATAGATAATGACTGGGCATGTGCGAATCAGGCGTTGCCCCTTGACGGTGATCAGCTCGGGATCGCCAGGGCCGGCACCGATGAAATAGACAGTCAATGAATTCTCCGGAGTGGATGAGCGCGGGGAGATTATCCGTTGTATGCAGGGCTGATTGCCAAGGCAAATGTGGCGTGGGCGCTTTTCTGCCGTTCGATCAGCAGGGTGGCGGTGCCGTCTCCCAGTTGCGCGGCCAGCGCCAGTGCCGAACCTTCGGCGACACCGTGACAGCCGGTGGTCTGGAAGACCTGCGCAGAACGATGGGTGAGGTGCAGCTCCCACGCGACCAGTTGCGCGGCGTTGAAGAACACCAGCGGCACTGCCAGTTGCCCGGCCAGTTCAAGCAGGCCCGGTTCCTGGTCTTTCAGATCGATACATGCCAGCGCAGTGACGCTGGCAATCTCCAGGTCAATCACGCGAAGGCTGTTCTCGATCAGCTCGCGCAACGTCGCTGCAGAGCAACCGCGGCGACAGCCCAGCCCGGCCACCAGTGACGAGCCGGGCTGAACGGTCGGAAAATCAGGCCTGATGCAGGTCGGCATCGTTTCTGCGGAACAGCCAGGCACTGATCAGCCCCATCGCGACCCAGAACAGCGCGTTGGTCAATAGTGAGGCAAGCATGAATTGCGATTCCAGAGCTTCGGGTGCCATGCTCTGATGGACCAGCGGCTGTGGTGCGCCGATCACGTGAGGAACGACCAGAATCGCCACGCCCAGCACTTTGAGCAGCCAGTTCTGACCAAATACCAGCAAGGCCAGCCCGGCGGCAGTCGATGCGGCCGTACCTATCCACCAGGCCTGACGCTGACTCAGTTCGGCGGCAGCAGTGCCTGGCAATTCAGGCGGCAGGCCAAGCGTGGGTGCCAGCACAAAAACCGCGAAACCGGCCAGCCCCCACCATACGCCTTGCACTGTGCGACCCGGCGCGCGCAGGGTGTAAAGCCCGGCAAGCATCAGGGCGAAGCCTACCGCGACCACCAGATTGCCGCCCGTGGTGGACAGCACACGTTGCCAGCCGTTTTCAGGTTCCCAGGCCGCTTGGTCATGCGCATGACTGTGCTCGGCAGCCGCGCCGTCGGCATGCTCATGGACCTGTTCGGCAGTTGCGTTCTCGTAGGTTTCGGCCTGCTGGATCAGTGGCACCACCCAGAAGCTTTGCAGCACGGTCAACAGCAGGGCCGCAAGCAGGCCCGTGAACCCGGCAGTTTGTGCGATTCGCTTGAACATTGTGGAATCCTTAATGGCAAGGAAAGGCAGCGCTGTGACGGGTATCGTGTGCGGCGTTGTGTACGGCCGCGATGTGCGAGAAACCGGCGAAATACACCAGACAGGCACCCAGCAGCGCAGCGCTGATGGCGGCTGTCAGGCGTTGAGTGCGGGTGGAGCTGGTGGCGGCGGCGTGGCTGCTGCTGATGGTCGACATGGCGATCCCTCTTGATGATTGGCAAGCGGGCCACGCGCGAAGGAACCTGCCGGCAGACGCCAGAGGTTTCAACTGCGCCCGCCCACCGCGGGTTTGTCATTGCAACGATGTCGGGCCGGTCTCCGGGCTCGCGAGGGGCTCAAACGACGTACGTTCAAGGCCTGCAAGGTCACCTTCCCATGCCGTGGCACAGTGGATCAGACCTTCTCTCGCTTACCGTTGCGGGGGCAGCACCGGACTTGCTCGACAGCGTGAGCGCACCGGTTTCCCGTTTCACCCCGTGAGGGGCACCCGAAACAAGGCGTACAGGAGAGCATGGGCGGCGGGGGATCGTCAATCTGAACGATTGACCTGTCTGCGGTCACTGCGTAGCCTTGCCGGTTCGAGGTTCTCCATGCGTAAAGCGTTACACATGGAGCTAAGACGGGAATGCGGTACACGCCGCAGCTGCCCCCGCAACTGTAAACGGTGAAGTTCATTGCACAGCCACTGCTGCGGCGGGAAGGCGCAATGAACGCGTGTCGGCACGTTCTTCATTGCCTGCCACATGCCGCCGTGAGCCAGGAGACCTGCCTCGAACCGGGCTGACCAAAAAGCCTGCGAATTCTCACTACAACCGGGCGGGGTGATCCGGTGGCGATCCGATCCGTGTGCCAGGCACGCGGTTCTCGTCCTGTTTGCCCGCCGCATTGCCAAAGGGCACCTGATGAAAACACTGGCCAAGCTTCCCGTCACCATCGTCACCGGCTTCCTCGGCTCGGGCAAAACCACCCTGTTGCGGCACATGCTCGACAACGCCGAAGGGCGGCGCATCGCGGTCATCGTCAATGAATTCGGTGAGCTGGGCATCGACGGAGAAATCCTCAAGCAGTGCACCATCGGTTGCACCGAAGAAGAGGCCAACGGCCGGGTATATGAGTTGGCCAACGGCTGCCTGTGCTGCACGGTGCAGGAAGAATTCTTCCCGGTCATGCGCGAACTGGTCGCGCGTCGTGGCGATCTGGACCACATCCTGATCGAAACCTCCGGGCTGGCATTGCCCAAGCCGCTGGTTCAGGCTTTTCAGTGGCCGGAAATTCGCAACGCCTGCACGGTCGATGCGGTGATCACTGTCGTCGACAGCCCTGCGGTACTGGCCGGTACGTTTGCTGCGTTCCCCGATCAGGTCGATGCGCAGCGCAAACTCGACCCGAACCTGGACCATGAGTCGCCTCTGCACGAGCTGTTCGCTGATCAACTGGCCAGCGCCGATCTGGTGATCCTCAACAAGGCCGACATGATCGACGCCGAAGGTCTGGCAGCGGTGCGTGCCGAAGTTGCCGAAGAACTGCCGCCAGCCGTCAAGGTGATTGAAGCCAGCAGCGGTCGTCTGCCGATCAGCGTACTGCTGGGTGTCGGTGCCGAGTCCGAGCTGCATATCGATGGTCGCAAGACCCATCATGATCATCACGACGATGACGATCATGATGACCACGATCACGATGCTTTCGATTCGATTTCCCTGAAATTGCCTCAGGCCGATGAAAAGGTGCTGCTGGACGCACTGAATCAACTGGTCGTGCAGCACGGCATTCTGCGCGTGAAAGGCTTCGCGGCCATTCCCGGCAAGCCGATGCGCCTGCTGATCCAGGGTGTGGGTACGCGTTTTGACAAGCACTTCGACCGCGCCTGGCGCGCCGACGAAGAGCGTGCCACGCATCTGGTGCTGATTGGTCAGGAGCTGGATGCCGTGGCCCTGCAAGCGCAGCTCAACGCTGCAGTTGTCGGCTGACCCCATGCATTTACTGAGAACCCAGCCCGGCGGTTTCGTACCCGACGACAGCATTGCCGATCTGGGCCAGACCCCGGCCGAGCTGGTGATTCTCTGTAGCGGAGACTCCAGCCTGGCGCTGCTGGCCGAAGCTGCCCGGCAGCTCCCTGACGACTACCCGAGCCTGCGTCTGGCCAACCCGATGCAGGTACAGAATCACGCTTCGGTCGACTTGTACGTCGATGAGGTGCTGCGCCACGCCAAAGTCATTCTGATTTCCCTGCACGGTGGCATCGGTTACTGGCGTTACGGCGTCGAGCGGCTGATGGAGCTGGCGGCACGCGGGGTTCAGGTCATTCTGGTGCCTGGTGATGACCGCCCTGATCCTGAACTGAGCGACCTGAGCACAGTGCCTGCCGCAGAACGCGACCGGCTATGGCAGTTTCTGCGTCAGGGCGGCTTGCAGAATGCGCTGGAAATGTATAGTTGCATGGCCAGTCGCTGGCTGGACCGGGACTATTCCTGGACCGAGCCCCAACCGTTGCCACGCACAGCCATTTACCACCCTCGATTGGCAAGTGCGCAGCTCACCGATTGGCAAGCCGACTGGGTTGCAGGGCAGCCCGTCGTGGCGCTGCTGTTCTATCGTTCGCACTTGCAGGCCGCCAATACCGGTTTTATCGACGAGTTCTGTGCGCGCTTGCAGGCGCAGGGCATCAACCCGTTGCCCATAGCCGTGGCCAGCCTGAAGGAGCCCGGCTGTTTCACTCAGGTGGAGGACTGGCTGGACGAGGCTGAAACCGAGCTGATCCTCAACACCACCGGCTTTGCCCAGTCGAGCCCGGAAGCGCCGCATCTGCGCCCGTTTCGGCGCAACGTGCCGGTCATTCAGGCGATCTGCGCGCAGGACAACGAACCTGCCTGGCAGGCCAGCGAACAGGGCCTTGGTGCGCGCGATCTGGCGATGCACATTGCCTTGCCGGAGCTGGACGGGCGAATCATCAGTCGGCCAATCAGTTTCAAGGATCTGGCTTGGCGCAGCGAGCGCAGCCAGTCGGACGTGGTGTGTTACCGCGCCCAGCCGGACAGGATGGATTTTGTCGCGCAACTGGCGCGGCGCTGGATCGAACTGGCGCGGCTGCCCAACGCCGAGAAGCGCGTGGCGTTGATCCTGGCCAACTATCCGACCCGCGACGGGCGGATCGGCAATGGTGTGGGGCTCGACACGCCTGCTGCGGCGCTGAACATCCTGCGCGCCATGCAGGCCGAGGGTTATCCGCTGGCACAATTGCCGGACAGCGGCACCGAGCTTATCCAGCAACTGCTGGGTGGTGTGACCAATGATCTGGACAGCATTGACCTGCGGCCCTGCCAGCAAAGCATGGCACTGGAGGAATACCTGGCGGCGTTCAACGAGCTGCCGCAGGAAAACCGTGATGCCGTGAATGCCCGTTGGGGCGCGCCGGACGGCGATCCGATGTTTCGCAGTGGCAGGATGATGATTGCCGGTCTGCGCTTTGGCCTGACCTTTGTTGGCATTCAGCCTGCGCGTGGCTACCAGGTAGACCCCAGCGCGGTGTACCACGACCCGGATCTGGTTCCGCCCCACGGTTATCTGGCGTTTTACTTCTGGCTGCGCAAGGCGTACGGCGCGCATGCCGTGGTGCATGCCGGCAAGCACGGCAACCTTGAGTGGCTGCCGGGCAAGGGCGTCGGCCTTTCCCGAACCTGCTGGCCGGACGCTGTACTGGGTGCCATGCCGAACATCTATCCATTCATCGTTAACGATCCGGGCGAGGGCGCACAGGCCAAGCGACGCACCCAGGCGGTGATCATCGATCACTTGATGCCGCCTCTGACCCGCGCGGAAACCTATGGCCCACTGCGCAATCTGGAACTGCTCGCCGACGAGTTCTATGAGGCGCAACTGCTTGATCCGCGCCGCGCGCGCGAGTTGCAACGGGACATTCTTGAACTGGTCCGTGAAACCCATATCGACCGCGAGCTGGCCCTGGGCGAAAACCTCGACAGCGACGCCGATGCGGCGCTCTGGCTGCCGCGCCTGGACACTTACCTGTGTGATCTGAAGGAGTCGCAGATTCGCGACGGCCTGCACATCTTCGGTCAGTCACCACAAGGCCGTCTGCGTACCGACACCTTGCTGGCCCTGCTGCGCATCCCGCGTGGCGACGGGCGCGGCGCGCAGTCGAGTCTGTTACGGGCGTTGAGCAAAGCGTTCGGTCTGGATTTCGACCCGCTGGACTGCGAACTGGCCGAACCCTGGACCGGCGCGCGTCCCGCTGCGTTACTGGCAGTCAGCAGTGACCCGTGGCGCACTGCCGGTGATGCGCGTGAACGGCTTGAGCTTTACGCCGCTGCGCTCATCGAACGCGTGACACAGGGCGAAGCGCTGCACGACCTGCCGGTCGACGATGATCTGGCACTGATTCTCGACAGCCTGCGTGAAGTGGTCGCGCCGCGTCTGGACGCCTGCGGCCCCGGCGAAATGCAGGGCATGCTCGATGCACTGAGCGGCCGCTTCGTCCCGGCAGGCCCCAGCGGCGCGCCGAGTCGGGGGCGTCTGGATGTGCTGCCCACCGGTCGTAACTTTTTTACCGTGGATGTCCGCAACCTACCGACCACCACGGCGTGGCGTATCGGTTTCCAGTCCGCCAGCCTGTTGCTGGAAAGGCACCTTCAGGACCATGGCGACCATCTGCGTCAGTTGGGGCTGTCGGTCTGGGGCACGGCGACCATGCGCACCGGTGGTGACGATATCGCTCAGGCGATGGCGCTGATGGGCGTACGCCCGGTCTGGGCGACGGGCAGCCAGCGGGTCGATGATTTCGAGATTCTGCCGGTCAGCCTGCTGGACCGCCCGCGGGTAGACGTGACATTGCGGGTGTCGGGCTTTTTCCGTGATGCCTTCGCCAACCTTATCAAGCTGTTCGACGCTGCGGTGCAGGCAGTTGCTGCGCTGGACGAGCCGGACGACCTGAACCCGCTGGCGGCCAGGGTGCGAGAAGAACGACAAGGTTTTATCGCCGAAGGGTTGAGCGAAGACGAAGCGGCGCGTCAGGCGGGCTGGCGGATCTTCGGCGCCAAGCCCGGTGCCTATGGTGCTGGCGTGCAGGGCGCGATCGACGGCCGTCTGTGGCAGAGCCGTGAGGACCTTGCCGAGGTTTACCTGAACTGGGGCGGTTACGCCTATGGTGCTGCCGATGAAGGTACGCCTGCGCGTCAGCGCTTTGCCCAGCGACTGTCTCAGGTACAGGCCGTGCTGCAGAATCAGGACAATCGCGAACACGACCTGCTTGATTCAAACGATTATTACCAGTTTCAAGGCGGCATGCTCGCGGCTTCGGAAACCCTCAGCGGGCAGAAGACCGCCAGTTACCATGGCGATCACAGCCAGCCGGACCTGCCGAAAATCCGCACCCTGAAGGAAGAGCTGAACCGGGTGATACGCTCGCGCGCAGCGAATCCGAAATGGATCGACGGGGCCAGACGTCATGGGTACAAAGGTGCGTTCGAAATGGCCGCGACCGTGGATTTCCTGTTTGCCTTCGACGCGACCACCGAACTGATCGATGATCACCAGTACGCGCTGCTGGCCGACGCCTATCTGCTTGACCCGACCACTCGCGATTTTCTCGCCGAGCACAATCCCGATGCCTTGCGCGACATGACCGAGCGCATGCTCGAAGCCCAGCAGCGTGGCCTCTGGCAGGAGCCGGGCGAGTATCAGCAGGCGCTGGAAGACCTGCTCCTGGACATAGAAGAGAACTGATGACCTTGCCTGACCCGAACATCACCGAAACTCCACATTTTCCGCTGGCCGCTGTGGTCGGCGCCGATGACCTGAAGCTGGCGTTGTGCCTGACCGCCATTGACCCGCGCATCGGTGGCGTATTGATCGAAGGGCCTCGGGGCATGGCCAAATCGACGCTGGCCCGCGGGCTGGCCGATGTGCTGGCCAGCGGTCAGTTCGTCACCTTGCCGCTGGGTGCTACCGAAGAGCGTCTGGTCGGCACGCTGGATCTGGACGCTGCGCTGGCCGAGGGTCGTGTACAATTTTCCCCGGGTGTACTCGCCAAGGCCGATGGCGGTGTGCTGTATGTCGATGAGGTCAATCTGCTCGCCGACCATCTGGTCGACCTGTTGCTGGACGTTGCGGCCAGCGGTGTCAATCTGGTCGAGCGGGATGGTATTTCCCATCGCCATGCCGCGCGCTTCGTACTGATCGGCACCATGAACCCGGAAGAAGGTGAATTGCGCCCGCAGTTGCTGGACCGCTTTGGCTTGAACGTCGCATTGAGTGGCCAGACCCTGCCTGCCGAGCGCAGCCAGATCATCCGTCGCCGTCTGGATTTCGACAGCGATCCGGTTATGTTTTGCCAGCAATGGCAAGCGCAGCAGGACGCCTTGAAGCTTCGTTGTGAGCAGGCGCGTCAACTGCTTGCCGGTATCGAGCTGGATGACCATTCATTGGCAATGATCACCGAGCGATGCTTTGCTGCAGGTGTCGACGGTATGCGCGCCGATCTGGTCTGGCTGCGCGCCGCGCGCGCCCATGCTGCATGGCGTGGTGCCGGTCGAATTGAAGAACAGGACATCGAAGCGGTCGCCGAGTTTGCCTTGCGTCATCGGCGGCGCGAGCCGGCCCCGCCACCACAAAACCCGGAAGCGCCGCCGCCCGGATCGTCCAGCAGGCAGGCCGACCCTGAAAGCGGGCAGGGCAACTGGGGCGAGCTGCCCGCCCAGGCCGTCACTACCGGCGCACGCCGCGAAGTGCCGAGCTGGCCAAAAAAGCCTTAGGCATCCGCCCTCGTATCTCGCAGGGGGCGGATGCCGTTCCCCGTCCTGGTCGACTGGCCACTGGCAGACAAGGGGCCATGCGTGCCGGTGCTGATGGCCCGGTGCAATGGTTGCCCACACTGTTGCGCGGTCGGCCGGAAAGCCGCAAGGACCTGATTCGCCAGCCGCGCAGCAGCCGTCCCAGTGAGTTATTGCTGGTGATTGTCGATGCTTCAGCTTCTACACGACGCCATCAGGCGTTGAGCCAGGCCAAGGGGCTGTTGTCGCAATTGTTCGACGATGCGTATCGACGCCGCGCGCGTCTTGCCTTGCTGACCGCCAGCGGTGACGCGCCACGCTGGCAACATCAGGGCCTGAAAGCGTCATCGGCATTGAGTCCATGGCTGAATGCACTGGGTGCGGGCGG
Organism: Pseudomonas syringae group sp. J254-4; assembly: GCF_032586855.1. NCBI lineage: Bacteria > Pseudomonadati > Pseudomonadota > Gammaproteobacteria > Pseudomonadales > Pseudomonadaceae > Pseudomonas > Pseudomonas syringae group sp. J254-4. The sequence continues at coordinate 162,952 of NZ_JAWHOO010000008.1, read as the reverse complement.
CGGCACGCCACTGTCTGCGGCGCTTCAGCAGGCCGGTGAATGGCTGGCAAAGCGGCAAAAACGCTATCCGGCCGAGCAGCAGCGGGTTCTGGTGCTGACCGATGGCAGGATCAAGCAGTTACCCGTCCTGCCTGCATTCAATTGCGCGAGTGTGTTGATCGATATCGAGAAAGGCCCGATCCGCTTGGGCAGGGCGCGGGAACTGGCGTCCAGCCTGGGGGCTGATTATCAGCACATTGATGAGCTGAAACCGGTTTGAGCTATCAGGTCTGGCAGTTCTGGAACTGCGTGCCAATGCGCTGAAGCATTGGCACGACAGTCAGTTGCAGTGCACGGGCAACGCTCAAACCTGCGTCAGGCTGGCATGGTCCAAGGCTCAAGGTCGTAGCCTTCGTTGCTGATTTCTGCACGCGCCTGTTCCAGAGCGCTGGCCAGTTGCCGCTTGTCTGAATAGGTGCTGCTCGGGATCTGCTTGCGACCGATACGGTTGCTGGTGCGGTCGATCACCGTCAGGCTCAGTTCGCCGTTACCGTCCTGTGGTGCCCAGGCAACACACTGGAAGGGTTCAAAAGCGTGTCCAGCGATCAGAAGTGCATCGTTGAAGCGCAGTGGGGCGTTCATGGTTTTTTCCTCAAGTGCCCATATCAATTCAGTCACGGCGGCGGGCTGACCGTCCGGCTGGTTACTTGTGTTGATGAACGACAAGGGGGCATGAGTCACACCCTTCAAAGAAAAATATGCGAATTTTTTTCAACGCTCGCGCGCGTGACCTTGCAAATAAACATCCTTCAGCGGCTAAGGCGTTAGTGACAGAGGGTTATGAGCGTTAGACCCAAACGGTACAACGCTGCGTCAAAAATTTGCTAGGGTAATAATTGGGCTCGCCAACATGCTGTTTATGAAAAGCTTTTAAAAATCCCACTCCACGTCGGGCGCCAAGGAAACTTCATGCATGGATCGGCCCCAACGCGACGTCTGTTGATCATCGACGGCGGTGACGACTGTCATCTTCTGATTCCTGCTTTGAGTGATGCCGGATGGACGGTGCAGGAAAGCACCTCAGGTTCTACCTTCAATCCCGATCATGACGTGGGCCTGATTCGCCTGACGTCCGGTCATTTCGAACAACTGCCCAGGCTTCAGGAGCTTGTCGCCCACAGCAACATGCGCTGGGTTGCAGTGCTGTCAGCCAACGATCTGCAACGCGAGAAAATCGGCGATTTCGTTTGCCAGTGGTTTTTCGATTTTCACACCCTTCCTTTCGATGCAGCGCGGTTGCATGGCACGCTGGACAGAGCGTTAGCGGCAGGTCGTCCCGAAGTGCAAGGTGGGCTGGCGCTTTCCGAGGCCGAGCCCGAGCTGCTGGGCGACAGTCGGCCCATTCGTGAGCTGCGCAAGCTGCTGAGCCGGCTGGCACCTATCGATTCACCGGTATTGATTCGTGGCGAGCGTGGTACGGGCAAAGAGCTGATCGCACGCAGCCTGCATGTACAGTCTCAGCGACGCGGCAAGCCCTTTGTTGTCGTGGATTGCGCTGCGTTCAGCGGGCATTCGATCCAGACCGAGCTGTTTGGCCATGAAAGCGCTGCGTTTGACGGTGCTCAGGCGCACAGGATCGGGCTGCTTGAAGCTGCTGACGGCGGCACGCTGCTGCTTGACGAGGTTGGCGATCTGCCGCTGGAAACCCAGATGTCGCTGTTGCGCTTTCTGGAAGACCGGCAAATCGAGCGCCTGGGCGGCGGTGAGTCGATTGCAGTGGATGTGCGGGTGCTGGCCGCGACCCGTGAAGATCTTGAAACGGCTGTGCGGAAAAAGCGCTTTCGTGAAGACCTGTATTACCAGCTCAATGTGCTGCAGGTCGGGGTGGCACCGTTGCGCGAGCGTCATGGCGATCTGGCGTTGCTGGCCAACCATTTCGCCCATTTGTACAGTCAGGACAGCGGCAGGCGAGCACGCAGTTTCAGTCAGGATGCGCTGGTGGCGTTGGGCAAGCACGACTGGCCGGGCAATGTGCGAGAGCTGGCCGGTCGGGTACGGCGCGGGCTGGTGCTGGCCGAAGGCAGGCAGATAGAAGCGGCAAACCTGGGCTTGCTGGGCGAAGAAGACAGTGCTGGCAGTATGGGCACGCTGGAGGAATATAAATCGCGTGCCGAGCGTCAGGCATTGTGCGATGTATTGACCCGCCACAGTGACAATCTGAGTGTGGCGGCCAGAGTTCTGGGCATATCGCGACCGACCTTCTATCGGCTGTTACACAAGCATCAGATCCGCTGAGCCCCCAGCAGTTGCGATACAGCCGCCATCGCCTGTTCGCGGCGCTGCGGCCAGTCACCGCCCAGCACTTTATAGGCCTGCCGATGGTGGTCCAGCCATTCCCGGCTGCTGTCGAAGAAGGCCTGGCGCTCGCATAGCTGCGGCTGGCAGCGTTGCCCGTCGCTGATCCAGTCCACGCCCTCGGGTGACAGCAGCAGGTGCAGGTCGTAAGAGCGGCTCAGCAGTTGCTGTTCGATCCACGCCGGACAGTCGCCGAACAGGGTGCGGCTCCAGAGCACATTGCTCAGCAAGTGTGTGTCGAGTATCAGCAAGTGCGGCTCGCTGGCGCGACCGGCATCCTCCCAGTCCAGCTGGCCGCGAGCAATGGCCGGTATATCGGCGTAGTCGGTATCGCGCCCCTGTTGATCGATGAAATGACGTACGTATTCGCCGACCAGTACGCCGCCGAACCGATTCTGTATTTCGGCCGACAGCCAGCTCTTGCCGCTGGACTCGGGGCCGGTCAGGACCAGGACTTTCATCGCGCCAGCGCCAGATCGTTACGCCACTCGCGCCAGCCCTGCACGGCCAGCAGGGTAAACAGCGCATAGAGTGCAGCGGTCAGGTACAGCTCTTTGTAGATGAACAGGCCGACAAAAATCACATCCAGCACAATCCACAGCGGCCAGCACTGAACGCGCTTGTGTGCCATCCACACTTGTGCGACCAGGCTGAAACCCGTCAGTGCTGCGTCGAGCCATGGCTGTGCGGCGTCGGTGAAATGCGCCATGCCAGCGCCCAGCGCGAGGCTGATGACTGCGCCGACAGCCAGCCCTTTAAGCACTGAATGGCTCGGCAGCACAGTGACAGCCTTGACCGGCAGGCCGTCGCCATGGCGAGTCCACTGCAGCCAGCCGTAGATTTGCAAGCCTGCATAGATGACCTGCAGCAGCATGTCTGAATACAGCTTTACGTCGAAGAATATCCAGATGTAGATCACCACCATCACCAGCCCGATTGGCCAGCACCAGGGATTCTGCTTCACTGTCAGCCAGACCGCGATAACGCCGATGGCGGCAGCGAAGAGTTCAAGCCCGGACATGGCGGCTCCTTGGTGAGGGTTGTGAGGGTCGGGGGCGGCGATTGTATGCGCTTCTGCGCGCGGCGTGGAGCTTGTGTTGCGTCAGGCTGCACGTCAGCAGGCTTTGTGCGTGGAGGTCTGCTAGCATTCGGCGCCTTGCATTTGCGCGACTTTCTTCAAGCTTCGTTCAGGCATGCGACGGCATAGTGGCAAGCATTTTTTATACGACAACATTAAACAGCGAGCCTGCGGCATCGCTTCATGGGGGAATGATGGATCTTTGGACCGCTGCTCAGGCGTTGATATTGGGTGTTGTAGAAGGGTTGACGGAGTTCTTGCCGATCTCCAGTACAGGGCATCAGATCATCGTCGCCGATCTGATCGATTTTGGCGGCGAGCGCGCCATGGCCTTCAATATCATCATCCAGCTGGGTGCGATTCTGGCGGTGGTCTGGGAGTTTCGGCGCAAGATTCTTGACGTTGTCACAGGCTTGCCCAAGCAACAGCAAGCGCAGCGTTTCACCCTTAACCTGCTGATCGCCTTCATGCCTGCCGTGGTACTGGGTGTGATCTTTGCCGACATGATTCACCATTACCTGTTCAATGCCATCACTGTGGCAACGGCGCTGGTCGTGGGCGGTGTGATCATGCTCTGGGCCGAGCGCCGCGAGCACACTGTGCGTACCGAAACCGTCGATGACATGACCTGGAGCGATGCGCTGAAAGTCGGGCTGGTGCAGTGTCTGGCGATGATCCCCGGCACATCGCGCTCTGGCTCGACCATTATTGGCGGGCTGCTGTTCGGTCTGTCACGCAAGGCAGCGACCGAATTCTCGTTCTTCCTGGCCATGCCAACCATGGTCGGTGCAGCCGTGTACTCGGGCTACAAATACCGGGACATGTTTCGCCCGGACGACTTCGCGGTGTTTGCCATCGGTTTCATTACCTCGTTCATCTTCGCGATGATTGCTGTTCGCGCGCTGCTCAAGTTCATCGCTACTCATAGCTATGCAGTGTTCGCCTGGTATCGCATCGCCTTCGGCCTGCTGATTCTGGCGACCTGGCAGTTTGGCTGGATCGACTGGGCATCGGCCAAGGCATGACACGCGACCGCGAAACGCAGCGGCCAGCTGGCCGGGGCAGGGCACCGGTCCGGCAGTTGCGCCTGAAGGTGCTGGCGTTCCTGCTGCTGTGTGCGCTACCGGTTTACGGCTCTGCGTCGCTGGGGTTCAGGCAGGTCACGTTGATCCCGGCGCTCGCCTTGATAGTCATGAGCCTGCTGGCGTTTGTGCTCTATCGGCATGACAAGCGACAGGCTGGAAACGGCGGTCAGCGCACGCCGGAGAATGTCCTGCATGCCACCGAACTGCTCGGTGGCTGGCCCGGAGCATTGCTGGCGCAGCAGGTGTTTCGGCACAAGACCCGCAAGGTGCCTTTTCAGGTCGTGTTCTGGCTGATCGTGCTGGCGCATCAGGCGCTGTGGCTTGACTGGCTGTTTCTGGGCAAGCGGCTTTTGCAGCTGTCGCCTTTATAGTTTCAAGCCGATCTGCTGTCGTTTCGGTAGCCTGCCGACCACCAGTTGGTGGGAGCGCGTCAGCAGATCGCGCACTTCATCGTCACTCAGTGTGTGCAGGTCTGCCACGCTGATCCAGTGCGCGCGGGCCAGATAAGGCGCAGGCCTTATGCCGGGCCGATCCACGTAACCCAGAAACAATTCCGGATTGACCTTGAACGAAAGGTCCTGGCCGACCAGGTCCATGACTGCGAACATCTTTTTTTCGGCAACGGAAAACACGCGCACACCGCCCCATTTGTAATCCTCTCGTGCGCCCGGCAAGTCCAGGCAGAACCGGGCGATATCTTCTTTGTTACGGGTCTTGTTCACGGAATGCTCCTTCAAGTGTGGCGTCGAGCGGTAAGCTGTTCGATAGCCGCACGGATATTCGATCAGTGGATTGTATGCTGCTGCGACACTCATTAGTGTGCAGGTTTGTCCTTCTCCGGAGTCTCGAATGTCTGCCGTGCAACTCGCCGATGGTGAACTGAACTACCTGCTCGAAGGCCCGGCCGGTGCGCCGGTGCTGGTGTTGTCCAACTCGCTGGGCACTGATCTGCATATGTGGGACAACCAGATTCCCGCGTTCATTCGTCATTTTCAGGTGTTGCGCTACGACACGCGCGGGCATGGCAAATCGCTGGTCAGCGAGGGCAGTTACAGCATCGAGCAGAATGGCCGCGACGTATTGGCGTTGCTGGATGCGCTGCACATAGACACGGCTTTTTTCTGTGGCTTGTCCATGGGCGGCCTGATCGGTCAGTGGCTCGCCATCAATGCGCCGCAGCGCCTGCGCAAGGTTGTGCTGTGCAACACGGCAGCCAGAATCGGCAACCCCGATATCTGGAACCCTCGCATTGAAACCGTTCTGCGTGACGGGCAGTCAGCCATGATTGCGTTGCGTGATGCTTCTGTCGCGCGCTGGTTTACGCCTTCATTTGCGCACGCCGAGCCTGCTGTGGTCGACACGGTTGTCAGTATGCTGGCCCGCACATCGCCACAGGGGTACGCCGCTAACTGCGCTGCCGTGCGTGATGCCGATTTCCGTGAGCACATTGCCTCCATCCAGCTGCCGGTATTGGTCGTCTGCGGCACTGAAGATGCGGTAACCACTCCAGCGGATGGGCGTTTTATGGTCGAGCGCATTAAAGGTTCGCAGATGATCGAATTGCACGCGGCTCATTTGTCCAGTGTCGAGGCCGGGGAGTCATTCACGGTGCCAGTGCTGGCATTTCTGACAGCCGAGTGAGCTGGCGGGATCTGAAACCCGGTATTGAGAGGCTTGCCAGGGCGCTGCATACTCGCGGCTCTGAAAGCGAGGTGGCCGGGTGTTTGATCTCAATGATCTGTTTTATTTCGTCCAGGTGGTCGAATGCCTCGGCTTTGCGCCCGCAAGCCGTAAACTGGGAATCCCCAAGTCCAAGCTCAGCCGTCGTATTGCCGGGCTGGAAGAGCGCCTGGGTGTACGGCTGATTCACCGCTCGACGCGTACGTTCGCGGTGACCGAGAGCGGCCGCGATTACTACGCTCACTGCGTGGCAATGCTGGTCGAAGCCGAGGCTGCCGAAGAGGCTATTCTGCGTTCCAAATCCGAGCCGCAGGGCAGGGTGGCGATCAGCTGTCCTCCGGCACTGGCGGCGATGGGCTTCAACGAGACCATTGCCCGGTTCGCGGCCGATCATCCGAAGGTTCAGGTGCAGGTCGAAAGTACCAACCGCCGTGTCGACCCGCTGACGGAGAACATCGATATTGCGTTGCGTGTGCGCTTCCCGCCGCTGGAAGACGACGGGCTGGTGGTCAAGCTGCTCGGGCACAGCGCTCAACGTCTGGTCGCACGCCCTGATCTGGCTGCCAGGCTGTCCGCAACACCTACACTTGAGGCGCTATCGACACTGCCCAGCCTCGACACGCCGTCTTCCAACCATGAGCATCGCTGGCTGCTGGAAACGACTCCCGGCAACTATGCTGAAATTCGCCACACGCCGAGGCTGATCAGCTCGGATCTGGACATGATGCTGCAGGCCGCCCTGCAGGGCGTTGGGGTGGCGCAATTGCCTGAATTGATTGTCCGCGAAGCCTTGCAGGACGGACGTCTGGTCGAACTGTTCAGTCAGCATCGGCCAAAGTGCGGCATCGTGCACGCCGTGTTTGCTTCGCGCCGTGGGCTGCTTCCCGCGGTCAGAGGGCTGCTGGATGTGTTTGAGACATCCTTTAAAGAGCTGAGCCTCAGCCCCGACTCGCTTTATTGTTCTCTTCATAGAACGAACAGTCGCATTCAAGACCACTAATCATCTATTGCGATCAAGGATAGGATGCTCGCCACTTGATCGCTAAGTGGCGATTTTCTTTAAGGAGCTACGTTATGAATTTATTGCACCTCGATTCCAGCATCCTCGGCGATCATTCCGCTTCGCGTCAGTTGACCCATGAGGTCGTTCAGGCCTATCAGCGCTCGCATGCCGACAGCCAGGTAACCTACCGCGACCTCGCCAGCGAAGCCCTCGGGCATTTCTCTGCTGCCAGTCTTGCCGCAGCGGGTACCCCTGTAGAAGCCCGCGATGCGGCCCAGCAACAGGAAGTCGACACTAACGAAGCCACCTTGCAGCAGTTTCTCGCCGCCGACGTGCTGGTGATCGGTGCGCCGATGTACAACTTCACTATCCCGTCCCAGCTAAAAGCCTGGTTTGACCGGATCATGGTTGCCGGCCGCACTTTCCGCTATTCCGAAGCCGGCCCTGAAGGCCTGTGTGGCGGCAAGAAGGTTATTATCGTTTCCACTTCCGGTGGCCTGCACGTCGGGCAGCCAACCGGCGTTGGCCATGAAGAGCTGCTCAAGGCGCTATTCGCTTTTGTCGGCATCACTGACCTGCAATTTGTTCGTGCGCACGGCCTGGCCTATGGTGAAGAACCGCGTGCCAACGCCATGACGGCCGCGCAGCAACATATCGAGAGCGAGCTGTTCGCCGCCTGATCGGTAACGGTCTGCACAAAACTCCACAACCCGCGCAGCAGTGTGCGCCGGGCTGTGGAGTTTTTTTGTGCGCGCACAACTGCATGCAGTTTTGAGCGTACTCAACCTTGACAGCTTCCTTACAGGTAAGCGGGCTATTCAAGGACTAAACTGCATCTTCGCGGCACTGTGTTTGCGGTTTTGTGGTGCTTTTCACAATTGCTGAAAAAAGCGGGCGGTTTATGGCCCGGCTTGTGCACTATTTCTGTTTTACACACTCTCATCTGAGTGAGAACGGCGCGCTGGAGCACGATGCTCGACACAAGCGCTGAATGGACTATCCGGGCGAGCCTCCGGATTTGCAAAGGTTGGGCCTTTCGATGGTACGTCTTTGTGCAGTGATGCTGGTTTGCTTGCTCGACAGCCTGATTGCGGTTCACGCTCAGGCTGATGACGTCTGGAGCGCGGGCTATCACGAGCTGAGTTTCCCCGACCCGCTAGATTCACAGCCGGTGCAGGCCATCGCGTTTTACCCGTCGACCGCCAGTGAGCAGTGGAGCACCCTGCACGGCTATCGCGTCGAGGCCGGCGAAGATGCGCCGATTGCAATGGGCCGGTTCCCGTTGCTGCTGCTGTCCCATGGCAATACCGGTACACCGCTGGCGTTGCATGACCTGGCCACATCATTGGCGCGCCAAGGGTTTGTGGTGGTTGCTGTGGTTCATCCTGGCGACAATGATCGTGATCACAGTCGGCTGGGCAGCCTGAGTAACCTGTATGGTCGCCCGCTGCAGATTTCCGAAGCGATCAGCACGGCCTTGCTTGATCCCATGCTGGCCCCTTATCTCAATGCTCGTCAGGTGGGCGTGATCGGCTATTCGGCCGGTGGCGAAACTGCGCTTATTCTTGCGGGCGCGCAGCCTGATCTACAGCGCCTGCGCCAGTATTGCCTCGAACGTCCCACAGACCGTGACGCCTGCAAGACTCAAGGGGAGCTGGTCGCCGATCGCGATGACCTGCATGCCCAGGCTGACCCCAGGGTCGGTGCGCTGATGCTGATGGCCCCGTTGAGCCTGATGTTCGGCCGTCACACGCTTGGCGACGTGCATGTGCCGGTGCTGATGTATGCCGGGGATGACGACCAGTTGCTGGCCATCGACCGCAATGCCGAAGCGCTGGCGCGCAAACTGCCGCAGGCCCCGGACTATAAATTGTTGGCGGGGGCAGGGCACTTTGTCTTTATGGCACCGTGCAGTGACGAACAGCGCTCGAACGCACCGTTACTGTGCAACGACCCTGACGGAGTGGACCGCGAAGACATTCACCGCAACCTGAGCGCAGAAGCTGTGCGCTTCTTCAGCACGGCGCTCAATTCTGCCGACCCTGACCATTCAGGTATGCAGACAGCGCATCACGAATAAGCGCTTTTCAGGCGTTCAGCGAACTCAGAAAGTCGCCAAACCCGCCTCTGGCTTTTGAGTCCAGGCGGGTACTGGTCGTGACCCGCGGGCGGCAGCTCCAGGCGATCCGCGCGCCGATAAGCTCCAGCTGGCGAACCAGATGCACGTCTTCGTGACAGGCCAGTGCCGGAAACCCGCCTGCACTGATATAGGCAATTGAGCTCACGCCCAGGTTGGCACCATGAATGTGCCGATGGCCGTCCCGGTGCTGGTAATGCTTGAGGTAAGCCGCCTGCGCAGCCGCGGAGATATCCTTGTTCCAATCGCCGGGCATGACGGTCCCGCATACCGCATCGGCATCCAGTGCCAGTTGCTCGGCAAGCCAGTCATTCGCCACGGTGCTGTCGCCATCGGTGCAGGCCAGCCAGCGCGCACCTCGGTCGAGAAGAAAAGCTGCTCCTTCGGCGCGTGCCTGCCCGACGTTGCGGGCCGAGACCTCAAGGACCATCACCCCGTGCGCTCGCGCGATGTCTGCCGAGCTGTCGGTGCAACTGTCGAGAACCACCAGCACCTCTACTCGCTCACCCTTGAGATCCGGGTGTTCAGCCGCCTGCTTTATCGTTTCGAGGCACAAATCGAGTAGCTGCTCTTCATTGTGCACCGGGATCAAAATGCCGATCATCGGAGAATTCCTGTTCTGCTATGGAGGTTCCATCACGACTCCACAGGTCCAGCAGAAAATCCTGTTCGTGATGACTGAAAAGGCGGTGCATGGCCAAGCGTTCGGCAAGGATATCGTGTACAGCCTGCGCGTTCAGCGGGCAGCCCTCGATATCAGGACGCCAGTGACAGGCGAGCAACTGGCCGTCAGGTGAAAGCGAGGATAGAACGCAGTCGATCAGGCGGTGCAGGTCATCGACGTCGAGGTAGTAACCCAGTTCGCTGAAGACGATCAGATCAAATTGTCCCTGCGGCCACTGCTGTGGCAAACGGGCCTGCAACACGCGCACATGGGGCAGTCCTGCCAGACGCTGGCGTGCCAGTTCCACCGCCAGGTTTGACGTGTCGCCGCACACCAGTGCGTCACAGCGCCCGGCAAGGTCGGCACTGAGTTCGCCGTTGGCGCAGCCGGGCTCGAATATCGAGCGATACCGTTCACGGGGCAGGGCCGCCAGTGTCAGCGCACGCTTGCGCCGCTCATACCAGCGTTGCTTGAACGCCCACGGGTCATCGTTGTTGCGAAACAGCTCATCGAAATAGCGGTCTTCGACGCTCATACGAATACCACTTCAAACGGTTGCAGCAGTCTTTCCAGAACAACGGCTGGCAGAACGGGCGCAAGACCGATGGCCGGGTCACCCTGCACTTGACTGGCGAAGGCCTGAGCGGCATTGCGTTTACGGGCAAGGGTCGCCGGGTCCAGCAGCAACTTGCGTGCGCGGTCCCATGGCAGCCGCTCGTCTTCAGGGTCAGCCCAGTGCCAGGCCCAGATCGGTACTTCGCAAAGCTGCGCTCCGGTAGACGCACAGGCTCTTGCACTGGCACGGCCAACGGCTTCGTGGTCGCCATGACCATCTTCTGCCCAAGTGGCGAACACCACGTCGGCAGGGCCCAGATGACGTTCAAGAAACTCTGTCAGCTGATCTTCGGATTCGGCCACAGCCCCATCCTGCAAGCCGCAGCGCAGCCACTCAAGACGCTCGAGGGGAATATCGAGACGATTCAAGGCTTCGGCGCTTTCCCGGGGCCGGGTTGCAGACAGTCGCTCGACAGGCCATAGCGTGGAGCCCGGATGGCTGGCGGTGCCGTCAGTGACCGAGATCAACAACAGATTGCGTTCCAGTTGTGCTAACTGGCTCATCAAGCCGCCGCATGCCAGCACTTCATCGTCCGGGTGCGGGGCGATGATGACTGCCCTGCAATTGTTCGGCACCAGCAGGTCAGCGGTAATCGCCGGCACGCTGCGCAGCTTGCCGGAGGCGTTCCAGGCAGCCAGAGGCGTGCCCTGGCCAGACTCGTCGTCGCTGACTACAAAGCCTTCGCTCATGATAGATACGCTCTCATAGTGACCACGTGCGTACAGCTGGCAGCCGTTTACCCGTCAATTGACCCAGAGCAGCAAGGTCTTGCTCGGCATGACTCTGACGCAGAAAAACCGGCAGGTCGGTGATCAGTCGAGCGAAGTGCGGGTCCTTGCAGTAAGGACCGGCACCTACCGCGCGGCCCACATGCTGAATGACCAGCTCCGCAGCTTGCTCGACGTAGGCACGGCAACGTCTGGCAAGCACCTCGGCATTTTCAGCCGGGGCCTGATCCAGATGCGCAGCGGCGGCACGCAGTACATCGATTGCTGCGTGCAGCGCGACATCCACAGCACCCAGGTGCGCAAGAGCGTGCGGCTCTTCGCGTTTGCCGACCTGTGCCAGCAAGCGCTGAGCAATGGCACGCGAAGCACCATACCAACAGGCCGCGATGCCGATGCCGCCCTGCCAGAAGCCGGGCCGTTCCAGGTAGCCGCCCGGCGCTCCGATCGCTTGCCCGGCAGCGTCCTCAAAGACCACTTCGACGCTCCCGGTAGCGCCCATGCCCACTGCGCGCCAGCCATCACTGGTCATATGCACGCCGGGCTGGTCGAGACGCACCGCCACCAGTTGCTGGCGATGCTCTTCATCCCATGTGGTGATCAATGCATGGCTCAAGGCCGTAGCCCCGGAACACCACGCTTTTCGGCCATTCAAACGAAGTGAATCGCCAGTACCGCTGATATTCACCCGTGCCTGCGGCGGCTCTGCCGCCCACATGCCCCAGGTGCTGAATTGTTCGGGGGGCGGGGCACCCAGTTCCGCCATGATCGCCAAGGCGTCGGTATGCCCCTCGTACAACTTGCACAACCCCAGGTCGTGGCCTGCAATGCAGGCCAGCGCCCGCCAGCGCTCAAGTGTCTGACCGCTGGCAGGCAGGGGGAGCTGATCCAGACCTTCGTTGACCAATGCCTGCAAGCACTCGCCCAGCGCGCGCGTATCGGCATAACCGTGCTTGCGCCAGTCGAGAAACTCACTCAAGGCATCGATCATTGCTGGTCTTCGCGCTTCAGTTCGAACAGCAGCAGCGAGCGCGGCGTGACGGTATATTGCGAACCGAACGCAAAGTGCTCCTTGCTGCGTGCATCATCCTGATTGGTGTCGATCAGGCACTCGTAATGGGTGCCTTCAGGCACTTCCGGCAGGGTGAAATTGACCCCGTCGTGGTGCGCGTTGACGACCAGCAGCAGCGTGGCGTCGGCACCTGGACGACGGATACCGGTTTCCTGTGCGCGACCATCCATCAACATGCCCAGGCAACGGCCATTGGCATCGTGCCATTGCTCGACACTCATCTCGTTGCCATCCGGCGCAAGCCAGGTCACGTCCTTGACGCCGATTTCTTCATTGTAATCGCCTACCAGGAAGCGGCTGCGACGCAGGATCGGGTAGGTCTGACGGAGCTTGATCACGCGGGTCACGAACTTGAGCAGCGCTGCGCCGTCCTCGTCCAGATCCCAGTTGATCCAGCCAATTTCGCTGTCCTGACAGTAGGCATTGTTATTGCCGTGCTGTGTACGGGCGAACTCGTCACCGGCGACGATCATCGGAGTACCTTGTGCCAGCAGCAAAGTAGCGAAGAAGTTACGCATCTGACGCAGACGCAGGGTGTTGATTTCCGGATCTTCGGTCGGGCCTTCAACGCCGTGGTTCCAGGACAGGTTGTTGTTGCTGCCGTCCTGGTTGTTTTCGTCGTTGGCTTCGTTGTGCTTGTCGTTGTACGACACCAGGTCGTGCAGCGTGAAGCCGTCGTGCGCGGTGATGAAGTTCACCGATGCCTGCGGACGCCGACCGCGCTGGTTGAACATATTGCCGGAGGCAGTCATGCGTGCCGCGAAGTCTGCCAGTTGGCCTTCGTCGCCTTTCCAGAAGGCACGTACGGTGTCACGGAACTTGTCGTTCCACTCCATCCAGCCCGGCGGGAAGCCGCCGACCTGATAGCCACCAGGGCCACAGTCCCAAGGCTCTGCGACCAGTTTGACCTGACGCAGCACCGGGTCCTGACGGCAAGCGACGAGGAAGCTGTGGCGCTCGTCGAAACCGTCGTGGTAGCGACCCAGAATGGTTGCCAGGTCGAAGCGGAACCCGTCGACGTGCATTTCCGAAGCCCAGTAACGCAGGGAGTCAGTAACCATCTGCAGTACACACGGATGGCTCAGGTCAAGGGTGTTGCCGGTGCCTGAGTCGTTGATGTAATAGCGCTTGTCGTCCGGCATTAGCCTGTAATAAGAGGCGTTGTCGATACCGCGCATGGACAGGGTAGGGCCTAGCTCGTTGCCTTCGGCCGTGTGGTTGTAGACCACATCGAGGATGACCTCCAGCCCGGCATGGTGTAGGTGTGCAACCATTTCCTTGAATTCGGCAATCTTGCCGCTCGCCAGATAACGCGGGTCTGGCGCAAAGAACGCAATACTGTTGTAACCCCAGTAGTTGGTCATTCCTTTTTGCAGCAGATGCTGGTCGTTGACGAAGGCGTGGATCGGCAGCAGCTCGACGGAAGTCACACCCAGCTTGCGGATGTGGTCGACAACGGGAGCTGATCCCAGACCGGCAAACGTGCCGCGCAGCTCTTCGGCAACTTCCGGGTGGCGCATGGTGATGCCGCGCACGTGGGTTTCATAAAAAATGGTCTTGTCCCAAGGCGTACCGACGCGCTGATCGCGGCCCCAGGTGTAAGCCTCGTCGATTACCTTGCTCTTCGGTACAAAGGGCGCGCTGTCACGTTCATCGAAGCTCAGGTCGCCGTCAGGATGACCAATGGTGTAACCGAACAATGCTTCAGACCACTTCAATTCGCCGACCAGTTGCTTGGCATACGGGTCGATCAACAGTTTGTTGTGGTTGAAGCGATGACCGTTTTTAGGGTCATAAGGGCCGTAGACGCGATAGCCATAGATCAGGCCCGGGTGTGCATCGGGCAGGTAGCCGTGATACGTCTCATCGGTGTATTCCGGAAGTTCGATGCGTTCCAGTTCGATTTCACCGGTCGAGTCAAACAGACACAACTCTACTTTGGTTGCGTTGGCCGAAAACAGGGCAAAGTTGACACCCAGGCCGTCCCAGCTAGCGCCGAGAGGAAAGGGAAGTCCTTCACGAATGCGAGACGGGGTGCTGCCTGGATTGTCTTGCGGGGCTGAATTATCTTCTGCCGTTGTAGTGGACTTCGTATTCATGATGACTTCCTGACGTCGAATGATTTTCTGAGCGGCCAAGGCCGCTATCGAAGCCACAAAGGCTTCAATATTGACGATAAAGTATGGGGGTGTAGCAGGCCTCATCTCCGATCAGAGTGCGACCTGCAACAATGGACTGGCGCCCGGCCAGAAGAGTTTCAAGAATTCGACGGTTTGCGTGGCTTCTTGGCAGCAGGCTTGGCTGGGGCATCAGTTGGCGCAGCGGCAGCCGGCTTTGCTTTGGGAGCAGGCTTGGGAGCCGCCTTGGCCGCTGGCTTGGTCTTGGTTTCAGCTGCGGGCTTGGCCGCTGGCTTTGCTGCGGGTGCTGACTTCGCCACAGGTTTGGCCGCGCCCTTGGCAGGCGCCTTGGCGCTGTCTACCTCAGGCAGCTTGGGCTTGCTCGACTTGCGCACGCTGGACTTGTTCGGTGCCAGGGCTTCGGCTTCTGCAAGCTTGCGCGCCATTTCCCAATGACGCTCGTCGTGTCCAGAGGGCTTACCCTCGGACTCCCAGATCTGGTAAGCAAAATCGCGAATTCTTTTTTCGTCGGCACTCATCTTGAGACTCCCAGCTATTACATAGTTTGAATAAGCAAATTGACGGAAAATCTTTCAAGCGCTGCACTGAGCGGTATCTCCCGAACGTGTGTTGTGACACCGTCGGAAAAGAGTCCTTTCCAGTCAGATCCAGAGTCGGCAAACGGAAGCATAATCCGTGTGTCGCCCCAATTGGCAGCATTAATCAATGGAGTTTGCGCAGTACCCAATAGTTCACTGCTTGTGCGTGGGACTACGATGATAGCGCGCACTCCTTGTGTCTCCCGGGCAAAAGCCATCACGTGCTCGGCGTGGCTACCCTTTATTTCCAGAGGCTGATAACGCCCCTCGCTGAACAGCGTTGGATGCTCGGCACGCAGGTTCAAAACCTTCGCAATCAGCGCCTGTTTGATGCGGCCATCCTGCCAGTTATCGAGCAGGTCGGCAGCGCTTGCATCTTCTGCCAGCGCTTTCTGTCGGGCTGCATAATCAACCGGTCGCCGGTTGTCCGGATCCACCAGGCTGAAATCCCAGAACTCGGTGCCCTGATACAAATCGGGAACACCGGGTACGCTCAAGCGTAGCAAGGTTTGCGCCAGACTGTTGAGTGCTCCGGCGGTCGCGATACGATTGGCCGTTGCGCTCAGGGACTGACGCAACGCCAGCGCTTCAGGGGCCAACAGCAAGCGTTCAAGAAATTCACGGCAAGCCGTTTCGTAGGGCTGATTCGGTGCGCTCCAGCTGCTTTGCAGCTTGGCTTCGCGCAGGGCTTTTTCCTGCCACTGCACCATGCGTTGCGCGTATGCCTTGTGAGCGTCTTCGCCCTCCAGGCTCAGCGGCCAACTGCCCAGCAGCGCTTGATAAAGCATCAGCTCGTCACCCGCACTGATGGCCGGCTCTTCGCCTTTCAGCGGCACCGCCAGTTGTCTCCAGCGTTCTACCTGTTCGGCGTACCACGGCGCACATTCACTCAAGACAGCAAGGCGTGTACGTGTGTCCTCGCCACGCTTGTGATCGTGCGTTGCAGTGGTCAGCAGGTTGTCGGGGAATTTTTCCAGACGCTCCAGGCAGACCTGATGGAAGTCTTCCACCGGCGCACTGAAATGCTGCGGATGAAAGCCTACGTCGTTGCGCGACAACAGCACTGCAGAGCGATAGAACGAGGTGTCCTCAACCGACTTGGCGGCAACCGGGGAGGTCAGTTGCTGGAATCGTACACACGCGTTCTTGTAAAGCTTGCGCAACGGTCCGCGTGGCAGTTTGCGCCACGCTTCGCCACCCAGCCAGCGTGCCAGATAATCCAGCACTGGCCAGTCGCCTTCGTTCAAAGTGCTGCGAGCGCCTTCCATTGCCTGCTGGAAATACTTGTCGTCCTGCGCCGAGCGGCCGCATACCGAGATATAGGTGCGATAAATCGGAAAATTGACGATCAGCGCGAGCAGGGCACGGCGAATTGCACCCAGCGTGAGGTCACGACTCATCAGGTCGCTGCGTGCAACTTGCAGCAACGACTGCGCGACGTTCTCGAAATCGCCCGCCAGTGTGCCGTGCAGGACCAGATCCCGGGCCACCAGCACTTCTTGATCGAAGTCAGCGGTACGTTCTGTCAGTCGACTCCACAGCTCTCCAAGCGGCTCTTTGCCCTTGGGATCGTGTTGCAGCAGCGAGACCTGATTCATGAACTCGTAGCCGGTCGTGCCGTCCACGCTCCAGTCTTCACGCAACGGCTCATCCGGCCCCAGAATTTTCTCGACGAAAATAGGCAGATGATCAATGCGCGCCTCGGCAGGACGCAGCTTGAGCAGGCTTTTTACCCGGCGATGCAGCTTGCGGCCGTAGCCGCGCGGGTTGGCCAGCCCATCGATATGATCGATCCGCAACCCGTCAACCAGGCCGTCGGCAATCAGCTGGAATATCTTGCCGTGGGTGGCTTCAAATACCTGCGGCCGTTCGACACGCAAACCGCCCAGCTCGTTGATGTCGAAGAAGCGCCGCCAATTGATGTCATCACCGGCAGTGCGCCAACTGGCCAGACGATAGTGCTGACGTTCCAGCAACTGATGCAGACGCTGAAAGCCTTCCGGCTTGCTGGAGTCGAAGTGCGCAAGGATCTGCTCGATGCCTTTGAGCACCTGCGGATCTTTTGCCAGCTCGGCCAGTTCGGTTCTCGCCTGACGTGCGCGTTCGTAGGCTTGCGGGTACTGGGCAAGCGCAGTGAAGCGCTGGCCCATTTCCTTCAATTGCGGGTGCTCCACTGCCTGTAGCAATGAATCATAGGTCAGCGGGCAGATCGGGAAATGATGCTGGTAGTGCTCGATATAAAACATGCCGCGCTCGGCGTTGAAGCGCAGCGGGATTTCTCCGGCCTGCAGGACGGTGCCGTAATCGCTGCTCAGAAACGGCAGCAGCAACTGGCCTTCCAGCAACGGATCCGGCGAATTCCACTGAATGTCGAAGAACTCGGCATACGGGCTGCGCCGACCCCATTCGAGCAGGTCCAGCCACCAGGGATTGTCTGCACCACCGACGGCCATGTGGTTGGAGACGATGTCGAGGATCAGCCCCATGCCGTGTTCGCGCAAGGCCGATACCAGACGCAGCAGGGCAGGCTCGCCACCCAGTTCCGGGTTGATGACGGTCGGGTCGACGACGTCGTAACCATGCATTGAGCCAGCACGCGCCTTGAGCAGCGGCGAGGCATAGACATGGCTGATCCCCAGGCTGGCGAAGTAGGGCACCAGTGGCACCGCATCGTCGAGCGTGAAATCTTTATGAAATTGCAAACGCTGGGTAGCGCGCAAAGGCTGTAATGGACGGGTCATTGGTCACGCTCCGCAGCTTGCAGCCGGGATTGGGAGAGCAATTCCAGTCGTCGAGCAGCATTCGGGTTATCAAGCAAGGAGGCTGCATCGCCGGGTAGGCGCCTGCGCCAGTTCGGGTGGCTGTCAATGGTGCCGGGCAGGTTGGCCTGCTCCTCGACACCCAGCGCATCTTCCATCGGCAGCAGCACCAGCGGAGC
Source organism: Pseudomonas syringae group sp. J254-4 (assembly GCF_032586855.1). Lineage (NCBI taxonomy): Bacteria > Pseudomonadati > Pseudomonadota > Gammaproteobacteria > Pseudomonadales > Pseudomonadaceae > Pseudomonas > Pseudomonas syringae group sp. J254-4. The sequence goes on along the minus strand of NZ_JAWHOO010000008.1, from coordinate 144,904 downwards.
GCGCGTATGACCCAGATAACGGATGCCCGCGTCGATGATCTGTTCCGGGTCTTCACTGTCTGACGGCAGGCTTTCGACGTTCTGGCTCAGGGCCCGGCGCAGGCTTGCATATTCGCGCCCACGTTCTTCACGCCACTGCGATTCATGTTGCTCGTCGATGTGACCCAGTCGTGCATTCCACTCGATGTCCAGCTCGCTTAGCCAGCCTGCCAGTGTCGGCAAATCGTGGGTGCTGGTGGTAGCCAGTGCCTGGTCCGACCAATCAAGAATGGGTTTGAACTGACCGTTATTCTGTTCGAACAGCAGCACGCGCATGCCCAGAATCGCCCGGGCGCTGAGTTTGTCGCTAAGGCCTTCAGGCACAGTGCCAAGGTCTTCACCGAGCACGATCGCCTTGTGCCGCCAGGATTCCAGACTCAGCAGGCGCAGCATGTCATCCAGAGGGAAATTCAGATAAGCGCCTTCGCTGGGCGGCGATCCATGCGGAATGACCCATAGCCGTTGCAGGCCCATGACATGATCGATACGCAAGCCGCCAGCATGGGCGAAATTGGCACGCAGCATTTCGATGAACGCGCGAAACCCGTTACGTTTGAGGCCGTCCGGTGAAAAGGCCGAAATCCCCCAGCTCTGTCCGGCGCGGTTGAGAATGTCGGGTGGTGCGCCAACGGTCAGGGCCGACAGCAACTCGTCCTGACGACTCCAGGCCTGGCTTCCGGCACCATCGGCACCCACAGCCAGGTCAGCGATCAGGCCGATGCGCATGCCACTGCTGCGTGCTGCAGACTGCGCGCGCTCCAGGCCGCGGGCGATGAGCCATTGAGCGAACGCATGAAAACTGATGTGCTCGCTGTGCGCTTCGGCAAATGCTGCGACGGCGTCACTACGAGGGTCTTTGAACTCTTCCGGCCATTCATGCCAATTGCTGCCGATATTCAACGTTTCGGATTCGGCACACAGCGCTTCGAAGCGGCAGTGGTTCTCCAGGGCCTCGCCACCGCTGTGGCGGAAGCTGTTGAAGTCTTCGTGCAAGGGGTGATCACCCGCACTGAACCCTTCATACAGCTTGTGCAGCGCTTTCCACTTGGCCTGGGCAGCAGCAGGCCAGTCAATCAACTGCTGCGCTTCCAGTTGCTTCATTTCGTCGCCGACGCGCGCGTCTTCTATCGCCTGACGCCATGCATGTTCACCCAGAATGGCACCGGGCGACGCATACAGGCTATTTAGAAACAGTCGGCTGGACGGCGAATAAGGGCTGTAACGGTGTGGATCATTGGCGAACATTGCATGGATCGGGCTGATGCCCAGCGCATCGGCACCGCGCTCTCCGGCAGCGCGAACAACCTTCTCCAGTGCTTCCGTATCGCCAAAACCGCCATCGCCCTCGCGGCGCAGGCTGTAAAGCTGAGCAGTCAGACCCCAGCCATGTGGCTTCGGCGCATCGGTGGCCATTGCCATGCTGAAACAGGTTTTAGGGGCGACAGCGATGGTCAGATGTTGACCGGCAATCTCCAACTGTTGATAGCCGGGCGGTGCCAGCGCTGGAAGTTCGCCGGACGCGGTTAGCCTGGCGTCCAGCGATGAACCGTCTTCTAGGTGCAGCGTGAATGGCGTTTGCGGCGCAAACCACTCGGACAGATCCAGATTACTGTCCGTGTCGACCGTCAGCAGCGGCGGGGCGCTTTTGCCGTGGCTGGCGTTTTGCAGGCTTAACAGGCTGGCATCGATAGCCTCACCGTTTTCGGCCGGATAGCCCAGCGCTTCCAGAACCTTGCGCAGTACATCAGGGCTGACAGTCTGCGGCCGAGCGTTGGCATCGACCCAATGCACCGATAGCCCTGCCTCGGTAGCAAGCCTCTCCAATTGCTCATTGTTCATCCTGTTCCTCCAGAACATCACTTGCTGTCAGGCTGACAATGGCCGTGTAAGGATTGAGGATGGCCTGCGGGGAAAGTTCGGACGATTTTGCCGCGCTGGAGAATATCTGCCGGGCATTTTGCTGCGCCGGGGCATCGACAGCCTGTTCGCTGAGGTTCAGGTCGATACGCAGTTCGCTGCCATCGCCAAGCGCCCAGCGAGCACTGACGGCCTTGTCGCCGAGAATATCGGTTTTCAGGAAGCGTGCACCGGGCAGGCGCGGCATAATTTCCTTGTGCCGCAAAGCCAGCAACTGTGTATAAAAGTCGACCCAGCTGCGGTGATCCAGGCCTTTGTCGGTCTCCAGATCAACTGCCGAAAACGCCGGACGTGATGCCTCGAATGTCTTGATGTCGTTCGGGTCGGGAATGTGCTCGCGCTTTTCCGGATCGGCGAATGCGGCAAAGTCGGCGAACTCCTTGCGACGTCCTTCGCGCACCGCATCGGCCAGTTCGCCATGGTGGCTGGTGAAGAACAGAAACGGTTCGCTGGCCGCCCACTCATCGCCCATGAACATCAGCGGAATCATCGGCGAAAGCAGCAACAGGGCGGTTGCGGCCCTCAGCGCAGCAGGCGTGCACAGCTGCGGCAAACGTTCACCGAGTGCGCGGTTGCCGATCTGGTCATGGTTCTGCAGGAACAATACAAAGGCAGTCGGCGCAAGGTGGCCGCTGGGCTCTCCTCGCGTGTGTCCATGCCGCGTCTGTTCGCCCTGATAGACAAACCCTTCGCTGAGCAGGCGCGCAAGCTTTTGTGTAGGCTCCTGAGCGAAGTCGGAATAATAGGCGTCGGTTTCACCGGTCAGCAGCACGTGCAAAGTGTTGTGCCCGTCGTCGTCCCATTGTGCATCGAAGCCTTTCTCCAGAAGACCGGCCTGGTTGAACTCGTTCTCAAGGTTCAGCCACACGTGCCTGTCCGGCTCGATCTGGCCGCGTACGCGAGTTGCGAATTCTGGCAGGAACGTTTCATCGCGAATGGCATGCACAGCGTCCATGCGCAAGCCGTCGATGCGGTATTCCAGCAGCCACATCAGCGCATTGTCGACGAAGAAGTCGCGCACCTGCGGGCGGCGAAAATCAATGGCATCGCCCCACGGGGTATGCAGATCGCTGCGGAAAAAATCCTTGGCGTAACTTCCCAGGTAGTTGCCGTCCGGGCCGAAGTGGTTGTACACCACGTCCAGTATCACCATCAGGCCAAGACCGTGAGCTGTATCGATCAGGTGCTTGAGCTCTTCCGGAGTGCCATAGGAAGATTGCGGGGCGTAGTGCAGAACGCCGTCGTAGCCCCAGTTGCGATCACCGGGAAACTGCGCAAGCGGCATCAGCTCGATCGCGGTAATGCCCATTTGCGCAAGGCGCGGGAGGTGTTTTTCCACCGCAGCATAGCCGCCCATCGCACCTACGTGCAGCTCATAGATCACCGCCTCATGCCACGGCCGACCTTGCCATGAGGTGTTTTGCCATGAATAGGCCAGAGGGTCCACTACGAAGCTTTGAGAATGGACATCGTCGACCTGCGCGCGGGAGGCGGGGTCAGGCACTTCCAGTTCATGATCGATTTTGAAGCGGTATCGAGTGCCCGCTTCGCAGCGGGCCTCAAGGACGAACCAGCCGTCCGGCTGGGGCAGCATGGCCAGTGACTGAACACCCTGGCCATCCTGGAGTTCGACATTTACGTAGTTGGCATCCGGTGCCCAGAGGGCAAACCGGGTGTGTTCGGGGTCTAGCAAGACGGCGCCGTGGCGCCAGTTATCGTCTGTACGCAGTGGCATCCATTGATCCTTAAACTAGTAGTTGCTGGAAATGCTCACGTTTTTCTTCAACAGGTCGCGGTAGAGATCTGCGTAGGGCTCTACTGCCTGATGCCAGTTGAAGGGAGCAGCCATTGCACGGCAGCGCATGGCGTTGAGCAGCTCACGGTGGGCGAATACCTGAAACGTGCGGTTCAGGGCTTCGGTGTAGCTTTCGATGGTTGATTCTTTGAACAGGAAGCCGGTCACGCCGTCCTCGATTGTGTCCGCCAGGCCGCCGGTGTTGCGTGCGACAGGCAGGGAGCCGAAGCGTTGCGCGTACATCTGGCTCAGACCGCAGGGTTCATAGCGCGATGGCATCAACAGAAAATCGCTGCCGGCGAACATGCGTCGTGCGTCGGTTTCATTGAAGCCGATACGCACACCAATGCGCCCCGGGAAGCGTGCGGCCAGCTCGCGCATGGCATCTTCTTCCTCAGGCTCGCCGCGACCGATAATTGCGATTTGTCCGCCGTTGTTGACGATGTGCTCGGCAACCCCGATGGTCAGGTCCAGGCCTTTTTGATACACAAGGCGCGAAACCACTGCATACAGGGGCCCGGTCGAGGCATCCAGCTCAAACAGCTCACGCACATAGTCGGCGTTGATTTCCTTGCGCGTCCATTCGTTGGGCGCAAAGTGGCAGATCAGGTGTTCGTCGGTCGCTGCATCCCAGCTTTCGTCGATTCCGTTAGGGATGCCGCTGAGCTGACCCTTGTCAGCCTTGCTCTGCAGAAAACCTTCCAGGCCGCAACCAAACTCTGGCGTGGTGATTTCCCGAGCATAGGTGGCACTCACGGTCGTAATGTGGCTCGCGAAGGCCATGCCTGCCTTGATGAAGGACAGCTTGCCGTAGAACTCCATGCCTTCCGGGGTGATCGCTTCATCTGGAATGCCCAGTTCACGACTCGAAGCGGTACTCACGGTCCCCTGATAGGCCAGATTGTGAATAGTAAAGATGCTTGGCGTGGACTGCCCGCGCCAGCGCATGTAGGCAGGCGCCAGGCCGGCAGGCCAGTCATGGGCATGGACCAGCTCGGGGCACCATTGGCTTTTCACTTCGCCAGCCGCAAATTCGGCAGCCGCGAGCCCCAGACGGGCAAAACGAATATGGTTATCGGACCAGTCGCGGCCATCGCTGTCGGCGTAAGGCGTGCCTTCACGCTCGTAAAGCTCAGGGCAGATCAACACATAGATCACAAGGCCATCTTTCATGTCCATGCGACCCACCTTGCAAGGTGGCAGTGCAGCATGCCCGCCCAGCTGGCTGATGATATGGATCGGGTTTCCGCTGTTGATGACCTGCGGATAACCTGGAATAAGAACCCGCACGTCATGCAGGTGGCGCATTGCTCGTGGCAATGCGGCGGATACGTCGCCCAGCCCACCGGTTTTCACCAGGTCGGCCAATTCCGAGGTCACGAACAACACTTTGCGTCTGCTGACCTGAGACATGGTCGGCGTAGGCTGAATTGTCGAGGTTGGTAATTGCAGCAAAGGAACGCTCTTGGTAGAGAAGACTGGCAGATGAGTCAGCTCGCCGACAGGCTGGTTAAAACTCTCTCCCTTCTGGGTTTTGACAGCGGCGCTAATCATCGATTTTTCCCCTTAAAACAGTCTTGGTGCATCACTTGATTTTTATTGGCCATTTCCTATGGCCGGGTACACATACGTGCACTACGCAAGATCAATACCCGTTTGGACCATGCGTAGTGACAAAGCCGCGTGATGTCGCCATTACCGGATGTCAGCCAATAGCATAGATGCTCCATTCACCTGACCGGGGCGTTTTGGAGAAGTTTCGACTTTTTTCTGCGCGAATGTCTGGCAAGGGCTTTGAAGCCGCGCCTGTCGGGACGCTGCAAGGGCCAGCCAGGCAGTCGTTGCGCTTTTTTATGGGTTAAATTCGAGTCCCGAGCGCGCATGACCGGTCGTCGGATCGTTCGACAATCGAGGTCATGCGTTTCTTTTTTATCGAAAAAAACGGGTGAGTGGAGGTGCTCATGAGCCCCATCGGTGCGTCGCGCCTTTTCTGGGTGCGTCTGGCGGTCAATCTGTGGGCGTGGCGAGAAAATTCCTACATCCGCGCTGGAACATTTTGCAGCGAGGCAGGATAGAATCGGGCTGGACGCTCTAGTCACAGAGCTGGCTTGAAATAACGCGCTGGCCTGAAAGAGTTACCCTTTGACTGATTTTACAGAATCACTTTTATTGAATTGACGAGGATGGAAATGGAAGCCCCCGAGGTATTGGTACTGCAAGCGAGTTACACGAATCCCGTGCACGCTGATGCAATTGGATTTGTGCTGAACGAATATTCGATGGATGTCATGGGCACAGGTCGGCCACTGTCGAGCGATGCGCGTCAGCAGTTGGCTATCGAGCTGGCCAAACGTCCCTACGCTTTCAGTGTGCTGGCGTTCATTTCCGGAGAGCCGGTAGGTCTGGTCAATTGCTTTGAGGGTTTTTCAACCTTTGCCTGTCGTCCGCTGGTCAATATTCACGACGTTGCGGTCGTCGCTCAATACCGCGGTATGGGCATCAGCCAGAAAATGTTGCTCAAGGTGGAAGAGATTGCACGCCAGCGAGGTTGCTGCAAACTGACACTTGAGGTTCTGGAGGGCAATGAGGTAGCTCAAGGTGCCTACAGGAAGCTCGGTTTCGACAATTACCAGTTGAGCCCTGAAATGGGGCGTGCCATGTTCTGGCAGAAGGCGCTATAAAGTACGCAGCAGGTTTGTGTGCAGCCGTGTCGGGTGCAAGGGAAAACTGTTCAGCAGAATCGGACAGGGAAGGGGCGCAGACTGTGAGAGCAGATTCGGACAGGGAAGGGGCGTAGACTGTGAGAGCAGATCAAGTGGGCAAGCCAGAATATCGGGCTTGCCCTGAAGCGTTTTAAGGGGTGATGCAATGGCAGTCAGGCTTGAAGCATCTTGCCGGGTGCAGACAAGTGGGGTTGCTGCAGCATCGAGCTCAAATGAGCGACCTTTTTCTGCAACTGCTCGCGCTCTTCTTTCAATGCGCGCAATTCGTCGCGACGGATCGTGACATACAGGGTTTGTGGTGCAAGTGCTGGTAGTACAGTGCCCATTGCTCACCTCGCAAATGGCGGATTCAACCTCAGAAAGGTCCGTGGCAATGACTTTCAATCCATGAGCGCCGCTGCTTACCCTCTCTATCGGCACCGATTTTGATTTCTTTTGCATGATTTTGGAACTTTTTTATTTTTAATTGTCGCGAATGTTTATTAATCGCGACAAAATGCACCACAGGAGGGCGTAAACGCCTTCATCTTCTCGCAAGGGAACCGACGTTCCGCCTCGCTTGACTAACCAGCATGCTCGCAACCTGTCGATGCGCTGGACAGCAAGTGCGGCACCTTTTTTACGATTTAAGGAGCACCTTCATGCAACTTGGGATTATTGGACTGGGCCGCATGGGCGGCAACATCGCACGCCGCTTGATGTTGAACGGCCACACGACTGTCGTGTATGACCGCGATGAGGCATCACGCAACGCCCTGGCCAATGACGGTTCGGTTGCAGTCGCAGGCCTCAAGGAAATGGTCGATGCGCTCGACAAGCCCCGCGCCATCTGGGTAATGCTCCCGGCAGGTGCGCCGACCGAAGAGACCATTCAGACCCTCAGCCAGTTGCTTGACGCCGATGATGTGATCATCGACGGCGGTAATACCTTCTACAAGGATGACATTCGGCGCGCTCAGGAGCTCACCGAAAAAGGCTTGCACTACGTCGATGTCGGCACGTCAGGCGGGGTCTGGGGGCTTGAGCGCGGCTATTGCATGATGATTGGAGGCGAGGCTGCTGTTGTCGAGCGCCTGGATCCGCTGTTCGCGACACTGGCTCCCGGCCTTGGCTCGATCGAGCGCACTCGTGACCGCAAATCGACCGACGACCGCGCCGAGCGCGGTTATATCCACTCCGGCCCTGCCGGTTCCGGCCATTTCGTGAAGATGATCCACAACGGTATCGAGTACGGAATGATGCAGGCCTTCGCCGAAGGCTTCGATCTTCTCAAACAGAAAAATTCTGAACACCTGCCACCTGAACAGCGTTTTGACCTCAACACGGCGGACATTGCCGAAGTCTGGCGTCGTGGCAGTGTGGTGTCGTCCTGGCTGCTGGACCTGACCGCCGATGCGCTGGCCACCGACCCGCACCTCGATGCTTTCTCCGGTTCGGTTGCCGACAGTGGCGAAGGGCGCTGGACGATTGAAGCTGCCATCGAGCAGGCGGTTCCGGTTCCTGTACTGTCCAGCGCCCTGTTTGCGCGTTTCCGTTCTCGCCAGACAAGTTCGTACGCGGACAAGATGCTGTCCGCCATGCGCTTCGGATTTGGTGGCCACAAGGAACCCAAGTAATGGGCCTGTCGCGTGGCAGCGCCGAGCAAAAAGCCGAAGTGGCTCCCCCCACGACCCTGTTTCTGTTTGGTGCCCATGGAGATCTGGTCAAGCGCCTGCTGATGCCGGCACTTTACAACCTGTCACGCGACGGTCTGGTGGATGAAGGGCTGCACATCGTCGGCGTTGATCACAATGCGATCAGCGATGCCGACTTTGCGAAAAAGCTCGAGAACTTCATTCGCGATGAAGCCGCCGGCAAGGTTGCCGGTGGCGGCAAGGACCCACTCGATCCTGCGCTGTGGAGCAAGCTGGCCGAGCGCATCAGTTATGTGCAGGGTGATTTCCTCGACGACTCCACCTATCAGGACATCGCCAGCAAGATCGAGAGCACCGGCACCGCGAACGCGGTGTTCTATCTGGCTACTGCGCCGCGATTTTTCAGTGAGGTCGCCCAGCGGCTGGGTTCGTCAGGTTTGTTGCAGGAAACCGAAGATGGCTTCCGTCGTGTCGTGATCGAAAAGCCCTTCGGCTCCGATCTGGCCAGTGCGGTCGAGCTCAATGGCTGTTTGCTCAAGGTCATGAGCGAGAAGCAGATCTACCGGATCGACCACTACCTGGGCAAGGAAACGGTGCAGAACATTCTGGTCAGCCGTTTCTCCAATGGCCTGTTCGAATCGTTCTGGAACAACCACTACATCGACCACGTACAGATCACGGCGGCGGAGACCGTAGGCGTCGAAACCCGTGGCAGCTTTTACGAACACACCGGTGCATTGCGCGACATGGTGCCCAATCACCTGTTCCAGTTGCTGGCGATGGTTGCCATGGAACCGCCGGCTGCTTTCGGTGCCGATGCTGTTCGCGGCGAGAAAGCCAAGGTGGTTGGAGCGATCCGGCCCTGGAGTCAGGAGGAAGCTCTGGCCAACTCGGTACGTGGCCAATATGCGAAAGGCGCGATGGGGGACAAGGAGGTTGTCGGCTATCGTCAGGAAGATCGCGTGGCGCCCGACAGCACAACCGAAACCTATGTCGCGCTCAAGGTCATGGTCGACAACTGGCGTTGGGTCGGGGTGCCGTTCTACCTGCGCACCGGCAAGCGCATGAGTGCTCGCAGCACGGAAATCGCTATCTGCTTCAAGCCCGCGCCGTATGCGCAGTTTCGCGACACCGAAGTTGACCGCCTCAAGCCCAACTACCTGAGGATTCAGATCCAGCCCAACGAAGGCATGTGGTTCGATCTGTTTGCCAAGCGCCCTGGTCCGGAACTGAAAATGGAAGATATCGCGCTGGGCTTCGCCTACAAGGATTTCTTCGAGATGCAGCCCTCCACAGGTTACGAAACCCTTATCTATGACTGCCTGACCGGTGATCAGACGCTCTTCCAAAGGGCCGACAACATCGAGAACGGCTGGCGTGCCGTGCAGCCGTTCCTCGACGCCTGGGCTGCGCAACCGGAAGTGCAGCTTTACGAAGCTGGCAAGGATGGCCCGCAAGCGGGTGAAGATCTGCTGAGCCGTGATGGCCGCGAATGGAGAGAATTGAATGTCTGAACTGCCCGTACAGTTCCTGTTGTCCGACATCGACGGCACGTTACTGCGCCGTGATCACAGCCTTAGCCAAGCCAATATCGACGCCATAAAGCGCCTGCGTGATGCTGGCGTTCACTTCACGCTGGCCAGCAGTCGCCCGCCCAGGGCCATGCGCCAGGTGATCGAAGCGCTGGGTGTGAATTTGCCCACCGTGGCGTTCAATGGCGGCACCATCACTCATCCCGACGGTAGCCTGCTGGTGGCTCATCGCATTGACCCGCGCGCAGTAAAGATATGTCTGGATTTGTTTGCCGGCCAGAACGTTGCCACTTGGGTGTTTGCCGACGATCAGTGGCTGTTGCTCGATCCTGACGCCGATTACGTCGATCATGAGCTTGATGCGCTGGGTTACCGCTATGTTCAGGTCGAGAGTTTCGAGCCATATTTGGATCGCGTCGACAAGATCGTCGCGGCCAGTGCTGATTTCGACTTGCTCAAAACCCTTGAAGCGCAGCTCAATCCGCAGATCGAAGGGCTTGCGCTGGCGGCACGTTCGCAAAAATACTACCTGGATGTGACCGCGCTGGAGGCCAACAAGGGTGCCGCTCTGGTCGCGTTGGCGGACTATCTGGGAGTCGACCTTTCTCGCACTGCGGCCATAGGCGACGGCGGCAACGACGTGGCGATGTTTCACAAGGCCGGCTTGTCGATTGCAATGGGGCAGGGCGAGCAGACAGTCAAGGGACAGGCTGATCATGTTACAGATAGCAATGAGCAGGACGGCGTTGCCGTCGCCATCGAGCGTTACATTCTTCCGGCTTGATCGAGCGGTTTGCGCACGCTGACGAATCATCATCACGACGGGCATTTCTGAATGGCGGCACTGATCGAAGATTACGCATTGCTGGGCAACTGTCAGACAGCGGCGCTCGTCGCCCGTGATGGTTCGCTGGACTGGTTGTGTTTCCCACGCTTCGACTCTACGGCCTGTTTCGCCGCTCTATTGGGTAGCGATGAGCATGGCCGCTGGAAGATTGCGCCGACTGCCGAGGTTATCGCTGTCGAGCGCCGTTACCGCGACGGCACTCTGATTCTTGAAACTGTTTTCGAAACCCGTGACGGTCGCGCCATGCTGATCGATTTCATGCCCATGAAGACGACTGGTCATGTGGTGCGTATCGTGGTCGGGCTGTCCGGGCGTGTCGAGTTCGGTGTGGACCTCGCCATTCGCTTCGATTACGGCAGCAGTGTGCCCTGGGTCGAGCGCAAGGACGAACATACGCTGACTGCCGTGGCCGGGCCGGAAATGCTCGTGCTGCGCAGTCCTGTGGCCTTGCACCCGCAGGATCATCACACCGCCAGCCGTTTTCATGTCGGTGAGGGCGAGCGCAAGGTTTTCACGCTCGCTTATCAGGCGTCTTTCGAGCCGTTGGCTGCGCAGATTGATGCCGATCAGGCGCTGGAGGTTACGGCCGCCTATTGGCGGGAGTTTTCTGATCGCTGTCCTGACGTCGGGCCGTGGACGGCTCAGGTAAAGCGCTCGCTGATCACCCTCAAAGCCATGACCTACGCCCCTACCGGTGGCATTGTTGCCGCCGTGACCACTTCATTGCCCGAGCAGTTGGGTGGCGAGCGTAATTGGGACTACCGCTATTGCTGGCTGCGTGATGCCACCATGACCCTTCTGGCGTTCATGAATCTTGGCTATTTCGAGGAGGCGACCGCCTGGCGAGACTGGCTGCTACGCTCGGTTGCCGGCAACCCGGAACAGATACAGATCATGTACGGCGTGGGCGGTGAGCGACGTTTGCAAGAGTACGAACTGCCGTGGCTGAGTGGTTACGAGAACTCGCTGCCGGTGCGGGTCGGCAACGGCGCGGCGACTCAAGTGCAACTGGACGTTTATGGCGAGGTTGCCGATGCCATGATCCAGGCGCTGAGAGGCGGCATGCCGCAGCACCCGCGCAGCGTGGCGATCTCCAAGGTGGTCATGCCCTATCTGGAAAAGATCTGGCACCTGCCGGATGCTGGTATCTGGGAGATTCGTTCCGAACCGCGCCACTTCACCCATTCAAAAGTCATGGCCTGGGTGGCCTTCGACCGAAACGCCACTCAGATCGCCAAGGCTGCCGAAAACGATGAGGATCGTGCGTTGGCGAGTCACTACCGGCGTGTAGCAGACGAGATCCATGCTGATGTCTGTCGCAACGGTTTCGATGCTGATCTTGGCAGTTTCGTGCAGACGTATGGCTCGAAAGAAGTCGACGCCAGTCTGCTGCAAATTGTGTTGACCGGTTTTCTTGCGCCGGAAGATCCTCGTGTCACCGGTACTGTCGCGCAGATCGAGCGCACACTGATGCAGGATGGCCTGTTGCTGCGTTACGACAACGAGCGCAGTGTTGATGGTGTCGCCGGCCGCGAAGGGACGTTTCTGGTGTGTTCGTTCTGGCTGGCTGACGCTTACGTGCTGCTGGGTCGGGCTGATGACGCTGCACGGCTGTTCGAGAGGCTGTGTGATCTGTGCAACGACGTCGGCCTGCTGGCGGAGCAATACGATCCGAAAGATGGCCGCATGCTGGGCAATTTCCCTCAGGCGTTTAGCCACATCGGCATCATCAACACCGCATTGAATCTGCATCGAGCGGTGTGCCCCGCACTGGCTCGCACATCGAGCGAGCTTGAAGGCGCATGATCAGTCGTCGCGGCCAGCCTTGCGAAAGGTCAGGTTGATCCGCTGTTCGCCGAGCAGAGGGTGCTCGGCCTGTTTGACGGGCAGGATGCCGTGGAAGCGCAACCGGTCCTCGCCGCCCCAGACCACTACGTCGCCATGAAACAGTGAGATGCGTTGGGTCTTGTCGCTGCGCAGCATGCCGCCGAACTGGAAGATGGCCGGAATACCCAGCGATACCGATACCACTGGCCAGCGGTGGTCGTGTTCGTTTCTGTCCTGATGCAGAGACATCTTCGCCCCGGGGATGTAACGATTGATCAGGCAGGCGTCAGGCACGAACCCGGCATAACCTGCTGCGAGCGCGGCGTCCTGAGCCAGTTGCATGAAGGCACCCGGCATCGCCGGCCAGGCCTGTCCTGTTTGTGGGTCGGTTGCGGTGTATCGATAACCATGACGGTCGGTTATCCAGCCCAGTTGTCCGCAACTGCTCAGCGCTGCAGACATGCTCAAGCCACTGGGGGTCTGCATGTGTCGGAACGGGGAGAGGCCCAGTGTCGCCTCAAGGGCGGCCAGCAGTTGTGGCATGACCGGCAGCGCATAGCCCCTGAGCAGCCATGACCCAGGCCCGATCAGCTCGGTGCTTGCAGGCTGGGCCGTCTGGTCGGCAAACATATCCAGGTTGGCGGGCGTGTCACCTTTGCGTTGCATGGTCGGGTCGAGCTCCTGCGGGTATCAGAGCGCCTTGCTGACCTTCACGTCTGTGATCTGATCGTCGCTCTGACCGTGCATTTTTTTCAAGGCGGCTTCGGCTTCTTTGGTTGATGCCGATTGCAGTTGGGCGAACTCGAAGCGGCGTTCGCCATTGAGCTTGTAGCTGACAGCAAATTTGGTGGTGCGCGGGGCTGGGTTGTTCACGGTGACTCCTTGCATCATCCCAGGCGTGAGGTCGAGCGCCGGACGATCTTGATCTTGTGAGTGAAAGGCGGTTTGCGGCCTGCATTGGTATCTATCTTGCGGCCTGCGGTATCGATGGTGATGTTCCAGAAACCGGTGCTCGGCGCGGCGATCTTGGCCGGAAACGTGTCAAATGCACCGCCATGATAGGTGTGCCGACCGCCATTTTTGAAGCTGCGAAAATTCGCATCGTTCATCAGACGAATGTTGCAGGTCTGCGAGCACTCGATAACGACCAGGTCGTCCTCGTTGAGATGCTCACGCTGGTGTACGAATTTCATGACGGGCTCCGAATGGGGGTTTTTCTGAAAAATCAAAACGATAGCATGTGATGCCTGCAATTTGACGTCGGTGGACACTAATTTGCCGTGTTTCTCGCAAATATTGCCTCAGTCGGGATTTAATTGCGCGTCAGCTTGTCGTAGGACCTTTATTTGGAGGCTTTGTATGAAACTGGCTGTAGTAGTCCTGGCTCTGGCAATGACTGGCTGTGCCACAGTAAATGACATCGAACATACACCCCCCACCATGAACGTGATGTCGGGCAAGAACCCCAAGGAGTATGCCGATTGCTTCGTTGGCAAGATCGCCAGCAGTCGCAAGCCGCCGCTTATCGAGCCTCGCCATGATGGCTTGCGCGTAATTGTGGCGCAAAAGCTCAGCAAATCGCCTGCGGCCGTCGTCGATGTCGAGAGCCGCTCGGGCGGCAGTACGATCAAGGTCTATGAACGACTCGCCAACGTGCCGATCCGCTTCAGGGATGTTCAAAACGCTGCCGAAGCGTGCATTTCAGGTTGATCGCTCAGGCGGGCTCAGCAGGCCCTGTCCGCTGCGGGCAGGGCGGCAGGCTTGATTACTTGCAGACTACCAGCACGCTACGGCTCTTGTAGTTACCTACGTCCACACCCAGTGTCTTGTCGCTTTCCGCAGGCTGCGGAGTGCCGTCCGTGCCGACAATTTCATAACCTGTGCCCGCGCAGGACGCGTCCGCTTTTTCGTAGCAGCTTGCCCAGGACATCGCCTCGCCGGAGCAGTCGATGCTCAAGCCCTGTTTGCCGTTTTTCAGGTAAGTGTTGGAGGCGGTTGCGCAGCCGGTCAGGCCCAGAGCAACAATAATGGACAGTAGGGAGAGGATTCTGATCATGTTTTTCGCTTCAGGATAAGGTCAGAGAATTGACAAATGCGAACGTTGGACTGGTAACGGGTGCCATCGTTCCGCCATGTTTTTCATCATAAATAGCTCGTCGTTCGCTGGCCACTGTTGCAGTTTTTTTGGAGCAGAGCATAAATGCTTCGGTCGTCGAAAATGCGTGCGCAGCACTGTTGCGGCGGGCTTTGGCGGCGGCTGGAGTGTGGTCCAGTCTGTAATTGGCTGTAGGCAATATCCAGGAAGTGCGGAACTATCTGCCTGAGGATTCCTCTACCATGGCATCAGACGGCCAAAGGCGGGGCATTGTAAGGTGACCGCCTCCTGATTAGACTGCGCCGTTAACACCAACAGCCCTTACCAAGGACTTTTATGATCAAGAAATGCTTGTTCCCAGCAGCCGGTTACGGCACTCGCTTCCTGCCAGCGACCAAGGCCATGCCCAAGGAAATGCTGCCGGTGGTCAACAAGCCACTGATCCAATACGGTGTTGAGGAAGCCCTCGCGGCAGGCCTGACCGAAATTTCCATCGTGACCGGTCGTGGCAAGCGTGCTCTTGAAGATCACTTTGATATCAGCTATGAGCTTGAGCATCAGATCAAGGGTACGGACAAGGAAAAGTACCTGGTTGGTATTCGCAAACTGATCGACGAGTGCAGCTTTTCCTACACTCGCCAGACTGAAATGAAAGGTCTGGGTCATGCCATTCTCAGCGGTCGTCCGCTGATTGGTAATGAGGCTTTTGCCGTGGTTCTGGCTGATGACCTGTGCGTCAACCCTGAGGGTGATGGCGTGCTGGCGCAGATGGTCAAACTGCACAAGCATTATGGCTGCTCGATCATTGCCATTCAGGAAGTCGATCCGCAGGAAACCAACAAGTATGGCGTGATCGCCGGTGAAGAAATCAAGACGGGCCTGTTCCGCGTGACCAACATGGTTGAAAAGCCAAAGCCTGAAGATGCGCCTTCCAACCTGGCGATCATCGGCCGCTACATCCTGACTCCGGACATTTTCGAAAAGATCGAACAGACCGAGCCAGGCAAAGGGGGGGAGATCCAGATCACCGACGCCCTGATGAAGCAGGCTGCAGAAGGCAACGTACTGGCCTACAAGTTCAAGGGTGAGCGTTTTGACTGCGGTGGTGCCGAAGGGTACATCCAGGCCACCAACTTCTGCTTCGAGCATTTCTACAAAACCGGCAAAGCGCATTGATTTTCGATTGATGATGCTCGGGACAAGGCCACCTTCGGGTGGCTTTGTCATTTCTGACTGGCCGCCAAGCGGTTATGCTGTGCTTCTGCCAAGGAGATATCGATGGCCTTTGATTTTGATCTGTTTGTAATTGGCGCCGGTTCCGGTGGCGTCAGGGCGGCACGTTTTGCTGCTGGTTTCGGTGCGAAGGTTGCCGTGGCTGAAAGCCGTTATCTGGGGGGGACCTGCGTCAACGTGGGGTGCGTGCCCAAAAAACTGTTGGTTTACGGAGCGCATTTTTCCGAAGATTTCGATCATGCCAAGGGCTTTGGCTGGTCGCTGGGTGAAGCCGAATTCGATTGGGCAACGCTGATCGCCAACAAGGATCGTGAGATCAATCGCCTCAATGGCATCTATCGCAAGTTGCTTGTCGACAGCGGCGTGACGCTGCTTGAAGGGCACGCAAAATTGACCGGTCCGCAACAGGTCGAAATCAACGGCCAGACCTACAGTGCCGAGCGCATTCTGATTGCCACCGGTGGCTGGCCACAGGTTCCTGACGTACCAGGGCGCGAGCACGCGATCACCTCCAACGAGGCGTTCTACCTCAAAACGTTGCCCAAGCGTGTCGTCGTTGTGGGTGGCGGCTACATCGCGGTGGAGTTCGCCTCGATTTTCAACGGGCTCGGCGCCGACACCACGCTGGTCTACCGTCGCGAGCTGTTTTTGCGTGGCTTTGATGGCGGCGTTCGCACCCATCTTCATGAAGAGCTGCTCAAGCGTCACATGACGATTCGCTTCAATAGCGATATCGAGCGCATCGACAAGCAGGCCGACGGCAGCCTGCTGCTGTCCATGAAAGGCGGCGGCACGCTCGAGACTGATTGTGTGTTCTACGCCACTGGCCGTCGGCCGATGCTCGACAATCTCGGGCTGGACAGTGTTGACGTCAAACTTGATGAGCATGGCTATATCAAGGTTGATGAGCTCTATCAGAGCAGCGAGCCTTCCATCCTGGCTATCGGCGATGTCATCGGTGGTGTGCAGCTGACTCCGGTTGCGCTGGCTGAAGGCATGGCCGTTGCGCGTCGTCTGTTCAAGCCGGAGCAGTATCGCCCGGTAGACTACAATCACATTCCAACCGCAGTTTTCAGCTTGCCGAACATTGGTACAGTCGGGCTGACCGAAGAGGATGCGATCAAGGCAGGTCATGATGTGCAGGTGTTCGAAAGCCGTTTTCGGCCAATGAAGCTGACCCTGACTGACGATCAGGAACGCACCTTGATGAAACTGGTTGTGGATGCGAAAACCGACCGCGTACTGGGCTGCCACATGGTTGGGCCGGATGCAGGCGAAATCGTCCAGAGCCTTGCAATTGCCATCAAGGCTGGCGCGACCAAACAGGTGTTCGATGACACCATCGGCGTGCACCCGACTGCTGCAGAAGAGTTTGTAACCATGCGCATGCCTGCCAAACGCTAACGTCAGGCAGCGCAATACCCGGAGGTCAGGAAGAGCTCCGGGACAAGGCTTGAAAAGGACGGATCCCGACGTGAACAGAGAAAAACCATCGGCCGGAATGCGCCTGCATCTGGCCGGGCAGGATTGTGAAGTCGCGCAGCACATTGATGCATTGCGTGAAAGCGAGCATCAGTTCAGAACCCTGGCTGACAACATGAGTCAGCTGGCCTGGACTGCAAGTCCTCGCGGGCAGGCCCATTGGTATAGCGAGCGCTGGTACGCATACACTGGGACGTCGCTCGAGGCGATGACGGCTCTGGGCTGGCGTTCGGTCCTGCATCCCGAGCATCGCGAGCGTGTGCTGGCGCGTTTGCAGTACTGCTTTTCGACGGGCTCGATCTGGGAAGACACCTTTCCACTGCGCAGCAAGGACGGTGCCTTCAACTGGTTTCTGTCGCGTGCACTGCCCATGCGCGATGCGCAGGGCCACATCACCCACTGGCTGGGCACTCACACCGATATTACGGCTCAGGTCAACGCTGAAGAAGCGCTGCGCGAACTCAATGAAAGTCTCGAGTTACGCGTTGCCGAGCGCACTCGCGAGCTGGCAACTGCCAATGAATTGTTGCAGGCCGAGATCGTCGAGCGAGCAATGGCTGAAGAGGTCTTGCGCCATGCGCAAAAAATGGACGCAATTGGCCAGTTGACGGGCGGCATCGCCCACGACTTCAACAATGTGCTTTCCGGCGTAATGGGTGCTCTGGACATGATCAGGCTTCGTGTGGCGGCAGGCCGGGTGGAGGAAGTTGATCGTTATCTGGACGCTGCGACCAGTTCCGCAAATCGTGCGGCTGCGCTGACCCGGAGGCTGCTGACGTTTGCTCGCCGTCAGTCGCTGAATGTCACGGCAGTGGATATCAATCGCATGGTCCGATCTATGGAAGAGCTGCTGCGAGGTACGGTGGGCGCTCGCGCGCAATTGCACATCGAGCTGGAGGAGGGGTTGAGCAGTGTGTGCACGGACGAGCATCAGCTGGAAAATGCCTGGTTGAACCTGGTGATCAACGCGCGTGACGCTGTTGCGGTCGGAGGGGCGCTCCGGGTGCGCAGCCAGCGGTTAACACTTGCCGCTCAGAAAGACGGGCTGGCACCTGGTGATTATGTGCGGCTCAGCGTAGAAGATAATGGCTGTGGAATGGCTCAAGACGTCATCGACCGGGCGTTCGACCCGTTTTTCACCACCAAGCCCGTAGGGCAGGGAACGGGGCTGGGTTTGTCCATGGTCTACGGTTTCATCAAGCAGGCGGGCGGGCATGTGCAGATAAAAAGCCAGGAAGGTCAGGGCACTCAGGTTCACCTGCTCTTGTCTTGCGCAGTAATGGCTGCCTGAGCGTTGCTTCTCATGCCTTGCCTTTTGGCTTTTTTCCAGTGGTCGTGGGTTTGTCGGGCTGGCTGAGGCCGTTCTGCAGGTTTTCCAGTGCTGCTTCCTTCTTGGTCAGCAGCAGTTCCAGCATCCGGTTCTGCTGCCGTAGCTCTGTCATGGTCTGTTGAAGCGTGGTGCTTTCCTCCATCAGGCTGCGTAACCGTTCTTCCAGCAGCGCGCATTGAGTGCGGGCGTGATGCTGTTGTTCTGCCAGAGCGGCAGCCTGGGTAGTGGCCTGGTTCAGCAGGTCTTTTCGTTCGTGCAGTTCACGCAGGGTGCTGCGGTTCTCGGCCAGTAATCTCTCGTTGTCACGATTCAGCTGTGTGATGTCTTCCTGGCGCATGGCGATGCTTTGCTGCGCCTGTCGAAGTTCCATTTGCAGTTGCTGAACCTGACCTTCGTGGCGTTGCTGTTCCTGCTCGCGCTGCTCTCTGATCGAGTTGCGATAGTGTTCCAGCGCTTCACGGGCGTGCTGATGTTTTTCTTCAAGCGAGTGGATCTGGCCGTCCTTGTCGTGCAGGCGCGACTCCAGGTCCTGGTTGGCCTGAAGCAGTCTGGCGTGCTCGGTCTGTTCGGTTTGCAGGGCATTTTGCGTGCGAAGCAGGGCGGCAGCCTGCTGTTCCAGAGCCTCGTGACGTTGCTGCGCATGTTCCTGCAGTTCGCTGATCTGTTGCTGAGCCGTCGCCAATTGTTGCTGCAGGGTGGCGCGATCGGCCTGATACGTGTTGCAGGCCTGATCAATGCGTTCCTGAGCCTGCTCCTGAAGACGCTGGGCAAGATGAGCTACCAGGCTGCTCAATTCCTCATTGATGTCCGGCGCAGGCGCATGCGTGGCATCGAGTTCCTTGAGATACCGGTGAATCGTGGTTTTCGAGCCGGTATTACCCATTTCGATACGTACAGCATCAATACTGGGGTTTTCGCCTCTGGACAGCAGGGAAGCCCTTGCCTTCTGCACCAACGCCTTGTTTACGCCGCCCCGAGCCATGTATTCCCCTACGATTTCGTACTGTGGTATGTACCCTGTAATTACATACTATATCATTCGAAATTATTTGCCATTTTTTGAATTAATTAACCCGTGATATTGGCGTATTATCCCGTGTCAGGCGTTGTCAGTTCATTTTCGGCGCTTTCTCCGGTACACCGTGCAGGCTTGAACCATGAATGACGTTGATCGCTATATCGATGCCGCAACCCGTGACAACACGCGCCGCAGTTATCGGGCGGCCATCGAGCATTTCGAAGTGACGTGGGGCGGGTTTCTGCCGGCGACCAGCGAAAGCGTGGCGCGTTACTTGGCCAGCCATGCCGGAAAGTTATCGGTCAACACCTTGAAACTACGCCTGTCAGCGCTGGCGCAATGGCATGTCAGTCAGGGGTTTGCGGATCCCACCAAGGCGCCCATGGTGCGTAAGGTCATCAAGGGCATTCGTGCATTGCATCCGGCACAAGAGAAGCAGGCCGAGCCTTTGCAGTTGCAGGACCTGGAGAAAGTCATCGCCTGGCTGGAGAGCGAGATACGTGATGCAGAGGCGCAACACGATCAGCCGCGCCTATTGCGTTGTCGTCGGGATTCGGCGCTGATTCTGCTGGGGTTCTGGCGCGGCTTTCGCAGCGACGAGCTGTGTCGCCTGCAAGTGCAGGACGTCAAGGCCATCGCCCACTCGGGCATCAGCCTTTATCTGCCGCGCAGCAAGGGTGATCGCGATAACCTGGGCAGAACGTATCAGACCCCCGCCTTGCAGCGGCTGTGCCCGGTGCAGGCTTATATAGAGTGGATCAATTGCGCTGCGCTGGTGCGCGGTCCGGTGTTTCGGGCGGTGGATCGATGGGGTAATCTTGGCGAGGAGGGGCTGCACGCCAACAGCGTTATCCCGTTGCTGCGTCAGGCTCTCCAGCATGCAGGCATTGCCGCCGAGCACTACACCAGTCACTCGCTACGCCGCGGCTTCGCCAGTTGGGCGCACAGCAATGGCTGGGACCTCAAGTCACTGATGTCTTATGTAGGCTGGAGGGACATCAAGTCGGCGATGCGCTACATTGACGCCGCGCCGTTCCCGGGCAACCTGGAGACAGGGAACGGGTCGAAGGTTTCTTCTATCGATAAGCTGCCTTCATAGTGAAAAGCAATCAGTGACATCAGGTTTGCCAATGAGCGATTGTCACTGATCATGCGTAAGCTCCACTCCATCGAATTAACAACCCATCCAACCCATCAGGAGATATACCGATGCCTATCATCAACAGCCAAGTAAAACCGTTCAAGGCTACCGCGTTCAAGAACGGCGCTTTCGTTGACGTTTCGGACGCCGACTTCAAAGGCAAGTGGTCTGTCGTATTCTTCTACCCGGCCGACTTCACCTTCGTTTGCCCGACCGAGCTGGAAGACCTGGCTGACAACTACGAAGAGTTCAAGAAGCTGGGCGTCGAGATCTACAGCGTTTCGACCGACACCCACTTCGCCCACGCTGCATGGCACAACACTTCGCCTGCAATCGGCAAGATCCAGTACACCATGATCGGTGACCCGACTCTGACTATCTCGCGCAACTTCGACGTGCTGATCGAAGAAGCCGGTCTGGCAGATCGCGGTACGTTCGTGATCAACCCTGAAGGTCAGATCAAAATCGTCGAGCTGAACGACGGCGGTGTTGGCCGTGACGCTTCCGAGCTGCTGCGCAAGATCAAGGCTGCTCAGTACGTTGCCGCTCACCCGGGCGAAGTCTGCCCAGCCAAGTGGAAAGAAGGCGAAGCTACTCTGGCTCCGTCCCTGGACCTGGTTGGCAAGATCTGAGTCGCATGAATCGGCTGGGGGCGTTGAGCTCTTGAGCAAGTAAACCGCATCGCCCCAAAAAACGCCCGGGCGGTAATCGCCTGGGCGTTGTTATTTCTACCCTTTGTAAACAGGAAGCCGCCACATGTTGGACGCCAATCTTAAAGCCCAGTTGAAATCCTATCTGGAGCGGGTTACTCGCCCCATCGAGATCGTCGCGTCCCTTGATGACGGCGCGAAGTCTCAGGAAATGCTCGCACTGCTCAATGATGTGATCAGTGTCTCCAAGGACGTCACCCTGAATGACAGCGGCACCGACGCGCGTACTCCGTCGTTCTCGCTGAGCAGCCCTGGCCACGATATCAGCCTGCGTTTTGCCGGTATCCCCATGGGCCACGAATTCACCTCGCTGGTCCTGGCGCTGCTGCAAGTTGGCGGCTACCCACCCAAGGTCAGTGCGGAAACCATCGAACAGGTTCGCGCTCTTCAAGGCGAATTCCATTTCGAAACCTATTTCTCGCAGTCCTGCCAGAACTGCCCGGACGTCGTCCAGGCATTGAACCTGATGGCAGTATTGAACCCTGGCATCAAGCACGTCGCTATCGACGGTGCACTGTTCCAGGACGAAGTCACCGATCGCAAGATCATGTCGGTGCCCAGCATCTATCTGAATGGCGAGCTTTTCGGTCAGGGCCGCATGGGCCTGGAAGAAATTCTGGCCAAGATCGACACCGGTGCCGGTGCGCGTCAGGCGGAAAAACTCAACGCCAAACAGGCTTTTGATGTACTGGTAGTGGGCGGCGGTCCTGCTGGTTCGGCTGCTGCGGTTTACGCAGCCCGCAAAGGCATTCGTACCGGTGTTGCAGCCGAGCGTTTCGGCGGTCAGGTGCTCGACACCATGGCCATCGAGAACTTTATTTCGGTACAGCACACCGAAGGCCCGAAGCTGGCCGTTGCGCTCGAAGAACACGTCAAGCAGTACGAAGTCGACATCATGAACCTGCAACGCGCCGACAAGCTGATTCCAGGCGCGGCCGGTGAGCTGCACGAAGTTAAATTCGCCAGCGGTGCCAGCCTCAAGGCCAAGACCGTCATTCTTGCCACCGGTGCACGCTGGAGGGAGATGAATGTACCGGGTGAGCAGCAATACCGTAACAAGGGCGTGGCTTATTGCCCGCACTGCGACGGTCCGTTGTTCAAGGGCAAGCGCGTTGCCGTGATTGGTGGCGGTAACTCGGGTGTCGAGGCGGCAATCGATCTGGCGGGTATCGTGTCACACGTGACGCTGCTGGAATTCGATGTGCAACTGCGTGCCGACGCCGTCTTGCAGCGCAAACTGCACAGCCTGCCGAACGTTACCGTGATCACCAGTGCGCAAACCACTGAAGTGACAGGTGATGAGCAGAAGGTCAACGGCCTGCGCTACAAGAACCGCACCACAGGCGAAGAGATCAACGTACCGCTCGAAGGTATCTTCGTGCAGATTGGCCTGCTGCCCAACAGTGAATGGCTCAAAGGTGCCATCGAGTTGTCGCCGCGCGGCGAGATCGTGGTCGATCCTCGCGGTGAAACCTCGGTGCCAGGCATCTTCGCTGCCGGTGACGTGACGGTTGCACCGTACAAACAGATCATCATCGCCCTGGGCGAGGGTGCCAAAGCCTCCCTGAGTGCCTTTGACCACCTGATCCGTACTTCCGCCCCGGCCTGATCGGAGAGCGGTAAACGAAAAGCCCCGTGAGCGATCACGGGGCTTTTTGCTTTCTACGCGGATCGCTCCTTGCCGAAGCGATCACCGGCAGTCTCAGAGCGGCGTTGGCTGGATGATCTCTACCCAGTAGCCGTCCGGGTCCTTGATAAAGGCCAGGCTGTTCATGCGGCCATCGGACAAGCGCTTCTGAAAGTCGACGCCCAGGCTTTCAAAACGCTCGCAGGCGACTTTCACATCCGGGACCGACACGCAGATATGGCCAAAGCCGCGCGGGTCGCTGTTACCGTTATGGTAAGACGCTGTGGCATCGCTTTCAGTACCGTGGTTATGGGTCAGCTCCAGAATGCCGGGGATCGATTTCATCCACTCGTTGCGGGCTTTGTCGTCTTCCGGAATCTGCGCCTTGTCCACCAGCGCGAGGAAGTAGAGGCTGAATTCGGCTTCCGGGAAGTCACGCTTTTCAACCAGGCTGAAGCCGAGCACGCGGGTGTAGAAATCCAGCGATTTGGTGATGTCCTTGACGCGCAGCATGGTGTGGTTGAACACAAACTGCCGGGTAGCCGCTTCAGGGGCGGCGGTAACGCCCGGTAGTGTGTTGAGTTCGTGCAAGCTCATCAATGTGTCTCCAACAGAATGTACAAATAATGCCAAATGATACGGGGCAGGGCGGGCAGTGCCAAACCCTCGCTCGGATAACGTCGCTTCGGTCTTGCTCGATGCCGGCAACAGGCTCAGAATTTCCGGCCACCTGTTCTGGCGACCTGACCATGATCCTTTCGCAATACCGATGCTCCTTGCCAGGCCTGTGCCTGCTCCTGCTGCTGGGCGCCGCACAGACTCATGCCGCCGACGCAATGATCATCTGGCCCGCAGGCTGGGAGGTAGAGTCGCTGCCGACCGAGTCGGGCAAGCCCGTGCAACCGTCCGTGCAAGTCAGACAGCGCGCGGTGAAAAACGATCAAAGTGGAAACCCGCTGATGGTCATGGAGCTGACCCAGACACGCCTGACGCCCGGGCATGAGGTCAATGTCCAGGGCGTACTGCTGGAGATGCGCAAGTCGGTTCAGGTCAATTTTGCCCGCAGCGGCCTGCAGAGCGTCTGCACGCATGTGCGTGAGAGCCGGCTCAGCGTCGTGCCGGCACTGGAAACCACCTGCACCATCACCCAGAACGGCGTGCATGTGTTGACCCAGACGCTGGTAGCGGCTGCCAGTAAAGAAATGGCCTGGTCGTTGTCCTACGCGGGATCAGCAGATGGATACACGGCCAACAAGGACGAGGCGTTGCGTATCCGCGAGAGCCTGCGACTGGACGATGCGCAGTGATACCTGCTTTTTCACAGGCAAAAAGAAGCCCGCCGAGGCGGGCATGGGGCGCTATTCCTTTAGCGGTCTTCATCATCCGAGAATCCATGTGAAAAAAGTGTGAAGCTGCGCGGTGTCGGTCATCCGCCGATTTTCGATGCGGCGAAGCACGCAGTAACAAATTGTCTTATCGCTCATTACACCGAATAAACCGAATAATTACTCTACACATTTCAGCAAGTGTTCAGGTTTGTAACTGCGTGCTGAATCGAATAATCGATGAGTTTTTATTGGCGTCATTATTTCAACGGTATTAATGCCTGACGCGCTGGAAGTACATGTACCGAGCAGTTCACTTAATCATGTGTATGAATGTCATGGGCGGGCAGGCAGTCAACTGTGTATGGGCGTTTGATCAGGCAGATGCAGTGTGCAGGTGCTCAGTTGACGTACGGGTAGATAAAAAAAGCCCCGCAAGTGCAGGGCTTCAATGGACAAAGTTTCAATCAGGCGCGAAGCCACGAATCAACAGTGTCTACACCGTACTGCTCTTTCCACGCCTTGAGACCGCGGTGGTTACCACCCTTGGTTTCAATCAGCTCGCCGGTATGCGGGTTCTGGTAAACCTTGACCACGCGTGCACGACGGCGCTTTGGCCCGGCGGGTGCGACCAGCGACGTAGCGCTTGAAGGATCAAGGATTGCGATGATGTCACGCAGGCTTTTGCCGTAGGTGCCCATCAGGTCCTGGAGCTTTTGCTCGAACTCGATTTCCTTCTTCAACCCGGCGTCATTCTTCAAGGATTCCAGCTGTGCCAGCTGTTCTTGAAGGGCTTTCTCTGCTGCTCGAAACTCGGCAAGTCTGGACAAGTAATACACTCCAACAATGTAATGGCTGTTGTCAGCCCTATAAAGCGATGAGACAAAACTGATTGACCGATTCGCTCACTCGATGCTGCCCTGTACCTGCGGTTTCTATGCTGAAACATGGCCTTTGCGGCTTGTCATTGCGCAGACAGAGGATAGTTATAACTCAGTAGCCCGCAAATGATGCACCTTTTTTTTCAGTTAGAAAATAGCCTTTTTCAAATTCGTTAAATAGTCGTGGTGGAGAATGTTGGATATAGGCAATGAAGCCTGCGTTATCAGGCGAGCTGTTGTGTAAGTTATTTCCGACATTAGTCGCTGATGGAAAACGTGCCATGCGACACGGGACGGCTTAAAAGGAGAAACATCTGACAGACATGGGGGCTGGCAGATGCGGAAAGAGCAGAAATGTCTGAAGGCAGCGGATGAAAGGGCGTGTAGCCGCATCAAAGATGGCCCTTGGCCTGCCTTTTTTTGCCTTTCTGACCCTACAGTCCCTGTTGCAGCACCGGGTCGTCGGGGTTCTGCTGCTCGAGCTCCGCCAGCAGAATCTGCACGTTTTGCAACTGACCGTTTTCTTTCCAGTATTGAATCAGCAGCACTCTGGCCTTGCGGTTCGCAGGCTGGCTCTGAACAATCTGCGTCAACTGCCTCTGCGCCGCCTCAAGCTCGTGCAACGAATGCAGGGCAACCGCCAGGTCATAGCGATAGTCGGTGTTATCGGGTGCCAGCTCTGTAGCCTTCGCCAGGCTGAGCACGGCAAATTCTGCCTGCCCGTGGTTAAGCAGCCACATGCCCAGTGCGTGCTGGAGCATGGACGAACCGGGGTTATGTTCCAGCAACTGGGCGAAAAGGCTGCGTGCCTGCTCAGCCTGGCCCTTGCGGTCCAGCAGCTCAATGTGCGCCAGCGCCGCTTCGATATTGCCCGGGTCCAGGGCTGTGGCCCTCTGCAGCGCGGCGACTGCCGGCTCCAGGTCGCCGGTCTGCAGGTACAGTCTGGCCAGTTGCAACTGGTTTTGTGCGCTTTGCGGCTGGCTCTTCAGCGACTCCTGAAACGCCTCGGCACTTTGCTGCAGCACGGCAAAGTACAGCCCCAGTTCATCTGGTGACAGGCCGAGCAGGGCACTGGTGGCGCGGAATCTGACGGATTGTTCGTCGTCGTCCAGCAATGGGCCCAGCAGCAGGCTGCGCTGGCTGTTGGAGACCAGTCTGACGCTGACATCGATAGCCGCTTCGCGCACCTGTGCGGATCGGTCACCCAGCGCGGCATCGAGCAATTTGAGGGCCTGAGGGCTGGGGTAGTCGCTCAATTCGGCGAGCAGGTTGATGCGCTGCTCGTCAGACAGGTCGGTTCGTGCCAGTTGTTGGTACAGCACGCGTGCAGCGCCGGGCTTGCCGTCGTGCGCCTGTTCCAGTGCCTGAGCGTAGGTGTGGCTCAACCTGGCGGGAACGGTCTGAACGGGCAGGCGCCACCACCAGAAGGCCAGTGATAGCGCCAGCATCGCCGCAGCCGCTGCGCCGATCAGCCAGCGATGTCGAGTAGTGGGTTGAGGCGATAACCCCTTGGTAGAAAGTCTGGGCATATCGATTTCCAATGCTTGACGGGTTGCAGCTTCGGGGAGTGGGTGGCAGCTGTCAAACGGCAATCATGATGCCGTCGGCTTACGGACAAAAAAAGCCCCGCGTCCTGAATGGGCGCGGGGCGGGTTTACGGCCTGTTCGGTGTATCAGGCCTGAGGTTGCCAGCCGCCACCCAGTGCCTTGTAAATGGCTACGATGCCGCGGTACAGCTCGATTTCTGCCTGTGCCTGAGAGTCTTCAGCGGCCAGACGCTCGCGCTCGGCATCCAGCAGGACCAGGAAGTCCGCTGTGCCTTCGCGGTACTGCACTGAAGCCAGCCTGGCTGCGGAGCGACTCGCATCGCTTTGGCGCATCAGCGAAACCAGCCGTTGCTGGCGTTTGTCGTAATCGCTGAAGGCGTTCTCCGACTCCTCCAGGGCAAGCAATACCTGCTGCTCATAGTTGGCCAGCGCGCCCTCGGCGTCGGCATCGGCGCTGCGAATCTGCGCCCTGACGCTGCCCAGATCGAAAGCTGCCCAGGTGATGCTGGGGCCGAGTGACCAGGCTTTGGCCGCTGACGAACCGATCTGTGAGCCGCGGCCAGCGGTAAAGCCCAGAAAACCGCTCAGACTGACCCGTGGAAACAGGTCAGCGGTCGCCACGCCGATGCGTGCGGTCGAGGCGGCCAGTTGGCGCTCTGCGGCGCGAATGTCGGGCCGATTGCGCAGCACCTGTGTCGGATCGCCAATCGGCAGGGCCTTGGCGATAGCAGGCAGTTTGCTCGGGCTCAGGTCGACACTGAGGTTTTCCGGGCGCTCGCCCAGCAACGTGGCGATACGATTGCGCTGGCGAACCTGCTCGGCCTGCAACTGCGGTACGGTCGCTTCAACGGCTGCCAGTCGTGCCTCGGCACGCACCACGTCCAGTTCATTGCCCACGCCGGCATCACGCAGCTGGGTGGTCACGTCCTGAGAGCTCTGCTGGTTTTTCAGGTTGTCGCGGGCGATGGCTTCACGCAGCTGTGCGCCGCGTAGCTGCCCGTAGGCGTCGACCACCTCGGCAATCAGAGTCACCTGAAGCTGATACAGATTGGCTTCGGCGGCTTCCTGATCGGCATCGCTGGCTTCCAGTTGGCGCTGAATACGTCCGAACAGGTCGACCTCCCAGGCCATGTCCAGGCCAAGGTCATACCGCTCGCTATTGACGCGCCGCTCGGTAACACCAGGTTGTTGACCCTTGCCCAGGTCACTGCTGGCCCGGCTGGTGATCACCGGCATGGCGTCGTTGGCAACGTCATCGCGAATCGCCCGTGCAGCTTTCAGGCGGGCAAAGGCAACACGCAGATCGCGGTTGCCGTCCAGCGACCGGGCCACCAGTTTATTGAGGGTAGGGTCCTCAAACTGCTGCCACCAGACGGTGTCCACTTTGCTGCGGTCATAGTTGCCCTGGGCTGCGGACGCCAGTTGTGCTGGCGCCGTAACCGGTGCCTTGTAGTCCGGGCCGACGGCGCAGGCTGTCAGCGCCATGACCAGCAGGCTCGGGAGGAAGAGTTTTAACGCGCTCATCAATGCATCTCCGCAGGCAGGTTTTGCAGTCTTTGTGCCTTGGCGGCCTTGCGGGCCTCCTGGCGTTCGACGTAATTACGGATAAGCACGTAGAACACCGGCGTCAGCAGCAGGCCGAAGAACGTGACCCCCAGCATCCCGGAGAACACGGCGACCCCCATGGCATGGCGCATTTCTGCACCTGCACCGCTGGAAAGCACCAGTGGTACTACGCCCATGATGAACGCGAAGGACGTCATCAGAATCGGACGCAGGCGCAGTCGGCATGCTTCCAGGACAGCATCCAGCGGGCTCATGCCCTCGGCCTGTTTGTCCTTGGCGAACTCGACGATCAGAATCGCGTTCTTGCACGCCAGGCCCACCAGTACGATCAGCCCGATCTGGGTGAAGATGTTGTTATCGCTACCGGCAATCATCACCCCGGCAATCGCCGAAAGCAGGGTCATTGGTACGATCAGGATCACCGCCAGTGGCAGGCTCCAGCTTTCGTACTGAGCCGCCAGTACCAAAAATGCCAGCAGAACACACAGCGGGAAGACGAACAGCGCCGTGTTGCCCGAAAGAATCTGTTGGTACGTAAGGTCAGTCCACTCGTAAACCATGCCGTTGGGCAGCTCTTCACGCAGCAGTTTCTCGACCGCCGCCTGCGCCTGACCAGAGCTGAAGCCCGGACCGGCAGCACCGTTGATTTCTGCCGTTATGAAGCCGTTGTAGTGCATTACGCGGTCGGGACCTGCGGTGTCACTGACTTTTACGAAGGTTGCCAGCGGGATCATTTCCCCCAGATTGTTGCGCACCTTGAGCTGACCGATCTGGTCGGCATCCTGACGGAACTGCTGCTCTGCCTGGACATTGACCTGATACGTGCGGCCAAAACGGTTGAAGTCGTTGGCATACAGCGAGCCCAGATAAACCTGCAGGGTGTCAAAGATATCGCTGACCGCAACGCCATGCGTCTTGGCCTTCTCGCGGTCGATGGCAGCATCCACCTGCGGCACGTTGACGGTGTAGCTGGTGAACAACCCGGCCAGTTCCGGCACGCTGCGGCTCTTGGCAATGATGTTCTGGGTTTCCTTGTACAACTCGTCGTAACCCAGGTTGCCACGGTCCTCTATCTGCAGTCGGAAACCGCCGATGGTGCCTAGCCCCTGTACCGGAGGTGGCGGGAAGATCGCCATGTACGCTTCCTGGATAGAGGCGAACTGGCCGTTCAGGGCGCCGGCAATGGCGTTGGCCGACAGGCTGGGGTCCTTGCGCTCGTCAAACGGTTTGAGGGCGACGAACACCACGCCGTTGTTCGGGCTGTTGGTGAAGCCGTTGATCGACAGGCCGGGGAAGGCAATCGCGTTTTCCACGCCCGGCTGTTTGAGTGCCAGCTCGGACATGCGCTTGATGACGTCTTCGGTTCGGTCGAGGCTGGCAGCGTCCGGCAGTTGGGCAAAGGCCACCAGGTACTGCTTGTCCTGGCTGGGAACAAAACCGGTCGGCGTGCTGGCGAAACCCAGCCAGGTCAGGACCATCAGGCCTGCATACACCAACAGCGCGATGCCGCTGCTGCGAATGACTCTCGCGACGGTGCCGACATAGCCATGGCTGGCTTTTTCGAAGAAGCGGTTGAACGGACGGAACAGCCAGCCGCCAAGGATTCTTTCAAGGAAACGCGAGAAACGATCCTTGGGCGCATCGTGGCCTTTGAGCAGTACCGCGGCCAGCGCAGGCGACAGGGTCAGCGAGTTGAAGGCCGAAATCACTGTCGAGATGGCGATGGTCAGTGCGAACTGCTTGTAGAACTGTCCGGTCAGGCCGGAAATGAACGCTGCCGGTACGAACACCGCGCACAGCACCAGCGCGGTGGCGATGATCGGTCCAGTCACTTCGGCCATGGCCTTGTGCGTGGCCTCAACCGGTTCAAGCCCCAGCTCGATGTTTCGTTCGACGTTCTCCACCACCACGATGGCGTCGTCCACCACGATGCCGATTGCCAGCACCAGCCCGAACAATGACAGCGCGTTCAGAGAGAAGCCGAACATGTGCATGACGGCAAAGGTGCCGATCAGCGACACCGGTACGGCCACCAGCGGGATGATCGAAGCGCGCCAGGTCTGCAGGAACAGGATCACCACCAGCACGACCAGGATCAGTGCTTCAAACAGGGTGTGAATCACCGCCTCGATGGAGCCGCGCACGAAGATCGTCGGGTCATAGACGATGCTGTAGTCCATGCCTTCCGGGAAGCTCTTTTTCAGCTCGGCCATTCTGGCCCGTACATCGTTGGAGATGTCGATGGCGTTGGAGCCGGGCCGCTGGAAAATAGGGATGGCCACGGCAGGCTGATTGTTCAGCAGCGAGCGCAGCGCATACTGGCTGGAGCCCAGCTCGATGCGTGCAACGTCCTTCAGACGAGTGATTTCGCCATCAGCGCCTGCACGAACCACAACGTTTTCGAACTCCTCCTCGGTGACCAGACGGCCCTGGGTGTTGATCGACATCTGAAAACTGGTGGCATTCGGCGAGGGCGGGGAGCCCAGCTGACCTGCGGCAACCTGACGGTTCTGCTCGCGAATCGCATTGACCACATCGGTGGCGGTCAGGTTGCGTGAGGCAGTCTTGTTCGGGTCCAGCCAGACCCGCAGCGAATAGTCGCCCATACCGAACAGTTGCACGTCACCGACACCGCCCAGTCGCGCGAGCTCATCCTTGATGTTGAGCACGGCGTAGTTGGACAGGTACAGCATGTCGTAGCGCTGGTCCGGCGAGGTCAGGTGCACAACCATGGTCAGGTCGGGGGAGGCCTTGTCCACGGTAATGCCGATGCGCGTCACTTCTTCCGGCAGCTTGGGCTCGCTGCGGGTCACGCGGTTCTGCACCTGCACCTGCGCATTGTCCAGGTCAGTACCCAGTGCGAAGGTGATGGTCAGGGTCAGCTTGCCATCGGCAGTGGCCTGCGAAGACATATAGAGCATGCCTTCGACACCGGTGATGGCCTGTTCCAGCGGCGAGGCTACGGTTTCGCCGATCACCTTGGGGTTGGCGCCGGGAAAGTTGGCGCGCACGACTACCGTGGGCGGCACTACTTCCGGGTATTCACTGATCGGCAGCTGGAACAGTGAGATAGCACCGGCGATCAGGATCAGCAGCGACAGCACTGCGGCAAAGATCGGCCGGGAAATAAAGAATTTGGAGAAGTTCATCGGACAAGTCCCTTAGCCGCGCGGCGCAGTGGCGCTGGCGATTTTGACGGCCGCTTTGGGCGCCACTTGTGGCAGGTTGCTGGCTTCGAGGGCCTGGCGTTGTTTGAGCAATGCTGCGAGGGTGTCGGCACTGGCCATCGGTGTCACTTCAGGGTCCACAGGCTGGCCGGGACGCACGCGCTGCAAGCCTTTGACGACGATGGTGTCGTCCTTGCCCAGACCGTTACGGACAATGCGCAGGCCTTCGATTTTCGGGCCCAGCTCGACAGCCCGATAGGCAGGCTTGTTGTCCTTGTCCATGACCAGCACAAACTTCTTGCCCAGGTCGGTGCCCACTGCTTCGTCATTGATCAGCACCGCTGAGTAAGTGCCGCTGCCCACCAGTTTCAGACGGGCATACAGGCCGGGGGTGAAATCCCCGTCGGCGTTATCGAACACCGCACGACCGCGAATGGTGCCGGTCTTGGGGTTGACCTGGTTGTCGACAAAGTTCATCTGGCCCAGGTGCGGGTTGCCGGTTTCATTGGACAGGCCCAGGTACACCGGAGTGGTCTGGCCGCGCTGGCCTTTGCGGGCCAGCTCGGTGTACTTGAGGAACACGCGTTCGTCAGCGTCGAAGTAGGCGTAGACCTTGTCGGTGGAGACCACGCTGGTCAGCGCGGTGACATCTGCAGTCACAATGTTGCCAGCAGTGATTTCTGCGCGACTGACACGACCTGTAATCGGTGCGGTAACACGGGTAAAACTGAGGTTCAGTCGAGCCAGATCCAGCTGCGCCTGAATGGCCGCGACACCGGCCTTGGCTTCCTGCGCCGAGGTGGTGCGCGAGTCGGCCAGCTCGGCGGAAATCGCGTTGTTGGTACGCAGACGCTCGCCGCGCTGGGCTTCATTGTCACTGCGCAGTGCAACGGCACGGGCCTGTTGCAGCTGCGCCTCAAGACGACGAACTTCGGACTGGAACGGGCGCGGGTCGATCTGGAAAAGAAGGTCGCCTTTCTTGACCAGCGAACCGTCGGTGAACGCTACCTGATCGATCTGACCAGACACCCTTGGGCGAACCTCGACGGTTTCCGGCGCTTCAAGACGACCCGTGAATTCATCCCATTCGTTGATCGGCTGCTCCAGCACCTTGGCCACGCTGACCTTGGCTGCGCCAGGCGCACTGGTGGCTTCCGGCGCGCGGCCGCAAGCACTGATAACGATAAGGGCGAGGGCGGTGAGAGGGTAGCGCAGATGGCTGAGTGTCTGGTGCATGGGAAGTTCCGCCGATAGTAAGGAATGGGCGGATTCTGTTGCGCACAGGGTGTTATTAACGAATCGAATAAACCGAAGGTTACTATCACTGGCAATGATGAGTACCCATAGGTCTTCGAAAACCTGCCTCCGGGTGACCCGCAAGGTGGATGGTGGCCAGGCATTTGGGGCTGAGAATGCTCCCCTTATGGCGAGCCAAAAAGCTCATGTCATATTGCTATCTATTCGATCAATCTTTGCAATCGCCGCCGCTATCAAGTTGTCCAGCGAACAGTCGATCCTTGAGTATTACGATAAATCCCGAGGAAAATTTTGATGAAGTCGACATGGCTGGACAATTTGAAGGTCAGCAAAAAGCTGAGTATAGGCTTCGGTCTGATACTACTGGGTGTGCTGACGGTCACCGCGATCGGCTACCTCAGCACCAACCTGCTGATCGAGCGGCTGGGCAAGGCAGCCAAAGTTTCTGAAGTAAAGGCCGATGCGCTAAGCCTCAGGATCGCTGCGCAGGCCTATACTGCCAAGCCTGACGCGAGCAATTCGCAGGGCTACACGGTCGCTCTGGACAACCTGGGCAAGACCATCGAGGACGGCCTGAAGCTTCTGACTGTTCCGGCCAATGCCGATATTCTCAGAGGTATTCGCGATCAGGTGGGTGGCTTGAGACAAACGTTCAGCCAGTTGGTCGATAATAATCGGCAAATTGATCAGGCCATGCAGCCGTTGATCACCATTTCCGAGCAGGTGAGCGGAAGCTTCGAGACACTCCTGCAAAAGACCTTCGACGACGTTTCCCGCTCGCTGGATCAAAGCGGTATCGACCAGGTAAAGATTGCCGGCGACCTGCGCAATGGCATGACCAGTTTTCGCCTGGTGTTTCGCCGTTATATCAGTATTCCGACCGCTGAAAACAGGCAGATCACCTTCGATGCTGCCGACTCACTGATCGCTCAGGTGAGCAGTGCGCGCAACCAATTGCCGAACAAGGCCGGCCCGGCAGTGGATGAAGCGCTCAGGGCACTGCAACAGTACAAATCGTTGATGGTCTCCATCTCGCAACTGATGCAACAGAGCGATCAGATTCGCGACAGCCTTCGCCAGCAGTCAATGGACATCGTCACCAGTACCGAAAAGCTGATGGCGGGCCAGGTGGTCAGTGCCAATAAAGAAAAAGACAGCGCGGTCACCCAGTTGCTCACGGTGGCGGTGATCGTATTGCTGCTGGGCATCTTCGCGGCGATCCTGATTACCCGTCAGATTACTCGTCCGCTCGATTCCACGGTGATCGCTGCGCGTCGAATTGCCGACGGCGATCTGACCAATGACCTCAGCACCACTCGCCAGGATGAGCTGGGCCTGCTGCAAAACACCATGCACCAGATGACCGTATCGTTGCGCACCCTGATTGGCGGTATCAGTAATGGTGTGACACAGATCGCCACGGCGGCCGAGGAGCTTTCAGCCGTCAGCGAACAGACCAGCGCGGGCGTCACTCAGCAGAAACTGGAAGTCGATCAGGTGGCGACCGCCATGAACCAGATGGCGTCCACCGTTCAGGAAGTGGCGCAGAACACTGAAGATGCATCGCAGGCCGCCAGACAGGCCAGTGATCGTGCTGCTCATGGCAGCAGCGTGGTGCAACACGCCACGCGTGAAATCAGCCAGCTTGCCGGTGAAGTGGGGCAACTGGGCGAGGCCATGCAGCGCCTGATACAGGACAGTGACAAGATTGGCGGTGTAATCGATGTGATCAAGGCGGTCGCAGAACAAACCAACCTGTTGGCCCTCAACGCGGCGATCGAAGCCGCACGTGCGGGTGAGCAGGGGCGTGGCTTTGCCGTGGTGGCCGATGAGGTGCGCTCGCTGGCTCAGCGTACACAGTCATCCACGACTGAAATCGAGGCGCTGATAAAGTCCTTGCAAGATGGCACCGGCGCGGCATCGGAGCTGATGAATGCCAGCCGTCAACGTACCGAAGGCACAGTGGCGCTGGCGCGGCAGGCCGAAGAATCGCTGCTTGAAATCACTCATTCGATTGGGACCATCGAACAGATGAGCCAACAGATTTCTGCTGCCGCTGAAGAGCAGAGCGCCGTCACCGACGAAATCAATCGCAGTGTCATCAGCGTACGGGACATCGCCGATCAGTCGGCCACGGCCACTGAGCAGAGCGCGGCGTCTACCGTGGAACTGGCGCGCCTGGGCAGCAACCTGCAGGACATGGTTGCGCGCTTCCGGATCTGATTGCCGCCACTTTCAAAAAGTCGCGAGGCCCAAAAGTCTCACCCTGCAAAAAGAGCAGCGCTGGCAATCAGCGCTGCTCCACCAACTGCAAAAACCTTCGGGTTCGCTCGTTTTGCGGATTCAGCAGAATTTCGCCCGGGGTGCCGTCTGCCACGATGCGGCCTCCCTCCATGAACAGCACCCGGTCAGCGATGTCCTGAGCGAATTTCATCTCGTGGGTCACCAGTAACATGGTCATCTGAAACTCGTGGGCAATCGAGCGAATCACTGACAGCACCTCGCCGACCAGCTCCGGGTCGAGCGCCGAGGTGACTTCATCGAACAACATGACCTGCGGGCGCATGGCCAGCGCTCTGGCAATCGCTACACGTTGTTGCTGACCACCGGAAAGCTGGCTCGGGTAGGCATCGGCCTTGTGAGCGAGCCCGACCAGCCCAAGGTATTGATGCGCGCGCTCAAGGGCCTCTTCGCGAGGCAGTCTGAGTACCCGTAACGGCGCTTCGGTGACATTTTCCTGAACAGTGAGGTGTGGGAACAGATTGAACTGCTGGAACACCATGCCAACCCGATGCTCGACCGGAGCCTTGCGTGCGCCGGGCCAGTGCCATAGGGATTTGCGCGCGGGCACTGTTTCGCCTGCGACTTCTATGCTGCCTTGCTGATAGTTTTCCAGCCCCTTGATGAGGCGCAATACCGTTGATTTACCCGAGCCACTGGGGCCGATCAAGGCGACTTTCTGACCTTGAGGAATGCTCAGGTCCAGATGGTCGATGATCCGGTTGCGGCCGAAGTCCTTGACCACGTGTTTCAGCTGTATCTGCGCAATGGTGACGGGTGGGATTGCGGTGTGTGCGAGATCAGACATGGCTGCGCCTTTCCAGGTATTTGAACAGCAACGAGGTCGGCACACTGATCGCCAGAAACATCAGCGCCATCACTGTGTACGGTTCGTTGTAACGATAGGTCATGCCGGCGATCTGCTTGGCAGCCTGAAACAGTTCAGGGATGGTAATCACCGCCAGAAGCGGCGTTTCCTTGAACATGCCGATCAGGTAATTGCCGAGCACCGGCAGCATGGGTTTCAACGCTTGCGGCAGGATAATGCGCCGCCAGGTGTCGCCACGGCTGAAGTCCAGCGCGCGTGCGGCTTCCCATTGCCCGGCAGGGATGTCATCGATGGCACCGCGATACGCTTCGGCAATGTAGGCCGCGTAATAGCAGCCAAGACCTATCACACCGGTAGTGATGGCCGGGAAGGTGATGCCCGCCAGCGGCAGCGCGAAGAACAGCACATACAACTGGACCATCAACGGCGTATTACGGAAAAAGCTCAGGTAGCCTTTGCTCAGGCGATGCACGATGGTTATCTGCGAGCGCAGTGTCAGGGCCAGGATCAGACCGAGCAAAACCGCGAGCAGGAACCCCAGCACCACGACCTGCACGGTCACCAGCAAGCCCTGAAACAGCTCCGGCAGAATCGACCAAGCGAATGCGATATCAAACTCCATCGTTCATCCCCTGGCCGTGCGCCACGCGGTGGCGTGCTGCTCATAACGCTTGACCAGCCAGCTCAATGGCCAGGCCATCACGAAATAGCAGACCAGCACGATGCTCCAGATCAGCGTTTGCTGGCCCAGCGTGGTGATCAATTGACTGCCGGTAAAGGTCAGGTCGGTGAGGGTAATGAGGGAAACCAGTGAGGTGGTTTTCAGCAGCTCGACCAATTGGTTGCCCATCGGCGGGATCATGAACGGCAGGGCCTGCGGCAGAATTATTCGCCGAAACGCGCTTATCGGCCCGAAATCCAGCGCACGCACAGCGTCACGTTGACCCTGGCTGACGTTGATCAGTGCCGAGCGAATGATTTCCGCGCCATACGCCGAAAACGTCAGCCCCAGCCCCAGCACGCCGGTGGTCATGGGGGACAGGCGGATGCCGAACAGCGGCAGAATGAAGAACAGGTAAAACAGCAGCACCAATGCCGAGATGCCACGCAGCACCTCGACATACACCGTGGCGAACCAGCGTAACGCCCTGAATGGCGACAGGCGCATCAGGGCGATTACAAACGAGAGCACCAGCACCAGCAGTTCGGCAAGCACAGTGATCTGCAGGGTGATCCAGGCGCCGTGGGCCAGTTGTCTGGCAATGAAACCTGCGGTTTCCAGTGTTGCAGCATCAACAGGCATGGCCGTACTCGTGTGGGTCAGGGCCGTTTACTGCGCGCCCTTGCGGGGCGGGGCAGATCATGGGTTGCAGCGTTGGGCTGCGGTGATGGCCGGGTCAGCCAGTTCGTTTTCGGTGTAACCGTACTTCTGCAGGATTTTCAGCAGCTCGCCCGACGCCCGGAGTTTGGCCAGTTGTTCGTTGAAAGCCTGTTCGAAGGCCGGATCGTTTTTTGGCAGGCCGTAGGCGTGGTAATTCCAGCCCGGTTTGCCACTGGCGTCCGGAATCTGCTCGAAAGGCAAGGCGCGCTCGATGTCCGGACTGTTGGCTTTCTTGATCAGACTGATGACTTCGGCATCCGGGAAATACACCACGTCCACGCGACCCGCCTGCAAGGCGGCCAATGCCTCGGTGTCCTTGTCGAACAACACAACGTTGCCGTTGGCGATACCGCTGTCTTTGGCTTCCTGAACCTGATTGCTGCCAGGTTGAGTGGCCAGGCGCACCTTGGCGTTGCTGGCGACGTCCTTGAGGCTGTGCAGGTTCAGCGGGTTGCCGGTTTTGACAATGAACGCACCGCCGGATCGCGTCACCGGGTTGGAGAACGCGATGACCTTGCAGCGATTCGGATTGATGAACAGGCCTGCACCGATCAAGTCGAAACGACCTGCTGCCAGACCCGGCACCAGCGAACCGAAGTCAGTGATAGGCGTCTCGATCTGCTTGATGCCCAGCGGTTCGAGAACCGCCCGCAGTATCTCGACGTTGGCCCCGGTGGCTTTGCCATCGGTGCCGATGTAGGCATAGGGCTGTTCGTTGGCGATGCCAGCGGTCAGGCCGTCAGTGCGGCCTTTTTCCAGCAGTCCGGCCAGGGCGGGAAACGAAATAACGGCATTCAGCAACAGCGCTGAACCCATCAGGGCTGGGAACGACAGGGGGTTGATGCCTTTCATTGCGAGTGCTCGAAGTAGGGGGGATAGGGGCTTCTTGCTGATGCGGCCTGAACATGCGAGTCAGGTGCGCAAGTTGGCCTGGTATTGCCTGCATCCTGCTTCGGCAACGTTTGGTGCATAAGATGAAACTCTATAGCTATTAAAAAGATAATTTAAATATCGATAAGGAATATGCATATACGCAGTCGCCGACGCCATGGACTCCAAACGTCGTGCGACCAATTGATGTAAACCCAGGTATTTGTCAGTGCATCCCTGTTTGTAACTCCAGACGCCGGCCAGGTATCGCAGCAATCAACTCCTGGGTGTAAGCCGCTTCAGGTCTGGCAAAAACATCCTTGGCCAGACCCTGCTCGACGGTCTTGCCATGCTTGAGCACCAGCACCTGGTGGGCAACGCTGGCGACGACTGCCAGGTCGTGGGAAACCAGCACGTAGGCGATGCCGGATTCGGATTGCAGTTCGACCAGCAAGTCGAGAATCTGCGCCTGCACCGACACGTCCAGTGCCGAAACCGGCTCATCGAGCAGCAGCAGATCCGGTTGCAGGGCCAGCGCTCTGGCAATTGCTACGCGCTGACGCTGGCCACCGGAAAGCTCGCGGGGCAGCCGGTCCAGATACGCCACGGGCAAGTGCACTCGCTCAATCAACTGGCGCGCGGCCTGCTCCAGTTCGCGGCCTTTGAGCAGGCCAAACGAGACCAGTGGCTCGACGATGCTCTCGAATAGCGTGAAGCGCGGATCAAGTGCCGCGAACGGGTTTTGTTGCACTAACTGGATACGCCGCCGCAGTGGTCTGAATTCGCGCCAGCCCAGGTCGGTAACATCCTGGCCGTCCAGCAAAACTCGCCC
Source organism: Pseudomonas syringae group sp. J254-4 (assembly GCF_032586855.1). Taxonomy (NCBI): domain Bacteria; kingdom Pseudomonadati; phylum Pseudomonadota; class Gammaproteobacteria; order Pseudomonadales; family Pseudomonadaceae; genus Pseudomonas; species Pseudomonas syringae group sp. J254-4. The sequence goes on along the minus strand of NZ_JAWHOO010000008.1, from coordinate 106,019 downwards.
GTGGGTGGGTTTTTCCAGGCCCAGCGCAATGCGCAGTGCAGTACTTTTGCCAGAGCCGGACTCGCCGACGATGGCCAGGGTCTGGCCGGGATAAACCTTGAAGTTGACGTCCTGCAATGCCTGGAAGCCTGTGTCTTCACCTTTCACGTAGGGCAGGCGATAGGTCTTGCCGATGTTGCTCAGGGTCAGCAGAGGCGTGTCGCTGCTCGATACCGGACGCACTGTTGCCGGGCTCTTGCGTTGGCCGAAAGCCGGTGCTGCCGCGATCAGTGCGCGCGTATAGGTATGGCGAGGCGTGATGAGTATCTGTTGCGGCGGGCCTTGTTCGACCAGCTCGCCCTTGTTCATCACCAGCACACGGTCAGCACGATCGGCAGCCACGCCGAGATCGTGGGTAATGATCAGCAGGGAAATGCCGCGCTCGGCCACCAGGCGTTGCAGGTGATCAAGGATTTTGCGCTGCACTGTCACGTCCAGAGCGCTGGTGGGCTCATCGGCGATGATCAGGCGAGGATTGCCCGCCAACGCGATGGCGATCAGCACGCGCTGGCGCATGCCACCGGATAGCTCGTGCGGGTACTGGCGGGCGCGCAATACCGGCTTGTCCAGACCGACCTGTTGCAGCAACTCCAGCACATCGGCATCCACCGCCGGGTAACGTCGGCCATTGGCCTGAATCAGTGCTTCGGCAATTTGCCGGCCGATGCGCAGGGTAGGGTTGAGGCCGACCATCGGGTCTTGCGGCACCAGACCGATCACGCTGCCGCGAACCCGACGTTTTTCTCGCTCGCAAGCGTGGCTCAGGTCTTGACCATCGACGTGCAGCTCGCCGCCTGTGATGGTCGCGTTGTCTGGCAACAGGCCGAGTATGGCGTTGGCCAGGGTCGACTTGCCGGACCCGGATTCACCGACAATTGCCACGGTTTCACCCCTGGCCACCTGAAACGAGACGCCGCGTACGGCCTGGTTGGTCTGGCCGTCGAAACGGTAGGCGACACCCAGATGACGAATGTCGATCAGTTGAGCGGTATCGGTCATCGTTGAGTCTCTTCCAGAGTGCGGGCGATGTGATTGAAGCTGAACACTACGCCAACCACGAACAGGCCCGGCAGCAGCGACACCCAGGGCGCGGTCATCAGGAAGTGACGACCGTTGGCGATCAGCGTGCCCCATTCGGCAGCCGGTGGTTCGGCACCGAAGCCAAGGAAACTCAGCCCGGCAGTCGCCAGAATCGCTGCACCGAAATCCAGTGTGGCAAGCACCGCCACTGGGCCCCAGGCGTTGGGCAGAATGTGGCGCAGCAGGGTTCGGGTCCAGCTGGCACCGCCCAGACGCGCCGCTTCGACGTAAGGCAGGGTCTTGACGCGCAGCACTTCGGCGCGGGTTGTGCGGGCGAAGCCGGGGATGATCCCTACACCCACCGCGATGGCCACCGGAATGGTGCCGAAACCGATGGCGGTGACAATCGCCAGCGCCAGTAACAGGCCGGGCAGGGCCAGCAATACATCGATCAGGCGCATGATCACCGCATCGATGCGCCCGCCTGCAAAACCGGAAATCACCCCCAGGCTTAGGCCTCCGGCCATGGCGATGCCCACCGCCAGCAATGCGGCCTGTACCGAAAGGCTAGACCCGTGCACCACGCGGGTGTAGAGATCACGGCCCAGTTCATCGGTGCCGAACCAGTGCGCGGCATTTGGTGCGGTGAGTTTGTCGCTGGGCGAGGTGGCGTAAGGTGCGTAGCTGCTTAGCAGGTTGGGTGCCAGCGCCGCCAGCAACGCAAAGGCGACCATTGCCACGGCGAGCAGAAACCCCGGACGGCGCAGCAGGGGCTTGGCGGCCTCCACGGCGCGACTCAGGCTGCTGCGTCGCTGCCACTGCGCGGCAGGTGCGTTTTTGCCGGGAAGGTTTTGAGCGGAATCAACAAGGCGGGTCAGGCGCGCAAGGCGGTTGTCGAAGATAGTCATGGCGTCAGGAGACCTTTGGCGTGTGGGCGATGCGCGGATCCAGCGCGGGGTACAACAGATCAACGATCAGATTGACCACGACGAAAGCAGCTGCCGAGACTGCAACGATGGCCAGCACCACCGGAATGTCCTGGCGCAGCACGGCCTCCTGGGCAAGACGACCGACCCCGGAGCGGGCGAAAATGGTTTCCACCAGCACGGCACCGGACACGGTGTTGCCCACTTGCAGACCGATCAGCGTCAACAGCGGCAAGGCAGCGTTCTTGAACGCATGGCGGGCCTGAACCTGGGCGCGAGTGAGGCCCTTGGCGTAGGCGGTAATGATGTAGGGCTCTTTCCAGACGCCCTGAAAGCCGCGTTGCAAAACCTGCGCGTACACCGCAGCGCTGGGGATCGCCAGTGTGACGGCGGGCAATATCAGGCTGGAAAAACCCTGATTGCCGGTTGCTGGAAACCAGCCAAGGCTGAATGCGAACAGCTGAATGAACAACAGGCCCATCCAGAATACCGGTACTGAGAAGCCCAGCGACGGCAGCCGGGACAAGGCGACCTTCAACGGCTGCCAGCGCACGTAGGCGGTGAGATAAGCCAGCCCGACGCCACCGATCAGCGACAGAACAATGGCCAGCCCGGCCAGGCTCAGGGTTTGCGGCAAACGTTCGACCAGCAGTTCCGAAACCGGACGATTGAGTGTCAGCGAATTGCCGAAGTCACCCTGAACAGCGCCCCACAGCAGGTCGACATATTGCTCGAAGACGCCTCGGTCCAGCCCGTAATAGAGCTTGGCTTGAGCCAGGTCCTGCGCGGACAGGGAGTCGATTTCGACACCTGAGGCGCTGAGCATGATCGACAGGGTATCGCCGGGCAGCAGATACAGAATGAAATAGGTGATGCTGTAGGCACCCCAGAGTACCAGCAGCGCCTGGGCGATCCGGCTGAGGATATAACGGCTCATGGCGTGGCGATCTCGATGTCGTTGAACAGCGCAAAGCCTTCCGCCGTCCAGTGGAAGTTACGCACGTTTTTCGCCGTGGCGGCTTGCCAGACCCGCTCGTAGACCGGGAATGCCGAACCTTCATCGATCAGCAGGTCCTGCAGGTCGCCATAGGCTTTTGCGCGTTGTTCGCTGCGCGTGGCGGTCAGCCCGGCGTCAAACAGTTCCAGGGCTTTGGCCAGTGTTTGCGGTGCGTAAAGATTGGTCGCCAATGTCGAGCTGTTGGCGCTGCGCGGGTCGATGATGGTCTGCAGGATGATCGGGTCGGCGCGGGTCATGTAGGTGGACGTCAGGTCATAATTGCCTGCCGCATTGGCAGCTGCCCATTCGGCGGTAGTAACCACGTTGAGCTTGAGCTCGATACCCACCTTGCGCAGCTGATCCTGAATCAGCACATCACCAGCGGTTTCAGCGGGGGACAGGTTGTAGGCCAGCTTCAGTCGTTTGCCGTCCTTGTATCGATAGCCGTCGGCGTTCTTCTGCCAGCCAGCTTCGTCGAGCAAGCGCTCTGCACCCTGAGGATCATAGGCCAGTCTGTCGGATTGATTTTTGTAAAACGGCGTGGTGACGTCGTAGATACCCGACACCACCGGAAATTGCGGGTTGTAGACAGTGGCGGCGTAGGTCTTGCGGTCGATGGCCTTTTGCAGGGCCAGACGCACATTGCGGTCAGCGAGGATGCGATTGCCGCGCGTGTTGGGGTACATGTTCAGGGCCGGCCCTGGCAGCGAGCGGCTCTGGATGGTCGCGCCCCTGGATTTGAACAGGTTCAGGTCCACTTCGGAAAACGGGTTGCGTGGCCAGAGGATGTCGACCTGGCCTTGAACGAACTGGCCATTGCGCACGCTCTCTTCCGGAACGTAACTGACTTCGACCGCATCCAGATGCGCCTCACCCCTGTTCTGCGCATTGGCCGATGGCCAGGCATAGCCCTTGCGTTTGATCAGGCGCAAACCGCTTTCAGGCGTGTAGCGCTCCAGCACGAATGGCCCGGTGCCAATGATTGCACCCAGCGAGCGTTGCTTGACGCTGAGTGTGTAGGACTCCGGGGCGAGAATGGCAAGGTTGGTGGTGGAGGTGGCTTGCAGAAAGCCCGCATTTGGCGTGGCCAGCACCAGTTTTACAGTGAAATCGTCCACGACTTCGGCGTGGTCATAACCCTTCAGGTAGGTCGCGCCAAAGGTTGCAGGTAATTGCGCGGCAAACGCTTTATTGCTGTCGTAGGCGGTTTTTACGGCCTGTGCGTCGAAGCGCGTGCCATTGCTGAACGTCACATCCTTGCGCAAGTGGAAGGTGTACTCCAGCGCGTTTTCACTGACGTCCCAGCGCTCTGCCAGCCAGGGAATGATAGTGCCGGTCTGTGGGTTCTGATCGGTCAGCGACTCGGCGACATTACGCAGCACCACGCGGTGCTCGAGCCAGTACACCTGGAACGGATCAAGGCTGACCAGCGTGGTGTTGTCTCTGAAGAAAGCGACTTTGAGCGTCTTGCTTGCCTGGCCTTCCTGACCAGAGGGCGAGCAGCCGAGCAGGGTGAGGGCAGTAATGGCGACGAATAACAGGCGTGCAAGAAGAGGGCGCACGGTCATCGCGCTGTCCTCCGATATACGAATCCGTGGGTGAAAGTCGAGGGTTGAGTGCGATGCATGGAAAAGTCCTCTTCAAGTCGAGCGCAGCGATCCGGCTGGTTTTAAGACCGTATGCTTATGGAAAGAGGCTGTAAAAGTATTTTTTCTTCTAAGCTAATATAGGTTTTTATGATTTATTTGATAATTTATTATGCTTTATAGGTATTTTGTGGTGCTTGGCTAATGTCTGCGGTGTAGGTTCGCAGCGATTCCAGGGAGAAGCGGGGTGGAACCTGTTCTTTCCTGATTGCCACCCATTGCTGATTTTACGGGTGAGTCAGCCCGCAGCATCAGGGCGCGCAGGCGAATCCAGCAGCGGAATTGTCGCTGAGTATCCTGATCACGCAGCCCAGGCAGGTCTGATTGCAGTGGATGGTTTGCGAACCGGCTTGATGCCGGTTCGTTCGTTTACAAGGTGGCTCCCGCCGCGCCTGCCTTGCTCTTGAGCTCTGCTTCAAGGCGGTCAATGAACAGGCGCACCCTGTGGGGAACGCGCTGGCGTGTTGGCAGCACTGCCGTGACAGACAGCTGTTCGGGCATGGCATCTTCGAAGTCCACCTGCTGAAGGCTGCCTTCGTTGATTTCCTGTCGGACATCCCAATAGGTCAGCATGGCCAGTCCCATACCTTGTTTACATGCCGTGCGCACGGCCTCGACGCTGTTGGCAGAGAAGGGGCCCTGAGCGCGAATGGTGATGGGCTCGCCGTTTTTTGTGAACGACCACCAGGGCATTGCGTGCAAGGCAATGCACGGGTGGTGTCTGAGTTCGTCGAGTAGCGCTGGTTTGCCGTGCCTCGCCAGGTAGTCTGGGCTTGCACACACCACCCGTGGGTTGGGCGCCAGCGACCTGGCCACCAGAGCCGAGTCGCGTATCGTGGCAATCCGGATGGCGACATCGATTCCCAGTCCGGCGATGTCGACAATGCTGTCCGACAGCGTCAGGTCGATACTCAGTGCCGGGTTTTCCAGCATCAATGCGGGCAGCAGCGGCATGATGACTGTCTGACCAAACACACTCGGTGCCGTGACCCGCAAAACGCCGTTGGCAGAGCCTGCATCAGCCTTCAGCGTGGTGCGAGCGGTCTCGCTTGCTTCCAGCATGGTTTTGGCATGAGGCAGAAAAACTTCGCCTTCCGCCGTCAGCGATACCGAGCGGGTTGTACGGTGAACCAGCCTCACGCTCAGGTCGTTTTCCAGCGCTGCCAAACGTCTGGAAACCGCCATGGGAGATAACCCGAGTCGACGGGCCGCTTCGGACAGGCTCCTGCTGGATGCAATGGCCGCAAATACCTCTATGTCAGAAATTTGCACAGGTTCTATCCATTTCCGTTAAAGCGCCTTATCTGAACGGCTGGGTTCCAATGGGCTGCCACAGCACTTACCGTCATGCAGGTTATGTCAGCTGCTGCGGGCAATTCGCAGGCGATCTGCACAGTGAGGGTTTGAAGTATGAGCGAGATAAACAAACACGTTACAGCCCCGTTCGACATGGGTCATCTGAAACTGAAGAACAGGTTTGCGGTAGCACCCATGACACGCGTGAGCGCGGACGAGCAGGGCAATGCAACGCAGAACATGACGCGCTATTACGAGCGGTTCGCCAAGGGTGGTTTTGGCCTGATCATCACCGAGGGCAGCTATACAGATCGCAGTTCTTCCCAAGGCTACCGCTTCCAGCCCGGGCTCACCGATGACGAGCAGGCTCAGGCATGGCGTGCTGCCACCGATGCCGTTCATCGCCATGGCAGTGCGATGATTGCGCAGATCATGCACGCGGGGGCACTCAGCCAGGCCAATCGTTTCGTCAACGAGTCGGCTGGCCCTTCGGCCATTCGTCCCAAGGGCGAGCAGATGGCGTTCTATTACGGCGCGGGCAGCTACCGGATTCCGCGAGCCATGAGCGACAAGGATATCGCCGAGGCCATCGACGGGTTCGCCCGTGCCACGCAGCTGGCTTTGGGCACTGCGGGCTTTGACGGTGTCGAGATTCACGGCGCAAATGGTTATTTGCTGGACCAGTTTCTGACCGACTACAGCAATCAGCGTACCGATCGATGGGGAGGTGATGTTCAGCAGCGCCTGCGCCTGACGCTCGATGTCATTGCCGAAGTGAAAAAAATGGCCGGGCAGGCACCGGTCGGTGTGCGCCTTTCACAGGGCAAGGTCAACGACTTCCAACATAAATGGGCGGGAGGCGAGCGCGATGCCGAGATCATTTTCGGTACGCTGGCAGATGCCGGAGTCGATTACATTCATGTGACGGAACACGAAGCATGGCAACCTGCTTTTGCCCAGGGTGACGCCAGTCTGGTCAAACTGGCCCGTCGCTACGCGCCCGATGTTGCGCTGATCGCCAATGGCGGCCTGCACGACCCGGAAAAAGCCGAGCAGGTGCTGCGCGAGGGTGCAGACATCATCGCCGTGGGCAAGGGCGCCCTGGCAAACCCGGACCTGCCGCGGCTGCTGCTCGAAGGCCGAGCAGCCCGCGACTTTGATCCGGCCATCCTCGGGCCGATTGCCAACATCAAGGACAGCGAACTGGTCTGATTGCTTCTGATGAGTATCAGCGCGGGATAAGCGTGCTTAATGCCAAGTCGATAGGCGTTGCGCCCTGGGTCAGTTCGATGATCTGCCGGGATATCCCGGGTCGTTCGACCAAAGCAGCCAGGACGGCGGCTACGTCATCGCGTGGTATTTCGCCATACGCAATGGCCAGGCCTGCGCTGACCTTACCGCTGCCCTGGCTGTCGACCAGGGTGCCCGGTCTGAGAATCACCCAGTCCAGTTCTGAAGATGCCAGATACACATCGGCTTGTTTTTTAACCCGCATGTAATTCTCGAAACCGGCTGAAGTGTCTGTGCCGCGCGCAGCTTCAGGAAATGCCGACACCAGCAGGAAGCGATTTGCCTTGGCAAGCAACGCGGCTGCCACGGCGGTTTCCAGGCCCTTGCCATCGATGGCATTGGTCAGCTCGATGCCCGCGCCGCCAGCCCCGGCAGTGAAAACCACCACATCGCTGCCTGCCATCAAACCGGCCAGTCGAGACGCATCCAGCTCGCTGAGGTTGCCTAGCAAGGGCAGGGCGCCGGTGTCTTTTATGGCCGCTGACTGCTCTTCCTTGCGGTGCAGTGCGAGCACTTCGTGACCGTTGTCGGCAAGGTTTTTTACAAGGCGTCGGCCGATCTTTCCGGCGGCGCCGATGACGAAAATTTTTGACATGAGATCTTCCTCTGGTGAGTCGTGCGCCGCTGCTGAGTAGCGTCGGCGCATTTCAGCCGGGTTAACCTTCGAACTGATGGTAAACCTTGGCAATCACTTTCCAACTGCCGTCGATTTTTATCAGAGTCAGGTAGTCATTGTAGTCCGCACCGATAGCGTCCTTTTCCATATCAATCCGCACCACTGCCGTGGTTGGCGTGATGGCAAGGACATCCAGACGCGTTGTGATGTCTGGAGCGGTACCGTTGCTTTCGACGAATGTGTACAGGTTGCTGATCGGTCCGCCCAGTAGTTGACCATTGGTGAAGCCATACATCACAGCGTCCTTGTGAAAAGCTTCTGCGATAGCGGCAACGCTGCCTGTGCGCAAGCCGTCTACGTACTTGCTGGCCGTTGCGATAACTGCGTTGTAGTCGTTGGTCGGGACTGTTTTGATGTTTTTGCTCATGGGGGGCTCCTGGTTTAAAACAAACTGATTCTGGTGCTGCTGTGGTTTCAATAGTTACCCGGTGGCCAGTCCGTATAGCCCTTGGCACCACCACCGTAGTAAGAGTCACGCGGGGCAATGGTCAGTTCGGCACCATGGCGCAGACGCGCAACGAGATCGGGGTTGGAGATAAACAAGCGGCCGAAAGCCACTGCGTCGATCTTGCCTTGTGCGCGTCGCTCTACCGCCATCTTCAGGTCATAGTTATTGTTGCCAATGAACGGGCCATTGAACTGGGTACTTAGCGCGTCCATGTCGACACCTTCAGGCACTTCACGGGACGTGGCAGTGGCGCCTTCGACAAAGTGCAGGTAGGCGAGATTGAGTGTGTTCAGTTGCTGGATGAGATAACCATGAAGGCCCATGACGTTGCTGTCAGGGGCGGTGTTACCGGCATCCGGCGTCACCGGCGACAGGCGAATACCTACGCGCTCACTGCCCCAGATATCCACGATGGCCCTGGTTACTTCAAGCGTCAGGCGGGCGCGGTTTTCTATCGAGCCGCCGTACTGATCGGTTCGCTGATTGGTGGAGTCGCGCAGAAACTGGTCCAGCAGGTAGCTGTTCGCCGAGTGGACTTCAACGCCATCGAACCCGGCACGCTTGGCGTTTTCTGCCGCGTGTTTGTATTGCTCGATGATCCCGGGGATTTCGTCAGTTTCAAGCGCGCGCGGCATGGACACCGCTACGAACCCGTCGACGGTGTAGGTATTGCCCTCGGCCTTGATGGCGGAGGGAGCGACCGGTGCCTCACCATTGGGTTGCAGGTCGACACTGGAGAAACGACCTACGTGCCAAAGCTGGCTGACGATCCTGCCTCCAGCGGCGTGTACCGCATCTGTGACTTTCCTCCAGCCCGCCACTTGCTCTTCGCTCCAGATGCCAGGCGTTGCGGCATAGCCTCGACCTTGAGCGGAAATGTTTGTCGCTTCGCTCACAATCAACCCTGCTGTAGCGCGCTGTGCGTAGTAGGTTGCGTGTAATTGATCGGGAACGCCGTCCTCGTCGTAGCGACTGCGAGTGACGGGGGCCATGACAATACGGTTGGCCAGCTTGATCGAGCCCATCTGCATGGGTGAGAAAAGGTCGGTGGTAGTGCGTGAGTCGTTCATCAATTACCTCTGTTAGTGGACCGGTCGTCTACTAAAAAATTAAAAAAACGCGTGCTAACGCAGCAGGCGCTTGGTCATGGTCAGTGCTTTATCGAAAGACTCTGTGGACTTGTTCACCTTCACCAGAAGGGAAGCACCAAGCCAGAGTTGGTAGAGGGATTGCGCGAAGCCTTCATGGTCTCCCTCGGGATGAATGCTGCCATCGGCCGCACCCATGTCTACGCAAGCAGTAATACGTTTGATAATTTTGGCTGTACCGACTTCGAGCACGCCACGCATGTCCTCGGACAAGTCGCAAACTTCCGCTCCCAGCTTGACGACCAGGCACTTGCCTTCGGGAAGTTCGGTGCCTTGGGTTTCTGCCCAGTAATTAAAGTAGGCCAGCAGCCGCTCGGCTCCGCTGCCGGGACGCGCCATAAGTGCATCGATTCGGCCCAGGTATTCGGAAAAATACTCTTCCAGCAGTGCCTGACCAAATTCTTCTTTCGATTTGAAATAGTAATAGAACGAACCCTTGGGTACACCGGCCGTGCTTAAAACCTCAGCGAGGCCGACGGCGGTATAGCCTTTGTTCGTCATGAGCGATCTGGCCACATTGATGATGTGCTGTCGCATGTCTTGGGCTGGTTTCTTCATAATGTCGAGCATCCTAAATTGAAATAGACCAGTCGTCTACAAAAAATCGAAATTTACTGCATGGAAAAACCGCAATCGGTGGCAATAGCGCAGCTCATAAACAAAAATAATTTGTGCTTATGAAAAATTTATATTGATTTATTTTAGGTTAGCGTCGCTTTAGCATGAAGCTACCTTGAAAAAGCCGTCGGGCAGGGATCGTACCGTCCGACCTCATAAGCCAATAAGAGCTGTAATCGGAGTCCTGATGAGTCTTTCTCCTTTCCATCTTGCAATCCCTGTTTACGATCTGGCCGCGACACGTACCTTTTACGGCGAAGTGTTCGGTCTTTCAGAAGGACGCTCCAGCGCCCAGTGGGTCGATTTCGACTTCTACGGCCACCAGTTAGTGATTCACGAGCACCCGAAAACCGCTTCTCAAGAGAGTGTTCACAGCAACCCGGTGGACGGTCATGACGTACCGGTCCCGCACTTCGGCATCATTCTGGAATGGGCCCAGTGGGAGGCCCTGGCGGAACGCTTGAAATCCTTCGGCACCGAGTTCGTCATCGAACCCTACATTCGATTCAAAGGCCAGGTCGGTGAACAGGCGACCATGTTCCTGTTCGATCCCTGTGGTAATGCCCTTGAGTTCAAGGCCTTCAAAGACATGAGCCAGCTCTTCGCAAAATGATAAAAGGCCTGGCGCGCAACATTGTGCCAGACCCTCTTGAGTGATCAGCAAGTCCTGAGTCAGTGCTTGTTCAGGGCCTGCTGGTTAATCAGTCCGACCAGCGCTTGCACGGGCTCGCTCAGGCTGCGACGAGCGCGATGTACCAGCCCGATATCGCGATGAAAGGTGTGTTGTTGCAAATCGATGGAACGCACACCAGCAGGCCAGTCCTGACTGCTCGCGGTTTCTGGGACCAGTGCGACACCCACGCCATTGGCCACCAGTTTGATGATCGCATCCAGTTCATCAAGCTCGCATACCTCGCGCAGCGAGACATGGGTTTGCCGCAGGAACCGGTCAACCTGACGGCCGCCAAACGACGATCGGTCGTAGCGAATGAATGGGTGAGCTGAAACCAGCTCCGACCAGTCATCCCCCGGCGTATCGGCAGGGACGATAAGCCGGTAGGGCTCGCGCACCAAGGTAGTCCATCGCAAGTCACTGTGCAGCGAGAAGGGTGGGCGAATGATCGCGGCCATGTCGATCTCGCCAGCGTCCACCTGATTGACCAGATCCATGGACAGCCCCGGGATGACACGCGTCCTGCACGCGGCGAATCGTTGGTGAAACTCGGCAAGCGCCTGCGGCAGAAATGAGCGCTGTACAGAGGCAATCGCGCCGATAGTCACCAATACGTTAGCGGGCAACCCCACCGTAGCAGTGCCCAGGGCGTTGAATTGGCGCACCAGGTCCTGCCCCTGTAACAGCACCTGTTGGCCCATTCGGTTGAGTTGGGCTGAACGTCCTTTTCGGTCAAACAGCTCGACACCGAGTTCCGCCTCCAGACGTTGCATCTGCGCACTGACGGCGGCCTGAGTGAGCCCTATCTTGCTGCCGGCAGCCGCAAAAGTCCCTTCTCTGGCCACGGCAATAAATGTTTTCAGTTCTTTGATCATGGTCAAATAATAATTGTATTTTTACTGAAAATGCTTTTATTAAATTTGTTATTGGCGGGTTGCCCCGCCCGTATGTGAGCGATCACGAATGGCGACAGCCATTGCGGACCGCTCACACTTGTACCTACTCCATGGCCTCGGTCAAACCCTGATCTTCGCCGAGAAACCCGCCGCTCTGGTGATGCCACAGCCGCGCATAGGTTCCGTTCTTGCCGAGCAGTTCGGAGTGGGTGCCTTGTTCGATGATGCGACCGTCGTCCATGACAATGAGCCGGTCCATGGCTGCGATGGTAGACAGGCGATGGGCGATGGCGATCACGGTCTTGCCTTTCATCATTTCATCGAGGCTTTCCTGGATTGCCACTTCGACTTCCGAGTCCAGCGCGCTGGTGGCCTCGTCCAGCAGCAGGATCGGCGCGTTCTTGAGCATCACCCGGGCAATTGCGACACGTTGACGCTGACCGCCCGACAGTTTGATGCCACGCTCACCCACCAGGGTGTCGTAGCCGCTATTGCCCTGCTTGTCGCTCAGTTGGCTGATGAACCCATCGGCCTGGGCGCTGGCCGCGGCGCTGTGGATTTGCGCGTCAGTCGCATCGGGACGGCCATAGGCGATGTTGTCGCGGATGGAACGGTGCAGCAGGGATGTGTCCTGAGTGACCATGCCGATGGCGCTACGCAGGCTGTCCTGGGTGACGTGCGCAATATTTTGCCCGTCGATGCTGATTGCTCCTTCATCTAAGTCATAGAAGCGCAACAGCAGGTTGATGAGTGTGGATTTCCCGGCGCCGGAGCGACCCACCAGGCCGATTTTTTCACCCGGCCGAATGGTCAGGTTCAGCGCATCGAGCACCTGACGTTCGCCGTTGTAATTGAAACTCACATTGTCAAAGGTTACCGCACCACCCGTGGTGACCAGGGCGGCTGCATCCGGCGCATCCTGAACCTTGGGGCCGCGGGTCAAGGTTTCCATACCGTCCTGTACGGTGCCAATGTTCTCGAACAGCGAGGTCATTTGCCACATGATCCAGTGCGACATGCCATTGACGCGCAACGCCATGGCGGTAATCGCTGCAACGGCACCGGTGCCAACCTGACCCTGGTGCCACAGCCACAGGGCATAACCACCTGCACCCATGATCAACGCGACCACCAGTACCTGATTGACGATCTCGAACTGGCTGACCAGGCGCATCTGGCGAAAGCCGGTGAGCTTGAAGTCCTCCATTGCAGCACGTGCGAAGTGCGCCTCGCGTTTGGAGTGGGAGAACAGCTTCACAGTGGTGATGTTGGTGTAGGCATCCGAGATACGCCCGGTCATCGATGAGCGCGCGTTAGCCTGCTCCTGTCCGACTTTGCCCAGGCGAGGCACGAAATACAGCATGGCCAGACCGAACAGGGCGATCCAGGCAATGAAAGGCAGCATCAGCTTCAGGTCGAAGCCGCCGGCCAATGCAATGATCGCGATGAAGTACACCCCGATTCCGGGTGCGATTTCGATGAGGGTGAACAGCACCTCACGCACCGACAGGGCCGTCTGCATCACCTTGGTGGTGACACGGCCAGAGAATTCATCGGAGAAAAAAGAAAGGCTTTGGCGCAACATCAACCGATGGAAGTCCCAGCGCAGCCGCAATGGCAGGTTGATCGCCAATACCTGGTGCTGGACCATCGTACGCAACGCGACCAGCCCGATGCTGGCCAGCAATACCAGGCCGATGCCCCACAGCACGCTACTTTCCTGCATGGCCGTCGCGTCGCCGGCCTTCCACGCCGACAGCAGGTCCACGACCTGCCCGAGAAAAGAAAACAGCCAGGCTTCGTAAATCGATACGCCGGCACTCAGTAGCGCAAGCGCCAGGATGTAGCCACGTGCTCCCCGTGTGCAGGCCCAGAGAAACCGCACCAGGCCGTCAGGAGGCGGCGGCACTTCGTCGGGCGGGAAGGGGTCGAGCCATTTTTCAAACGCGCGAAGCATGGTGGTCTCCGAAAGGATTTGGTGAAGATTCTGGCATTGGACGCCTATGCGCAATGCATCAAGGCGTTACCAGGGAATGCAGATGAGTCTGGACCTGCGGGTCATTGGTCGTCGGTAACACTACGCAGACTATCCCACAGGCCCATCATTTGAGTGACTGCGGCATCCAGTGTGGCATGTGGAACATCGTCGCGAGCCAGTGTAGACAAGCCCAGAAGAAAACTGTCGAACGCAGCAGCGAGAGCCTCCGGTATCACCGTCGCGGGCAATTCCCCTGTAGCAACGGCGCGGTGGATGCAGGCAACGATACCCGCACGATTCAGGTTCCTGGCTTTTGCGAGCGGTGCGGAAATCGCCTTGCTCTCTTCCGAGCACGTGCTCATCAGACCTAACGCCACCAGGCAGCCCTTGGGATGATCGGGCTCGCACTGCATTTTTGCGGACCGGCGAAGGGTGAGTTCAATCGCCTCCCTGGGCGGCAGAGTGTTGTCAAACAGGCTGTCGGTAACCCGACCGTGGGTGGCGAGATAGCGCTCCATCACCTCATTGAACAGTGCCTGTTTCGAGCCAAAAGCGGCGTAAAAGCTTGGCGCGGTAATGCCTCCGCCTATGTTCGCCTTCAATTGGCTCAGGGATGTCGCATCGTATCCATGCTCCCAGAACAAATGCAGCGCCTGAGTGATTGCCACGTCACGGTCAAACGTGCGCGGACGTCCCATCTGTGCCATGCCGGGTCTCCTCCAGAATTATTTAAATACTAGTCGATACATAAGTCGTTGACCACCTGGGGTGTTCTGCCTATATTTGTATCGATCAGTATATTAGTGGGGAGATTCGAATGACGACAGACGAGAAACAGAGCGAAAAACTTCCGCTCGGGGCATTGCTGGCTTTGGCGATGACAGGGTTCATTTGCATCGTGACCGAGACGTTGCCTGCGGGTTTGCTGCCCGAAATCGGCAGTGGCCTGGGAGTCTCGGCATCGTTTGCAGGGCAAATGGTGACTGTTTACGCGTTGGGCTCACTGCTGGCAGCCATTCCGCTGACCATCGCTACGCAAAGCTGGCGTCGCCGAACAGTCTTGTTGCTGACGATTGTCGGCTTCCTGGTGTTCAATTCCGTCACTGCGCTGTCTTCCAGCTACTGGCTGACCCTGATCGCGAGGTTTTTCGCTGGCGTCTCTGCGGGGCTGGCCTGGAGCCTTATCGCGGGTTACGCACGACGTATGGTCGTTCCCCAATTGCAGGGCCGCGCGCTGGCGATCGCAATGGTGGGAACGCCCATCGCGTTGTCATTGGGCGTGCCTCTGGGAACCTGGCTGGGCGGATTGATGGGCTGGCGCATGGCATTCGGATTGATGTCCGCAATGACCCTGCTGTTGATCGTCTGGGTGCTGATCAAAGTGCCGGACTATCCTGGCCAGTCCGCGGCTAAGCGCATGGCATTGCGTCAGGTCTTTTTCACCCCGGGCGTACGCTCGGTACTGGGAGTGGTCTTCACCTGGATGCTGGCTCACAACATTCTTTATACCTACGTCGCGCCGTTTGTTTCCGAGGCCGGGTTGGCGAGGGACGTCGATTTGGTATTGCTGGCATTCGGTGTCGCCGCGCTGGCGGGCATCTGGGTAACGGGACGGCTGGTTGATCGTCATTTACGCAAGACGGTGTTGGCCAGCCTCGCGAGCTTCGCGGCGGTTTCGGTGTTCCTGGGTGTGTTTTCTGGCTCGGCCCTGGCCATCTATGCAGGCGTATTTATCTGGGGTCTGACCTTTGGCGGTGCCGCTACGCTTCTGCAAACCGCGCTCGCCGACTCGGCAGGCGAGGGCGCTGACGTGGCGCTTTCGATGAATGTCGTCGTCTGGAACAGCGCTATTGCAGGCGGTGGGTTACTGGGTGGTGTGCTGCTTGGACATTGGGGCGTGGGTGTATTTCCCTGGGTCTTGTTTGTGTTGTCAGTGCTGAGCCTGATTATTGCGCTACGGGCGCGGGTTCATGGTTTTGCGCGAGGCGATCGGCTTCTGGAGTAAATCGGTGCCAGTGGCTGGAGGCAACCACTGGACTTGCTTTTCGCTCAACAGACGGCGGTCGGCCAGGCGACCGCGATGGCGTGATCGGGTCACCGGCCGATCATTCATCAGGCGATGCTGTAAGCGTTGAATGCCTTGCCCTGTTGCAGCGCGGTGACGATGTTTTTACGGGTCACCGGCAGCTCGCTGCCTTCATTGTCGACGAAGGTTGTTTCCTGCAGTTCGGCGGTATCGCCTTCACCGACAAAGGTGAAGCC
Source organism: Pseudomonas syringae group sp. J254-4 (assembly GCF_032586855.1). Classification (NCBI taxonomy): domain Bacteria; kingdom Pseudomonadati; phylum Pseudomonadota; class Gammaproteobacteria; order Pseudomonadales; family Pseudomonadaceae; genus Pseudomonas; species Pseudomonas syringae group sp. J254-4. The sequence goes on along the minus strand of NZ_JAWHOO010000008.1, from coordinate 90,106 downwards.
AAGAAACTCGAGGGCTTCGCGGTCGACATTAAGGTTGGAACGCGGGGTGCGCAACGGCAGGCTGACACTCTGGCCATCCTTGCTGATGGTGTAGACCTCGGCTTCCTTGCGGGCACGCGTTGTCTTGCTCTTGGCGGTAGTGGGGTTGCTGATCGCCTGATGCGTCTGGTTCAGCACCTTGAGCGCCAGGCCGTAGACCAGTTCCTGAAATGCCGGGTCATTCTTGTAGCTGGACAGAATACGGCTGATCGGGAACTGCGTGCCAAGATCGGCCAGTGCTGCGCTGTCTGCCGCTTCGGCATCCTTGAGGCGCTTCAGTTGGCCCATCAGTTCGTAGGCTTTGTCGTCATCGTGCTCATCCTGCGCCAAGCGAATGGCGGCACGCAGCTCACGGATTTCTTCGCTTTCCTTGGCGGTCTGGAACGCATCAAGCACCATCTCGCTGATGGTCTTGGCCTGCGCCACGTGCTGGGAAAGACCAATTGCGCTTTCGTATTCCAGCTTGGAGGAGGTCAGGGCTTCGTTGGTCTGGGAATCAGGCATTGAATTTCACTATTTCAGGTTTGAGGCATTTCAGGTTTGAGGCGCGAAAGGCTCAGGGCGTTTCGGGGGGCGTAATTTAGTGGAGCAACGCGAGGATGTCACGGACCATTAGCCAGGAGGTCCAGTCAGCACCTCGGCTTTAACCGGAGACAAGCAAGAAGTGAAGGCACTGGCCAGACCCGCTATCAGGGTACGAAAGATGCATAAAGCGTTCAAAGTCAATTTGATGACGCACCCATGAAGCATGTTTACCGATCCTCAGTCAGGCTCGCGCCTTCCATGCTCACCAAAGCACTGATTGGCTTTATTGCTCTGGTGTGTGTATCGCTGGTTTTGGCTACAGCCTGGCAAATGAACCAGTCCAGGCGTGAGCGTGTCGCTACCGCCACAATTACGGTTTCAAACATCGTTCTTGCTGCCGAGCAGCAAGCTCAGGATACGGTACGACAGGCTGATAATACCCTGCGTGATCTCGCGGAACGCGTGGAGCACGATGGTGTAGAAGGGCCTCAGCAAGCTCGACTGGCGAAGCGAATGGCTCAGGACGTGTTGAACGTCAACGGCATTCAGGGGCTTTTTATCTACGATGCCCAAGGCAACTGGGTCGCCAACTCTTTTTCTCAAGGTATACAGGTAAAAAACAACAGCGACCGCGCGTACTTCGTCTATCACCGCGACAACGCCGACGAGTCCATCCACATCGGTTCCATCATTGAGAGCCGCAGCACGGGAGACCGGGTCATCCCGATCAGCCGACGTATCAATACTGCGGATGGCACATTCGCAGGTGTGGCTCTGGCGACTGTGCCTGTGGCCTATTTTCAATCATTCTTCAAACGCATGGATGTGGACGACAAGGGCGTTATTTTCCTCGCGCTGAACAATGGCGACCTGCTGGCTCGACGACCGACGCTGGCAGCATTGATGACCACCAATATCGCCAAAGGTGATCTGTTCACTCGCTATCTGCCATACAGCGAGAGCGGCACCGCTGTGTTCAAGTCTGTAGTGGATGGCGTGGAAAGAATTTATGCCTATCGGCGGGTGTCCGGATTGCCTATCGTCGCCGCCGCTGGTGTGTCCTGCGAGCATGTATTCGCCCCTTGGTGGGCTTATGCATATCGATCCATGGCGCTGGTCGGCATGATCAGTTTGACCCTGGTTTTACTCGGCATCTTGCTATACAGGCAAATCCGGCACCTGATCACTGCGGAAAATGAGTTGAGTATCGCCAGAGCCGACCTCGAGATCATCGCCAGGACCGACAGTTTGACGCATCTGGCCAATCGGCGTTGTTTCGACGCTACCTTTCAACTGGAGTGGGAACGAGCTTCCCGAGATAACTCATCCATCGCCCTTATTTTGTTGGATATTGACTGGTTCAAACAATACAACGACTGCTACGGCCATCTGCGGGGCGACGACTGCCTAAGCCAGGTAGCGGGGCTTATCGGAAGCGGTATCAAGCGGCCTGGCGACCTGGCCGCACGATATGGCGGAGAAGAGTTTGTGATTCTGTTGCCTGGCACAGATTTAACGGGTGCTTTAAGCGTTGCCGAAGAGGTCAGGTTATCCATTGAAAACGCACTGATAGAGCACTCCGCCAGCCCGCTGGGGAACGTAACAATCAGCTCGGGCGTGGTTGCGATCAACGCACTCGAGAAGGAGGGTTACACAGCGGCCCTGAGGGAAGCAGATCGACTTCTTTACTGCGCCAAAACCAGAGGTCGCAACTGCGTCGAGGGGCGGTCGATGGCCCATTCCACACGAAAGCAGTTCATAGGCCAGCCCGTTCTGGATTCAGGCCACTGCTGAGTTGAGGTCTTGTAAAGTCGTGACCGCTTTCTACCATCCAAAGGGCCTTTCGACGACGAGCTTAAAGTTTCCAGATTTGGGTCGATAGCCTCTTTAATATGTCAGCCATCATTGAAAAGCAGGAATCTCGCATGCGCCTCCGAAACCTCAATTTAGCTCCACGAGCTGCCTTGTTTTTCGCGTCAATCATCGCATTGGTATTCGTGCTGGGGGTATTTGCAGTCCTGCAAATGGGCAAGCTCAGAGACGCCGAGAAAGACGTCGAACTCAATTGGATGGCCAGCATCCGCCAAACGTCGTTGATGAACACCACGACCCTTCGCCTGAGGCTCGAAACGCAGCGAGGCCTTGCTGACCCTCAATCCATTCAAAAGAATATTGAAAGCTTCGCTGGCTACCGTAAGGCATTCACCGAAGCGGTGGCGAACTATGAGCCCCTCATCGCCGATGAAAAGGAGCGCTCGCTTTATATTCCGGTAAAAAACAGTGCCGATGCCTATTCCAAGCAACTGGATATTCTTGAGCCGTTGATGAGACAGGGTGATATTGCGGCTGCGGTCAGCCTGGTGAGTACCAGCATCCGTCCAATGACGAACACGATGGAGGTGCAGATCAAAGACCTCACCAACTTTAACAACGAAGGCGCTGCACGGGCCGGGCAAACTGCGACGGATCTCTATGAAAACGGCCTGTGGCTTGTTGTAGGCCTGATAGCGGGTGTCGTTATCTTGACGGTCGGTTTGGCATTACTGCTGACGAAAAGTATTACCTCCCCGATTAACGACGCGCTGTCTGTCGCTGAGCGCATCGCGGCCAGTGACCTCTCCAAGGAGGTCTTGGTAAGCGGGACTGATGAAGCGGGGAGACTGTTGAAAGCGCTCGCGCAGATGCAGGCAAACCTGCGAAACACCATCATGCAGATATCCGATTCCTCTAATCAGCTGGCGTCTGCGTCTGAAGAGATGACGGCGGTTACCGAGGAGTCGAGTCGCGGCCTTGTTTCCCAGAACGATGAAGTCAATCAGGCAGCAACAGCGGTCACAGAAATGAGCGCTGCCGTTGATGAGGTCGCTCGTAATGCCGAGTCAGCTTCCGAAGAGTCAAAACGTACCCAAGGCTATACCGAGGTAGGTTTGGCACGGGTGGCTCAGACGTTAAAGTCAATTCAAAAGCTGAACGGTAACGTTGAAAACACAAGCGAGCAGATTCAAGGGTTGTCAGACCGTGCTCAGAGCATCACCAAGGTTGTCGAGGTAATCAGGGCCATTGCAGAGCAAACCAACCTGTTGGCGTTGAACGCCGCCATCGAAGCCGCACGGGCGGGCGAGCAAGGCCGTGGGTTTGCGGTGGTGGCTGACGAAGTACGGGCTTTAGCCCATCGCACTCAGGTGTCTACTCAAGAAATCGAGCAGATGATTGCTGCCATTCAGAGCGATTCTGACCTGGCAGTGAAGGCAATGAATACGAGCAGAGACCTTGCGACCGAATCACTTGGCGTTGCCCAGGAGGCCAGTACCTCGCTGGATCAAATATCAACGGCCATCATTCAAATCAATGAACGCAACCTCATGATCGCGACCGCTTCTGAAGAACAGTCTCACGTCGCTCGAGAGGTGGACCGAAATCTGGTCAGCATTCGTGAGCTTGCGACACAGAGTGCTGCGGGAGCCGCGCAAACCGCGAGTGCGTGCGGTGAAATGTCGAAGCTGGCGGTTAATCTGAATCAGTTGGTTAATCGGTTTGTTGTGTAAGAACGGTTTTGGGGGCTGTATCCAGTTCCAGCATGAACGCCTTGAGGAGTAGGTCTTCCACCGCAGGGCTTGATTGCTTGATCAAGTTACAGCCGCCCGTGTGTGCAGTGAGGTAAAGCATGCCCTCAGATGTGCCCCCAATGTAGAAATCCACTGGAGGTGGATGGAGCTCTATGGTTTGTGGAAACGCAGAAATGATCAGCTGAACGGCCTGCCTGCCGACCCCTACAGAATATCGGGATCGCCGAAGAACATTTTGACTGGGTCCTAGCGCAGTATTTTCAGGTCGGAAAAACTAAACTATGCCCCCAGTTGTGCCCCACGTAGCGCGGGATATACGGGCGATCGAGATTTACGATCTCTAAGGCAAGCAATGCGCCCAGCCAAGAAACACCTGCTTGCGCACCACCGCGAACTCAAAAAACGCATCAGCGAGAACACCCCCAACGCAGCTTTGAAGCGAATGGATTACGAGAGTCTTATAACTGGCTACGGCATCCGCGGAACCATTTCGATAGAACTGAAAGAGATCGGCTACCCCAAGATCTGGGTAGATGCGCAGTTGTTCCCATGCTGATCCGAATAAGGTGGGTTCGGCCTATAACCATGCCAAATATCTTGAGGACGAAGAAGGCCAAGTCAATCTAGTCGTCAAGCTCTGTCCGGGGGTGATGTCGCCGAGGTCGCGATACAGTGAGCATGAGGAAAACCATAGTCATGCGTGGTCGTCCCTGGTTTTAACGGGTTGTGCGAAAACGTCGGCAAGCGCACACCGAGGACGGCGCACTAAAGCCTATCAAATGGTGTGACAGAGGAAGCGGCATGGACACACGTATCCAGCCCTCTACATAAATTGATTGCTCGACATCAAATCACCGTACTGGAAGTGCCTCCCAGTGGATTAATATGGATGCTATCTGGAACAGGCGCACGCAGTTTCGATGTTGGAAGGAGATTTCTGGTCGCAACTTGGCTCCTGGCCTTATCGGCAGCCAACGTATGTCCGCCCGAGATGCGAAAATAGACTGATCGCCCAATGAAGGGCTCGTTCGGCGGAAATTGTCCGCCAGGGACATGACGATGGACAGTAAGACAGAAGCAGCAACGCCCGACTCGACCATGGATGCATCGATTTTCCAGAGCACGCTCCCCAACGCCGAGAAGCTTGAGCAGGCGCGTACACAGTTGCTTGACCTCTCAGCGCGAAATCGACTCCTTAATATGCCGCGATCGAGCCGTACCTCGGCGATAGCGATCGTTGATGAGAAGACATCCGAGGTCTATCGCCTCCTCGTTCGGGAGGGAAAGGCGTTTACCTTCCTGGCCGGCAAGGCGGCGACTGATGAGTCCGATGACGATTCGGCAGCCGACGACACAAAGCCGGCCATTGAGTCCGATGAAATCGACCAGCTTGCCCAACCCGACGACAGCGTCGACGAGAGGGGCGTACTCACCCGTCACAGCGACACAAGGCTCCAGACTCGGCTCACGGGCACGGGTCTGCAAAAACACCTGCTCGAGCTGTACCTGAATTCAAAGACGCTCGAAGAAGAACAGGGCGTGAACGTCCTCTTTGCCTCCCTTGGCGCTCTCAAGTGGATCGATCCGAACAATGCAGCGAACGTCCGCCATGCTCCCCTGATCCTGATTCCCGTCGAGTTGAACCGCGGAACGGCGGGCGAGAAATTCCGACTCAAGGCTCGCGCTGAAGATGTCGCATCTAACCTGTCGTTGGAAGCATACCTCGACCGCATTCACAAGCTTCGTATGCCCGCCTTCGAAGCCAGCGATAGCTTCGATATCGATTCCTATTTTACGGATGTTGCGGCTGCGGTGGCGGACAAGCCCCAGTGGGAAGTGCTGCGGGATGAGATGACCGTCGGGTTCTTCTCCTTTGCCAAATTCCTGATGTATAGAGACCTCGACCCCGCCGTGTGGCCTAAGGGCAACACACTCGTTGATCGCCCACTCATCAAAGGCCTGCTCTCCGACGGCTTCCCTGGTGGAGAGGGTATGCTCGACGAGAGCGCCAACATCGATCCGGTCATCCCGCCGGCGGAGATGCTCCACATCCTCGATTGCGATAGTTCGCAAGCTATTGCCATCCATGAGGTGCGTCGCGGTCGCGACATGGTGATTCAGGGCCCTCCTGGCACCGGTAAGAGCCAGACGATTGCCAATATCGTTGCGTCGGCCATTAAGGACGGCAAAACTGTTCTGTTTGTGGCGGAGAAGATGGCTGCTCTCGAGGTGGTAAAACGTCGCCTTGATGAAAAGGGCGTGGGCGATGCTTGTCTGGAACTCCACAGCAACAAGGCTAACAAGCGCGCGGTACTGGATGAGCTCCGACGCACTTGGGATCTCGGAGCTCCGAAGTCAGCTCCCACCGGAAGTCTAATTGCTCGCCTGACCGAAGCGCGGGACGAGTTGAACGGCCATGTAGCGCGGCTCCATGCTGTCGACCCAGCATCCAGTCTGTCCCCATTCCAGGTCATGGGTCATCTCGCGCGCCTGCGGCAAGCGGGGGTGATGCCCAACGATGTCGTTCTGGAGGGAATCGACGCTTGGGGGGCGGATGGTTTCGAACGGCGCCATACACTTCTGAGCGACCTTGTCACACGGATTGAGATCATCGGCACACCCGACGACCACGCTTTTACCGGGGTGGGCATCGAAGCGATGCTACCAACCGATCGTGAGCGTCTCGTCGCTCGTATCGAAACCCTGCGCGGCCAGCTCCAGAACGCCCGCCAGTACATGAATGCTACTGCCAGTTTGCTTGAAGCCGAGTTTCCGCGCACGCTCAAAGAGCTGGTCCCTGTCAGCGCACTCGCCCGGCGCATCAGTGTGGCGCCTGTGCTTGATGCCGCTGCCATGGCAGATGACGGTTGGTCAAACGTTTCGATGGTCGATACATTGCTAGCGTTGGGTCACCGCTTTGCCGCCTTGCGCCAATCGCTGTCGACCGAAGTCAATGTTGAGGCATGGGACGAGGACACCCACGAGGCGCAGCAGGCGCTCACCGAATGCCCTGGTGACTTCAATGCGGATGCCGTTCGCCGCCTCTGCGCCGTTCGCGACGCCATCCCGGCGTTATTGCAGGCTGCCCGCGGTCTGTCTCACGCACTGGGCCGCGAATGCGCGCCGACCGCTGGCGAATTTGCCCGCCTCGCCAAGATCGGCGAGCGGGTTGCAAATGCGCCACCGGCGAGCCCCGAAACGTTCGCTTCCGAGCTATGGGAGGGAGGCGTAGAGCGGGCCGGGCAGATCGCCCATACCGTCGCTGAGCTCGAAGGGGTTCGTACGTCACTGGCAGGTCAGCTCCAGGAGCTCGCTTGGGATATCGACGTAGGTCCCGCCCGCGCCGCGCTCGCTGCGAAGGGCACAAGCCTATTCCGCTTCCTCAGTGGCGACTGGCGTGCAGCCAACAAGCTCATGCGCTCGGTCCTGGTTCAGCCCGCCCAACCTCTCCCGGTGACCCTGGCTTCTCTCGATACCCTGATCCGCGGTCAGGAAGCGCGGCGCGTCCTGCGCAATGAAGACAGTTTTGGCAAGGCAGCCTTCGGTGATGACTGGCAAGGCGATAGCTCGGTCTCCGCGCCGCTCGTGGCTTTGGTTGAATGGATGCGGTCCCTGCGCGGGCTCGGGGCCGAACCCCGTCTCATCGCTTCCCGCGGTCCTGAGAAGAATGATGTCGCCCAGCGTTCGAAGTACGTAAGCCTTTTGCTCTCGCAGGTCGCTCCCGACCTGTCCGGCGTCCATGTCGATTTTCTTACACAGGCAACGCAGGCGTTCGGCGACGCCACCGCGCCTGAACAACTCGACCTCGAGTCGTTGTTGCAGCTCGCCGTCCGCCACACGAATGCCTGGTCGACGGTAAGCGGCTTCCTGATCCAGGCCCCCACTAGCGCAGAATCAGTCTGTGCCGTTTTTGAAAGGCTCGATGCGGGACGCGAGGCGCGTCAGGGAGTACGAGATGGGGATAGCCTCGGCCGCGCACTATTCGGCTCCGCGTGGCGAGGGCTCGACAGTGATTGGGACGCCCTCTCGACAGCCGCTGGCTGGCTCAAAGTCAATGGAGACATCCGCGCGCTGGCCGGTCGAGTCCATGAGCGTGAGGCTCTCATTCCTCGCGCCAAGGCTCTCGACGAACAGGCCGTGCATCTCGCTACCGCCTTCCACGCCATCGCAGATGAGCTTGCACTCGATCTATCAGCAAGTGTTGGTGCGCCGCTCATCCATGAGGCGCATCTGGATTCCCTGACAGGGCGGCTATCACGCTGGGTTACCGAGCAGGAAGAACTCCACCGGTGGCTGGCCTATCGCGATCGTGCTGCACGGGCCGTTCGCGACGGTTGCGCGGATTTCGTCGCCCGACTTGCTGATGGACGGCTATCGACAACGAGCGCGGTCGCTGCGTTCGAGTTCGCTTATTTTGAAGGGCAATACCGTCGGGTGCTGAAGGCTGAACCGGCTCTGGGCCGCTTCGATGGCGTCGCCCACGGCCATATTGTCCGCGAGTTCGCCGAGCTTGACCGCCTGCGTATCGCAGCGGCGGCAGGCGAAGTCGTTCAGGCTCACCACCAGAATGTTCCTCGAAGAGACAGTGGTTCGATTGGCCCACTCGGGGTGCTTCGGGGGGAAATTCAGAAGAAGAAGGGTCACATGGCCCTGCGAAAGCTGGTCGAACGCGCGGCACCTGCGCTCACCGCCCTGAAGCCAGTCTTCATGATGAGCCCGTTGTCGGTCGCGCAGTTCCTGCCGCCCGGTGCACTTGAGTTCGACCTGCTCGTGATGGACGAAGCGAGCCAGATTCAGCCGGTCGACGCCCTCGGTGCGGTGGCTCGTGCGAAGCAGGTGGTTGTGGTCGGTGACCCTCGTCAGCTACCGCCAACCAGTTTCTTTGCCAAGCTCACCAGTGGCGATGAAGACATTGACGAGGATGAGCCAACGAAGGTCAGCGACGTTGAAAGCATCCTTGGGCTGTTTACCGCACGCGGCCTGCCTATGCGCATGCTCCGCTGGCATTACCGTAGTCGCCACCAGTCGCTCATTGCAGTCAGCAACCGCCAGTTCTATGAAAACAAGCTATTCATCGTGCCTAGCCCCTGGACTCAGGAGGGTGGGCGTGGCCTGCGCTTCCACCATGTTCGGGATGGCGTCTTCGGTTCACCGGTAAAGAGCGTCAACGGGCCAGAGGCCAAGGTAGTCGCTGAGGCTATCGTCCAGCACGCCCGTATGCATCCGAATCTGTCGTTGGGTGTAGCAGCGTTCTCCGCGTCGCAAAGCCGTGCCATCTTCGACGAGCTTGAAGTACTCCGCCGTGGTTTGCCAGCGGAGGTGGAGGCGTTCTTCAACCGCCGCAACAGTGAGCCTTTCTTCATCAAGAACCTTGAAAACGTTCAGGGTGACGAGCGGGATGTCATCTTCATCTCGGTTGGCTATGGACCGACCGTACCAGGCGGCAAAGTACCCATGCGTTTCGGGCCTCTCAATAACGAGGGCGGCGAGCGTCGCCTCAACGTGCTGATCAGCCGCGCCAAGCAGCGATGCGAGGTGTTCTCCTCAACGACCGATGAGCACATCGATCCTGCATTTTCCGCCAGCCGCAAAGGTATCGAGGCATTCCGTATCTTTCTCCGCTATGCCCGCACGGGAAAGCTCGACACGGCTGCCGTCACGGGACGGGACTTTGATTCCATATTTGAAGAGCAGGTTGCCTCGGCTCTCGAATCTCGCGGATACAGTGTCCAGCGTCAGGTGGGCTTGGCTGGGTTCTTTATCGACCTTGCGGTGACTGATCCGGAGCGCCCGGGTCGCTTCCTCCTGGGCATCGAGTGCGATGGCGCGTCGTATCATAGCGCCCAGTCCGCCCGGGACCGTGACCGTCTTCGCCAGCAGGTTTTGCTCGATCATGGCTGGAACCTCCACCGTATCTGGAGCACCGATTGGTTCCAGCGTCCACAAGAGCAACTCGACCTTGTCTGCCGGCAGATCGATGCGGCTCGTGCTGCGTTCGACGAGCGCGTAGTCGAGGAGGTCCTTTCAAAAGAGCAGGCTGTCGATGCAGCTGCCATCGAACGGGAGCTGAGGACGGAAGACGGTGATTTCACCTTCGAACCGTATGTCGAAGCGAACCCACAGCGGCCAACACATCGTTCGGAAGAAATCCACGATACCCCGACCGGCGTTCTTACCGAGATTGCGGTTAATGTTGTGCGTATAGAGGGACCCGTGCATACCGATGAGGTCGTGTCCCGTATCCGTGACGCCTGGGGCGCCAAGCGAGCTGGTAGCCGGATTCAGGACGCCGTCGAAAGGGCCATCGATGTGGCTGTCCGCCAGAACTCTGTGGTGCGTGACGGCGTTTGGCTCGCCATGGCCAGCGCGCCTGTCGTTCCACGCGATCGTTCGCAGGTATCTTCACTGGCGCTCCGCCGGGCGGAGTATCTACCGGAGGCAGAACTTGCAGAGGCCATCGTCATCGTCGTAGCGCGTAACTTTGGCGCGAACCGCGATCAGGTCATCGAACGCGTTGCGCGCGCCATCGGCATCCGAGCTATCTCGGCTTCGGTACGAGAACGTGTGGCGGCGATGGTCGAGCACGTCGTCGCCTGTGGTCGTTTGGTTGATGAAGAAGGCCTCCTGAAAGTTCCGGAGTAGCTATTTTCTTGGGGGCGTCCTGACCGGTCCTAGAGTGTCATAAGACATTTGCGGTCGGTGAGGCGTCTGGCGACACGATGAGGACTGCTGGGCAGACCGTTATTTAGCGTGGAAATCTGAGCATCAGCCTTTCGTATGCGTAACCTCTTACAGGCACAACTTAAGGTAGGGATAATGACAGTAGTGGAATATTGCGTTTTCTAGGGATGGTCTGAAGCACGCGACTATTCAGGCGTGAATACCCAAGTCAAGGTGAAATTTACTTGAGTGGGGACAGCAAATCAGAAAAACGGCCCGAAAAAACGCTTTTCAAACCCGTTTTTTGCCTTGCAGAAGGGCCATCGGGCCCATTTGTCTCATGGCGGACGCACCTGTCCTGCCATGTCCAATAAACGTCGCCGCGACATCCATAGGTTCGACAAGGCAAACAAAGTGGTTCTATGTGCATGGTTCTTGGCCAGCCCGCGAAATCTCACCTTGACAGTATGGGCTCAACAGTTGATTGAGTGAGCACAACGTGCTAGCTCACTGCTTTGGGATTCTTAAGCTTCGGTATTCCCCGAATTTTGACCCAGTCTGACTACCTTTTTGGATGCTGTGGCGTTTTTATACGCCCTCATCTGACCTGTCATCAAATTTTTGGATCGCTTGCTGTTCAGCTTATAAATTATTGGTACGGCACCTTGGTTGGGATGCGAATACAGGTCGAACAAGAACTGATCTTTTTTGATATGAAATTCGAGATGGTTATAGTTGAAGAAAATTGTGCCGTCTTTCAGGCGCGTGGGGAAAGTTGTTGTCCAAATATCAGTCGGTGGTGAAACACTAACCTCCAAATAGTAGCCTGCTGGGAAGTTAGGTGCGCCGTCCGACAGTAAATAGTCCTTGATGGCAAGAGAGTCTTCTTCTGGCAAGGATATAGAATTGTAGTTTGGCCAGCCCTCTTGCGATGCTCTCCAGATGATGCTGAGCGCAAGGTAGTATATTTTCTTCGATTCTAGGCCTGGAACATCTTTAGCATAGAGGCTTGAGTCTTTAAGTCCCTTGAGATGATCATATATGATGGGCATTTCATTTGGTCTGGGCGCGATCAGCTTTGCGCAGTAGTCCTCTCCGTATGTGGAGAAACGGCGTTCGCAGTTTTTACCAAGCAGATACTGCGTCACCTGACGTCCGAGATTGTTAAGGCGATTGTCGTCCGTCTTGAACTGAGTTTTTGTCCCCTTTTTCTTCATTCGATCTATGTATTTATAAAAGTGCTTTGGCAAGAGATGGCTGTCTTGTAAATCATGCTCATCGTTGCAAAGCGCACATAATTTCTCGTTTTCAGCCATCTTGAATCCTCAATCATGCTCGTATGGTGGTGATGTCGGAGAGTCAATCGGCTGCATGTTCAACGTTCAGCTGAAAGCCTCAGGCCAGTCTATCGACTCACAGAGAGTCCGGTCGGAGCTATCCTCATCAATAGTCTGCTCGGCCTTAGGCTGGGGGCATCCTTTTGAAACCATCCAAAGCATGCCCTCAAATATGCCCCCGAATGTAGCAATCCACTGGAATTGAATGGATCTCCATGGTCTATGAAAAGGTAGAAATGATCAGCTGAACGGCCTGCCTGCCGACCCCTACAGACTATCCGGATCCCCAAAAAACATCTGAATCCGCGACCTCAACCAACGCTCTCCCGGGTCATTATCCTGCGCGCCCCTCCAGGCCATGTGCAGTTCGAACGTGCGGGTTTCAATCGGCAGGTCTTCAGACCGAACGCCCCCAGCGGCTGTTAGTACCTGCGCGGCATAGTCAGGCACGGTGGCGATGATGTCGGTGCCGGTCAGCAGTGTCGCCAGGCCATTGAACTGTGGTACGGCGAGGACGACGTGGCGTTTGCGGTCGATTTTTTCCAGGTGCTCGTCAATGAACCCGCTCAGGTCGCCGGCGAAGGAGACCAGTGCGTGGGGGCGGGCGCAGAAGTCGTCGAGGCTCAAGGGGCCGGGTATCGAGTCGGCGCGCAACAATTGCGGCTTGCTCCTGCGCAGAACCTTGCGCTTGGCGTTTGCAGGCAGGTCCTGGGTGTAGCTGACGCCGACCGAGATTTCACCCGAGGCCAGCAATGGCGGCATGAGGATGTAATTGACGCGTCTGACCACCAGCACAATCCCCGGAGCTTCAGAGCGCAGGCGTTTGAGCAGGGTGGGCAGCAAGGCAAACTCGACGTCGTCCGACAAACCGATACGGAACACCGAAGTGCTGGTGGCCGGGTCGAACTCTGAAGCACGGCTGACCGCTGTCGAGATGGAGTCGAGTGCCGGGGAAAGCAGGCCGAATATTTCTGTGGCGCGGGCGGTGGGCTCCATGCTCCGTCCGGTACGCACGAACAGTGGGTCGTCGAACAGGCCACGCAGACGAGAAAGTGCTGCGCTGATGGCTGGCTGGCCCAGAAACAGCTTTTCCGCCGCACGCGTAACGCTGCGCTCATGCATCAGGGTTTCGAAAACGATGAGCAGATTGAGGTCGACGCGACGCAGGTCGTTACGATTCATGCGGAATATCTCGGGCCATTTGTCGGTTGGGACGTGAGCAGGGTGCGATAGTACGAGCAAATGCGGGTCTGGCGCAGGGAAAATTAATGGCAAGGCCACGGAATGTCCACATGGCTTGCAATGTCTCGTCGACATGCGAACAATGGCGGCCATTACGCATCGTGGCTTCCAGACGCTTTCTGGCTGCGACATGCAGCTCACAGGACACAATCGATGACAGGCATGTCGACTATCAATAGCCACCGATAGTGTTCCCGGCAATGCCCGGATAAAGTTTGTGGCATCAAGGTTTACCAGGCGAGGTTCTAAATGTCCCGCACGATCCGTTTTCACCAGTTTGGCCCGGCCGAGGTGCTCAAGCTCGAAGAGCATCCTGTCGCGTCGCCTGTTACCGGCGAGGTGCAGGTGCGCGTCCAGGCCATCGGTGTCAGCTGGTACGACGTTCTCTGGCGACAAAATCTCGCGTCTACCCAGGCCCGGCTGCCTGCTGGCCTGGGTTATGAGATGGCTGGCGTGGTGACTGCGCTGGGCGATGGGGTCGACGATTTGCAAGTTGGCGACAAGGTCGCCAGCTTTCCGGCAGCCGATGCCAACCAGCACCCGGTCTATGGCGAAACCATCGTATTGCCGCGTCGGGCATTGACTCGCTACCCGGATGTGCTTTCGCCGGTCGAGGCCAGCGTGCATTACACACCGTATCTGGTGGCGTACTTTGCCTATGTTGACCTGGCGCGTATCAAGTCCGGGCAAACCGTGCTGGTCACCGACGCCAGCCACTGTTCCGGTCCTGCTTTCGTGCAGTTGGGCAAGGCGCTGGGCGTTCGGGTGATCGCCGCGACCAAAACCGAAGATGCCCGTGAGTATTTACAGTCGCTGGGTGCCGACAAGGTGGTGGTCACCGAAGAGCAGGATTTGCTGATGGCGATCAACAAATACACCGAAAACCGTGGTGTCGATGCCGTTTTCGATGGCCTCGGTGGCCCGCAGATGTCGATCATGGGTGATGTGCTCGCGCCACGCGGCAGCCTTGTGTTGTATGGCCTGCAAGGCGGTAATCAGACGCCGTTCCCGGCCTGCGCTGCGTTCCAGAAGAACATTCAGTTCTACGTGCACTGCCTGGGCAATTTCACCGGCAAGCCTGAACTGGGTATTGCTCAGGATGAGGCTGCACTGCAACGCGCCTTGCAGCAGATCAATCAAATGACCGCCGAGAAGGTACTTGCGCCGTTGCAGACACGCAGCTTCCCGTTTGAGCAGGTGGTGCAGGCGCACCGTTACATGGACGTCTGCCCGATTGGTGGGCGTGCGGTGCTGGAAGTCGAATCGGTCTAATATTTTTTTGCCCTGTAATAAAAAAGCCCTCCGTTCTGGAGGGCTTTTGCATTCAGGAGTTTGGCGTTTCCTGCTCCTTCAATAATTGCTTGATGGATGACGCGAACTGACTGCCACCCTCTGCGGCGGTGTAGACGATGTGCAGTTGAATGTCGGTAACTGCAGCTTTGTTGTCTTTTCCTATGAATTGCTTCACAACTTCTGCATCTGGAAATTCCAGCGTCCAGTTCGATATCGCGCCTGTCCCTTCAAAAGGCAAATAGCGCCCATCGTCGAACATCAGCTCGCACAGCCAAGCTTCGCTGCCTATGCCCCGGCCGTCGTCCGACAGGCTGGAAGACAGCGCGATTTGCTGTTGCGCGCGCAGATTGGTCTTGAGGTACGGGTTGGACTTGCGTGTTCCGTACAAAAGCCTGGCGGCTTCGATATCCGGTCTGACCAGCGTGGTGCTGCCGGTCTGGTTAAGCACAGCGCAGAGGTTCTGCAAGCCGTCCGGATCACTGGATTGCAACTTGAAGGACACCGACACATGCTTGAGTTGGCGCAAATAATGCCCGGGATAGTTACGATCGAAGTCAGCAGCTCTCAAGGAAAACATCAGAGGCTTGGTGCCCAGTTCCTGCAACGTCTTAAGCCATTTACCGTCGTCGGTTATACCTACTTGGGATCTGAGCGAAACCGTTTTGCGAATGTTCATGCGCCGTTCGGAAGACTGCAGGTAAGCCGCTTCCATCTCCAGCACATCCAGTTGCAATGACTCTCCGGCCAGCATGCCGCGGAAGTTGTCATTCCAACCGCCGGTGCGAATGAACTGCGCATGTTCGTAGTCGCCTATCTCATAGCGCCAGGCGCCTTCGAGGGCGAGAGCCATTGACAATACCGCATCGTAGGCCGGGGCGTAGACAGTGCTCATCCGCGCGACCAGCCAGTTGTAGGTAGGAATGATAGTGAAGCCGGTGGTCATCGACACATAGGCTTCCTGCATTGCAATACGCTGAGCTTTTGCTTCTTCGACGGCGATTGCTGCAGATTTTATAAGTATGTCTTGTTCGACGATTTGTTGGTTCAGGGTCGCCATTTCGAAAGCGGCGAGATCCACTTCAAGTTGCCAGCCTCTTGAGCGACGTTCGTATTCGGCCTCGGTAGTCAATCTGTCCGACGCGAAGGCCAGTGCTCTGCTCAAAGCATGAGCACTACCAATCGCGGCAGACACCGGAGCAGAAAATTCCTGACCACCCATTGCCATACCGAAAACATTGGGCAGCGCATCAAGCGTTCCTTTTACGGCCTCTGGTAACGACGTCGCAGTTTCCATGTACGCAGCATCGACCTTGCAACGCAGTGCTATAGACTCAAGATCAGTTTTCCCCTCGGAGACCTGATCCCTATAAAACGTGTGCCGTAAATCTATTGCATGCTTACCCGATATCAGCGTCTGTTTGCCTGCCTGGGCAGCGTTGAGCGCTTCTGCCTGGAGCTTTATTGTGAAGTCAGCAAGCTGGACTTGCTGGTCCTGTAGCTGCACCGACAGTGATGTGTCAAATTCACTCTCCATAAGATGCATCAGATGACGACCCATGTCGGTCAACACCCTTATTGCTTGCTGCACCCTCGTTACCAGTGCGGGAAAACGATAGACCGGTATCAGGCCGAAGGCACTATTATAGGTGGAACTGAGTCCACCGGCTTTCCCGGATGAATGGCTGAACGGATCGTCGGTTGCGTAGAGTGGCAAAAATGGCATTGCCTTGCCGTCAAGCGTCAGGCCGTGGCGCAGGTTGAACAGGCGCTGTTCGATGGTGCTGCGCAGATCGGTAAGGCGGGCGTTGAGCGGGGTACGGAACGCCCCTTCGGTGATGCCTTTCAACGGTTGAGCCGTCCAGCTGTCTCCCCTTGATGTTTCGGCAATCTGGCCGATCAGCTTGAGCGCCTGCTGATAGCTGAGCCAGGCCTGCGTGAGGCTGTCACGGGTGAGGTGCCGATAATAATGATCACCCTCGCGCTGCCAGTGTTCGACCAGAAACAGGAATACTGCCTGCCGGTAGTGACGGGACGAGGTGAAGGCCCGTATCGCCGGGTCGACAGAATCATCAAGCTGCGACGTGCCTGTGCTGATGTCGGCAAGCGGCCTAGTACTCCACAGCGCAGGTTGGTCATGTTCTCCAGTGCCAGTGCGGTAAGGGTCAAACAAGTGCTCAGTACACCAGCGTAACGCCTCCTGAAACTGTTTCTCCTCGCTGAGACGTGTGGTGACCAGAAACGGGAGATGCAGGAATAATTCACGGAAGTAGCGCCCGTTGGCACCATGGAAGTCCACCGAAACTGTACTTTCGGCGTCGATGGCAGGCTCCAGTAGCATCTGTGTATCCCATGCCAGCACACGATCAACCGACTGCGTGGCCCGGCTGACCAGTTGCTTGCCGAACAACGTGTTGAGCCGGATAGTGCTGAACGGGAGGTCTTGCATACCACTGAGTTCCAGGTAAAGGGCCTGTTCCGGGTTGCGGGTGATTTTGCAGTCCCATAGAGTAGACGTTCGAGACGAGACTATTTTGACTTCATGGAGTTGATTGACCACCCAGTGGTCCACCCCCACCAACGCCACCTGGTAAGTACCAGGTGAAATCTCATCAAGGTCTGCTTCGATAAAAGCCTCTCCATTGGCCACTACCTCTTTCCTGGCCCGCTCTACGAACGTTTCGTCAGCGGCAGCTTTGGTAAGGATTTTCAGCTGTATGGAGGCAAAGGCGGCATCACCCTGAAGGGCAGACGATGCGCCGTTGGGCAGCGGTATTTGCTGCAAAAAGTTGAATGAAATACGTAAGGTTTTGTTCAGTGGTCTTTTTACATAAGTCGATAGCGTGCTCGGCGACGCCTTGACTGGGACGAAGGTGACAAGATGCTCGTGGGTGGTGAATACACGTTTTTCGTATGATATTTTGCTCGATGTGAAAGGTAGTGCGACAGTTAAGTTTCCGTTTGTTGAAGCAGTTTTAAGGTTTAAGGTTTTTATGTGTTTAATTAAGTATTCGGGTGTATTTATTGTGTTGTTTATTTTAAAAAATTCTGAATGGTTTCGTGTCAAAAATTCATTACCTCTATCGTTGCCGATGTCGTTAAATAATTCGAGCATTAACTGTAAAACTATTTTTTTTGATTTTTAGTAGGTGGCGAGATACCTATGGCTTCGAGTATTTCGGCGATATAATTTTCAAGCCCGTTTATGTGTTCAGAGTCCTGTATAAGTACTGTGCTGTCAGTGAAAAAATTTATAATTGCTCTTTCATATGTTCTTGTAAAGATGGTGGGGTTTTCACCTTTGGTTGAATCTGTTGTCGATTCTATAGGAAAGTCGCTTTCAGTAAGTTGAAACTCAAGTTTGTAGGATTGGCTGGATAAAATGTCACCTACATACACGTGCTGAATCCTTCTAGCATCGTTGTACTCAGTATGCAATGCAGTAAGCAGTTTGCTTTCCTTGTCCTCTTCATTTTGGTGTTCTTCGCCTATCACTTTTTCATCAATCAACAACAAATCACGTGCCTGAACAAAAAAATCATAATCTTTCGTTCCTAGCGCATCCTTCTTTTTACCTGGTATTTTTGGCTGTCCTTTTACAGGGTTCTCTCTTTCAGGCTTGTCTTCTGTCGTTGCATCGTAAAGCAATGCGATCAACCAGGGGTCGTTCTCGCGCTTGCCATGTTCGTCCACAATAGCAATTAGCCCGGGTTTGTAAGTGTCGTCTTTAAGGTAATTATTATTTTCATCTTTTAAACGCTTGCCATCCTTTGTCCCGTCCAGGGCCAGCAACTCATTCGCTGGGCTCCATAGCCCATCTATCTGCTTATAGCAGTAATGCACGGTAATTTTTCTGAACTTTGTAGGCGTCTGCTTCGTTTCGTCTGCGCTGGGTATCGGAGTGGTCGAGCGTTCGACCCAGATCACATAGGGACGCCCAGCGATGATGATCGGACGAATCACATCCAGCGTTTGCCCATCTGTGGTTGGTGTTTGCACGATCTGCCCGCTCAGAGGCAAGCCGATTTTCTCCCATTCACTCCATGCCAGCGGGCTGAGTTGCCCCAGATTATCGCGCTTGCTGATATCCAGCGATCGCCAGTAGTACTCAGTCGGTTCGACGTTGGTCTTGCCGATGAAATGGTAGGTATCGCTTACCGGGTCAAAGCCGTCGAGGTAGCCGCTGACCACTTGCAGGTTGCTGACGTGCTCGAACTTGCCGATGTAGTTAGCCACCGCGAGTTGCACCATGTCGTTGGTCAGTTTGCCCTGATTCAGTTCATTTTCCAGCTCGACGAATGGTTGGCTCTTGCCGGGCCGCAAGGCTGGCTGGATAAGGTTTTCCGGATGGTTGACCTGTTGGTGCCAACTGCGCCAGCGCGCGTACTGGTTGCAATAGCGACGCCATTCGTCGTCCGCGTCAGCAATAATATTCCGCGCCGCTGTGTCGTAACCCGGTTCCAGGTGTGCGAAAAATCGGCTGAGGTAATGTTGCAAACTGGCCGTCGCATGCGCCATCTGACTGGTCATGACTTCACTGGAAACCTGCACATCGGTCAGCAGAAAGTTGGACAGATCGTCGGCGTCGGCAGCAGTGGAAAACCTGTAGTCAGGCGTGTTGGGCAAGTTGATCAGCAGGTAGCCAACCAGTGCATCTCGCCACGCTTCGTTGAGCGGAATATTGATAGCGTGCTGCTCGGCCTCATCACAACTTGCGAACAACAGCGTGGCAAGTGACTGAACCTGTCCATAGGATGATTTTGCATCCAGTGCAGTCAATGCGATAAGCGACTGGCATGACAGCCCTGTCTTCTGGCAAAGCAACTGTAAGCGCAGGACCTGATCGACATCGGCGACATTGAAAGCTCTCTTCTGAATCGGTTTGGCTTCAGCTACTTCTTTGGGTGCCGTGTTCAGCAGCCCATTTAAAGGGTCCCCGGTTCGCGTGCGGTCAGTAAAGCCGAGAATCTGACCTTTAAATTTTAAGAGTTTGCCACTTTTCTTCAGGTACTCAGCTCTTTCCTTATTTTGCGAATAGACTTCAGTGAACTCATCCGGACTAACGATCAGCGGTCCAGGGTTATCGCTTAAAAATTTTTGAAACGACATGAATATCGGCTTTATCCCTGAATACACATTGTTGATGTCCAGGGTCCAATAATAGTTTTGTGCAATATATGAGACTCCTCCATTCCCGTTGACGGTGTCTCTGGAGCTCTTGTCCAGGCTGGCGAGGTAATCGGCAAATGTCTTACGATCTGGTTTGACGATAACTTTGGTGGCCTCTGGCGCAGGCTTTGGCTCCGGCAGATACGTAGTCCCCACGGCACACAGCGTTTCTTCAGCGTTCCAGCCAATCAACTTGGCCAGCCGCTCTGCCGCTTCAAGTCCTGTTGACTCGTCTCCATCGCTGTTGATGGCCTGCAGATAATCCAGAACATCGGACTCCTGATAGCCAGTCTCCTGAGCGCGTTTGACCCAATTGCCAAGGCATGAAAGCTGGTAGCACAGGTCAAGGCTTGATCCCGACTCGTCCAAGGCCATTTGCTCAGGGTATTCCAGTAGCAACTCAAGCCCGGCGGGGCTGAGGTTGAAGCGCATGATCAGTTCGGCATGGCGTTTTAGCTCTGACCACATGACGAATGCGCTTTTGCTGAACGTGTTCTGGCTGCCCGCCTGAATTGCGTTGTTTTTTATTTCATTGAGCAAGGTGGCGGTACTGATGTCGAGCCAGCGCAACAGGAGCAATACGTGCTGTTCACTCAATACCGATCGACCAGGCTGATTGCTATTGCCTGACAGCGCCGCCCCCAACGACTTGATAACATCTTCCTGAGCGATCAGCGCCCCATTGATCTGCGCGGCGAAGGCCTCACCGGTTTTGAGGTAGGCATCTACATCCAGTGCATCACTCTGTGCTAACGCGCCCGCCAGACAGATTGAAATCTGAGCATTGATCGCCGCCAAGCGGTCCTGGCCCTGGAATACGGGAATTGCCTTGACCCAGCCATCTGTGTCAATCAGAGGGTTGAAAAGCTGCAGCCAGGTATTCTTGTCGTCCTTGAGTGCAACCTGCTGCACAGCGGCCAATGATGCAAGTCTGGCTTCTGTCAGCGATGATTTGCCCAGCCGATCTGCAGATTCCGTGATCAATTCCAGCCAGTCGGCCGGAGCGGGGAGCGTTTTCGCCTCGATATCCGGCGTGGGCGTCAGCAGCAACGCCAGTAGATCCAGACCGATGTTTTGCAGCCTCGCCCACTGAGAGAGGTTCACCGCAGCCATTATCACGTCGAGGATGTCCGGCTGATCGTCTTTATCAAGAAGCGTCGGTGCGCCAGCCAGTTGCTTGAGCAGGTCGTCGTTGCCGATGAACAGCAGCGACATCAGACCGGCCCCGGCCTGCGGCGATAGCCTCAACAGGCGCGGCAGGTAAACCTGACGATATAACGCAGAAAACAAGGTCAGTGATCGTTTGGGCAGTTTTGCCGGGGCGCCTTTTGCGGCGGGTTGCTGGAATCGCTGTGTAGTTGCAACGAAATCTCTGGCGGTCTGTTCGTCGATCTTCAGTGCGTAGCACATCTGCGCCAGCGTAGCCTGGCCCGCGTCGGTATCCAGATCGAACTCAGCGTCATCGAATATCACTCGGGTCTGATTGCTGTCGTTACCGTTGGCGGCCTGCGCACCCAATACGGTATCCAGAGCGGGCAATGCCTGACCCACCGAATATACCGGCAACGCGCCAAGCATGGTCGCAAACTGCCATGCGCTGACCTTGAAATCACGATGCAGGTAACGGAACACGCTGATTGCTCGCAACGTGTTGGCGGTAAAGTGGAAATCTTTGGTTTGACCTTCTGCACGCAAGGCGGACATTACCAGCGTATCGACGTCAGCGAACGGCATGCCGAGGAAGTGCTGCAAGTGAATGAGCTTGTGCAGGCGGGCGAAATGGCTGGCGCTGACGTTGGTCAGTTGCTGGCCTGACGAGCTGTCAGCGGGCACTGTAATGGCGATTGCCGGGCTGCTGGCATTGTTGATAAACGAGGCACCGTAAACCTGACTGGCTGCAACCTCTGTTTGCGATGCGACAGGGAGGTGTTCGGAACGTTTTACCGTGGTGCTGAAGCCGGTCTGCTTTCCATCGTCCGTACTTTTGAGGGCAAGCAGGTCGTAAAGGTCCTGTTCGCTCAGTCCGGTCTGGTGGCGAAACAGGGCTACATCGCTGATCGCCAGCAGAGCCTCGGTTGCGCTACCGGCTACGCCGTAGGCAGTTTTGAAAAAATCGGCTTTTGCCGCAGTCTCATTGTCCAGCAGCAGTGTGTGCAGGGACGGGTCAAGGCCGCTGCCCGAGAGTATGGCCGCGCGCAGGTCTTTCTGGCGGAAATTCTGGTAGCAGAAGTTGGGATAATCATAAGACGCAAGCTTGTGCACATCGAACAGCGTGATGCCCTTCTGCTCAAGCACCGCCCGCATTTGCTGGAAAGCCAGATGGAATGGCAGCGTTGCATGACTGCCCGATGCGGCGATGGCATTCGGCAATGGTGTAATGCCGGCCAGCATCTGCGCGGGATTAGCGAGTATATCGATCACCAGTTTTAGCGCGGATACGGTCTGGTGGGCGCTGGTTTCGTCAAGCAGCAGATCGCCCAGCGCAGGGCGCCGCACACCGAGTTTGATGGCCTTGTTGTCGGCCATTATTTCCAGCTTGATGGCTCGTTGATACAGGTCGCTCAGGTAGGCGATAGGCCCGTCGTTGGAGTCCAGCGCGCCCGAGGAGGTGATGTGCGCAAGGTTTTCCGGAAACAGACTGGCGTAGGTCGGAGATGAACTTTTTTCGAGGGAAGCGGATGGCAGGGCCATGGTTGTACGTCCTTGTTGGGTTTGAAAACTCCTTGTGCGTCTTTAATGCAGAGCGCATTGATCAAGCTTAGGACAGAGTGGGTCGATGTCGGTGAGTGCCGCTTAGAACCTTTGGCGATGATCGAGACAATTGAATGCCGGCTGTGTGATATTTCACCTCGACAATGCCGCGTCGGGCACGATGCTCTTTATGGCTTCATTGAAAGTACCGGTTCAGTTCCGCTGGACGAAGGTAAATATGGAGCTGTGGGCGACATGAGTATTAAAGTTTAATCAATCTGTCAGAATGCGCACAATGCCACTGGTGTTTCCTACAGGGCAGAGTAAAAGCATCATTGTATGTCGATACGCTCTTGCTCGCCGAGAGCTTCCTATAGAGGGATCTGGCGTGGAGTATAATTGGCAAAATGATAAGTCCTTGGCTGCTGAATGAGTGAGGCGTTTAAACGCGTTGTCTAATACGGCCGCCTTATGTAAACATTCTGCGTTGTTTTCAAAAGAAAACTGTCTATTGTAATTGTTTTGAAGATATTGATAATGCGTCGGTAATTACCACTCAGGGAATGAGTCATGCTCGACTATAAACTTGGTTGTCAGCTTGATGTTCAATGTTCTGCCTGCACCGTGTCGCGTCTTAAGCGACAGGCAGGTGACACACAATGAGCTCTATCCACGAACAGGCAATGAATTACGTCTATCAGCAAGTATTGCAACGTTTGCTGGGGTATTTCACCCGTGCGGAACGCACGGCATTGCAGTTGTTGATTCAGCGATTGATTGTCGCGGCTGGCGGGATCGAGCGGATTTCCGGTTTCAAGGTGCTGGTGGCGTTTGGCGGAGGCAAGGACAGTGCCTACACGCTCGCCTTTTTGCGCGCCGCCCAGTTGAGCATTGCCTGTCGATCGCCCGGTACGTTCAATTTGCGGGTCGCCAATCGACGCCACGCGGGAATGACACCCGCGGTGATGGATAACATCAACCGCACCTATTCAGCATTGTTTCTGTATGACGACCCGCGCGTCGAAACGCTGCTGATCGACAACCAGTACACCCAGGCCTTCGAGCCGGATCTGCCTTTTTCCAGCGCAGGGCGCGAGCAGAATCGCTTGGACATGCTGCTCGGTGGACATCTGTCCGCAGGTGACGCGCGCACCACGTTTTGCAATACCTGCTATCTGGGGCTGGCGGAATTTCTGGGGCGCGCGTTGAGCAGGGGTAACGGTGTCGATGCTGTGGTCAGCGGCGATTCACGCAGGGAGCAGCGGCAGTACGCGACGTGGATCATGCGTCTGGCCCAGCGCACCGGGCAGTACACGGGCAGTTGGGGCAACCAGACGCTGACTGGCGTACTCAAGGTCATCGACACGATCGGCCAGGCGTATTACCACGAACTGTACGGGGACGGCGAAGACAGCCCGCGGGCAAACCGATCCATAGCGGTTCCTGAAAAAGCCAACGCGCCAGCCTTTATCACCATCGCCGATCTGGTCAGTTGCAAGGCGGATGAGCACTGGAATCTGCTGACCGAATTTCTTGATTTTCGCTTCGATGATTTGTCGTTCGGCTTCAGTGAGTCCGATTGCGCCAATCCTTTGCTGATGGCTCATATGCGTGGCCTGACTGCGCAGTACCTGCAAGAGCGCAATTATGCCGACGGGATAGCCGAATACCTTGAACTGGCAACATCGCTGATGCGCAGAAAGCAGATGCCGCCGCGATTGATCGATCAGGCGCTCAGCGCTTATGCCGGGCGGGCGCGAATCGAGACGCGTCGCGAGCTGGCTTCAGGCTTCGCTCAGGAGGGGTTTGGCCTGAACGAGACTCAACTGGTCTGCATGCTGTTCTCGCCATTCGTCAATCAGGGCGATGGCTTGGAATCATTTCTGCGCCGTTGCCATCCCGGCATGCTGGTGGCACTGCCGGATCTGCACAAGGCGCTGTCAGGCTCGACGGCCCCGGATCAAGTGATGCAGTGGTTGGTGGATATCAGCGGACTGAACCTCAAATCGCTGCAAAACCTCTACGGCAAACAACGGGTGAACTTCGATGATCCGCAGTCGATCATCGCCAGAATTCGCGCTGCCGACCCTGACAAACGGCGGATCATGACCGTTGACCCGGCGACCGGTCAGGCAGTGGTCGAGATGCTTTCCGGGCGCTGAACCGGTTTCGGATCATGGCTGCTGTCGGCAACCGGCGTCAGTCATGTCGCGATTTTCTGAAGCCTGGTCTGGCTGAGCGGCGGATACCTGGATGAAAAACAACACGGATTTCGCCTATCAGGCGGTTTACCGCTACCTTGTGCGGCTGGTCGACCAGCAGCAAGGCGAGCTGGCGCTGAAGATGCCGTCACTGCGACAGCTGGCGCAGCGACTGAACGTATCGATATCCACGATACAAAGCGCCTATTCGCTGCTGGAAAAGGAAGGGCGCGTTTATTCGCTTCCCAAGTCCGGCTATTACTCGGCACCGTGCAGCGGGAACAGGGAAGGGCGAGCATGCCCTGACAGCGATGGCGATCTGTTGCACGTACTGTGCGATAACGCCCGTCGCCCGGGCATGTCGCTGCTGGGGTGCGATGAACCGACCCTTCTACATGCACAGGAAAGTCCGCTGCCGGCAATGGAGCAAGAACTGGTTCGCCGTTACCCGCGCCTGCGGGAACCAGGTTTTCAGCCGTTCGGCGAGCCAGAGCTGCGCACCGCGCTGGCAGCCCGCTATACCCGCGACGCGGAAAACTGCTGGCACGCTGACAATGTCTATGTCGCCCCGGACCTGCATGGGGCGTTCAAGGCCGTTATCGAAACGTTGGGGTTGCGCGGCGCTGTGGTACTGGTGGAGTCGCCTTGCGCCTGGGCGTTGCTGCGCTTGCTGCAATCGTTCGATATCCGCGTTATCGAGCTGCCACTGGACGAGACCGGCAGCCTTGATCCTGCGCGACTCGATAGCCTGTTGCGCGACAATGATATCGGGCTTGTCGTGTTGCCCTCGTTGATGAACCCGGTGCGAGGCAGCCTGCGCCCGCCGGGTAACAGCGAAGCCGTTGCGCAAGCGTTAAACCGCCACCAGGTCTGGGTGCTGGAAAATGACAGCCATGCGGATGTGCAATTTGCTCACGAGCAGGTCCCTTTGCGCCACTGGGTTGACCCGCAGCGTCTGGTGATTATCGGCGCATTTGACAAGAGTCTTGGGCCTGAAGCCCCTTACGGCTATCTGCTGTGCAAAACCCTTGAGGTGCGCTGGCAGCAGTATTTTTGGCTGCGAGCATTCGAACTGCCGCCGATTCGTCAGCGAGCCATTGCCAGGCTATGCAGCAGTGGTCGTCTGGACAGGCAACTGATGGCGTTGCGAGAAACGCTGGTCAGACGCATGCAGTCGATGACACAACAACTGGATGAACAGACGGGTGGAGCGTTGCGTTATCAGGTACCCGAGGGCGGCTGTGGCGTCTGGGCCGAGAGCGTACACCCCGTGGACATGCGCCAAGTCTTCGACAGGCTACTTGCCCAGCGTATCGTCATTACTCCCGGCGAACTGTTCAGCCTGCAAAACCGCTACGGGCAGCATTTGTGGATCAGCTACGCCATCGACTGGAGCCAGGATCCGGCCGCGCGCCTGGGCGTGTTGGGAGAAGCGTTAGCACAGGCGCGTCTGCCCTAGAAACTTACATCGCAGGCCGTCGATCCATTTATGTTTGCCAGACGTGATTCAAGGCTGTTAACTGGACGCCTGTCCAGTATTCACAACCTACGGCTTCCCAGCGCAGTGACCCCGACCGCCCCTGTAAAACCCGACTCCGAGCCAGCCCTCATCAGTGACTCGCCTGCACGTTATGTCGTGGCCGTGCGCGCACTGTGCGAGTTCACCGCCAAGGTCGGCGATCTTGACCTGCGCTTCACACCATCGCCAACGGCTCAGGAAGGGATTGCCGGACACCGTACGGTCGCGTCGCGTCGTGGTGCTGACTACCAGGCCGAGCTCTCATTGAGTGGTGACTATCGCGAGCTGACGGTAAGGGGCAGGGCGGACGGGTACGACGCCGGTCGCAATCAATTGGAAGAAGTGAAGACCTATCGCGGCGAGCTGGATGCGATGCCTGCCAACCACCGTCAATTGCACTGGGCACAGGTGAAGGTCTACGGCTGGCTGCTTTGCCAGCGTCTGCAACTGGAGCAAGTGACGCTGGCACTGGTGTATTTCAACATTGTCAGCGAGCAGGAAACCCTGATTCGCGAGTCATTCAGTGCAACGACGCTGCAACAGTTCTTCGAGCAACAGTGCACGATATTCCTCGGCTGGGCGCAGCAGCAAATGGCGCATACGCAGGCGCTGCACAAGATGCTGGGTAGCCTGAAGTTCCCTCATGCGTCCTTTCGTACCGGGCAACGGGTGCTGGCCGAGTCGGTGTACAAGGCGGTGAGCACCGGCTGTTGTCTGATGGCTCAGGCACCCACGGGCATCGGCAAGACGGTGGGCACGCTGTTTCCATTGCTCAAGGCGGCTCCTGGTCAGCAGCTCGACAAGATTTTCTTTCTCACCGCCAAGACTCCCGGGCGTCGGTTGGCGCTGGATGCGCTTGAGGTCATCAATCACAGTGCGCCGGAGCTAAAGCTGCGGGTGCTGGAACTGGTGGCGCGGGACAAGGCCTGCGAGCATCTGGACAAGGCTTGTAACGGAGATTCCTGTCCACTGGCCAATGGCTTTTACGATCGTCTGCCCGCGGCCCGCGCCGCTGCACTTGAGTCGCCCTGGCTGAATCAGGCCAGCGTGCGCGAAGCCGCACTGCGGCATCAGGTCTGTCCGTATTACCTCAGCCAGGAACTGGCACGCTGGGCCGATGTGGTAATCGCTGACTACAACTATTACTTCGACCTCAGTGCTCTGCTGTTCGGCCTCGGCCAGCTCAATCAGTGGCGGGTGGCGGTGCTGGTCGACGAAGCGCACAACATGGTCGAGCGGGCCCGGCAGATGTACAGCGCCAGTCTGGATCAGAGCCAGCTGAAAGCCTTGATCCAGACGTCGCCCGAGCCCGTGAAAAAAGCCTTGCAGCGCCTGGACCGGCAATGGAATGCGCTGCACAAGGTACAGCCCGCTGCCTATCAGGCGTATTCGGCGGCACCGGAAAAATTCATCGGCAGCCTGAACCAGTGCATCTCGACCATCGGTGACCATTTCAACGAGCACCCGCAGGCAGTGGACGGCACGTTGCAGGGGTTTTATCTGGAAGCCATCGGCTTTGCGCGCATCGCCGAGCTGTTCGACGAGCATTTCATATTCGACATCAACCGGCGCGAGGTGGGTGGCAAGCGCATTCTGTCGCGTCTCAGCCTGCGCAACGTGGTTCCGGCGCGTTTCATCCGGCCGCGCCTGACCGCCGCGCGCAGCACCGTGCTGTTTTCCGCTACGCTCAACCCGCGGCATTACTATGCGGACCTGCTCGGGCTGCCGGTCAACACCGCGTGGATCGATGTGGAATCACCGTTTAATCACGACCAACTCGACGTGCGGATTGTCAGCCGTATTTCCACCCGTTTCACTCATCGTCAGGCTTCGCTGGCACCGATTGTCGAGCTGATGGCCGAGCAGTTCGAAGCGCGGCCGGGTAACTATCTGGCGTTTTTCAGCAGTTTTGATTACCTGCAACAAGTGGCTGAACTGATGGCGCAGACTCATCCGCACATCACCCTCTGGCAGCAGGCACGGGGCATGGGCGAGAGTGAGCGTCACGCGTTTCTCGACCGCTTTACCCTGAGCAGTCAGGGCATCGGTTTTGCGGTACTGGGCGGTGCCTTTGGTGAGGGTATCGACTTGCCGGGCGCACGGTTGATCGGCGCGTTCATCGCCACGCTGGGGCTGCCGCAGCTCAACCCGGTCAACGAGCAGTTCAAGCAGCGCATGGCTGCACTGTTCGGTGCTGGCTACGACTACACCTATCTTTACCCCGGCGTGCAGAAGGTGGTGCAGGCAGCGGGGCGGGTGATCCGCAGCCAGAGTGATCGTGGCGTGGTGATGCTGATTGACGATCGTTTTGCCGAGCACAAGGTCAAGCAGCTGTTTCCGGCGTGGTGGCGGCCTGAAACGTCAACGGCTTAGGGATCGATACTCAAGCAGCGCTGTCGAACTGCCAGTAAACTGCCGCATCGATTATGTTTTTACCTGCAGCAAGTCTTTATTTTTTCTCCGTATTTCATTTCTTAGTGGAGGTTGTATGAGTCTCAGTCCTTTCGCCGGCAAGCTGGCACCTGCGCAGTTACTGGTCGATATTCCGAGACTGGTCACGGCTTACTACACCGGTCAACCTGATGCATCGGTACCTGCTCAACGCGTTGCGTTCGGCACTTCCGGACACCGTGGCACGTCGTTCGATCTGGGCTTCAACGAATGGCACGTGTTGGCTATCAGCCAGGCGATCTGCCTGTACCGAAAGGCAAATGGCATCGACGGCCCTTTGTTCCTTGGGGCTGATACCCATGCGCTGTCCACGCCAGCCGCCGCCACTGCTCTTGAAGTGCTGGCCGCCAACGGCGTTGAGGTGATGATCTCGCAAGGCGATGAATACACGCCAACCCCTGCCGTGTCTCACGCCATTATCTGTTACAACCGTGGCCGTACTTCGGGGCTGGCTGATGGCATCGTCATTACGCCGTCGCACAACCCGCCGCAAAGCGGTGGCTTCAAGTACAACCCGCCCAATGGCGGCCCGGCTGACAGTGATATCACTAAGTGGATCGAGAACAAGGCCAACGAATTGCTGGCCGAGAAAGTCACTGGCGTTTCACGCATCAGCCATGAAAAAGCGCTGCGTGCCGACACCACTCACCGCCATGATTACGTCAACACTTACGTAGCCGACCTGAAGAACGTCATCGATCTGGACGCTATTCGCGATTCGGGCCTGCGTCTCGGTGTCGACCCGCTGGGTGGGGCCGGAGTGAACTACTGGTCGGCGATTGGCGAGCATTACGGCCTGAACCTGGATGTGGTCAATAAATTTGTCGACCCTACGTTCCGTTTCATGACCGTTGACTGGGACGGCCAGATTCGTATGGACCCGTCTTCCAGCCATGCCATGCAGAGCCTGATCGGTCTCAAGGACCGTTATCAAGTGGCATTTGCCTGTGACCCGGACCACGACCGCCACGGCATCGTGACTCCGAGCGGTGGCCTGATGACGCCTAACAGCTACCTGGCGGTGTCCATCGATTACCTGTTCCAGAACCGTCCTGAGTGGCGCGCCGATGCGGCAGTCGGCAAGACGGTGGTCAGCAGCGGCATGATTGATCGTGTTGCTGCGCGCCTGGGCCGACGCCTGTACGAAGTGCCGGTCGGCTTCAAGTATTTCGCGCAGGGCCTGTTCGAGGGTTCGCTGGGCTTTGGCGGTGAAGAAAGCGCTGGAGCCTCGTTTCTGCGCCGCGACGGTACGGTCTGGACCACTGACAAGGACGGTCTGATTCCGGCCTTGCTGGCTGCGGAAATGACTGCCCGTACCGGTCGTGACCCGAGCGAAACGTACAAGACCATGACCGACGAGCTGGGCGAGCCGTTCTCGACCCGCGTCGACGCCAAGGCCAACCCGCAGCAGAAGGCGCTGCTGAGCAAGCTGTCGCCAGAGCAGGTGACTTCCACCGAACTGGCGGGTGAGCCGATTCAGAAGGTACTCAGCAACGCACCGGGTAATGATCAGGCGTTCGGTGGCGTGAAAGTCATGACCGAAAACGGCTGGTTTGCGGCACGCCCTTCAGGCACCGAGGACATCTACAAGATCTACGCCGAGAGTTTTGTCAGCGAAGATCACCTCAAGCGCCTGGTAGCAGAAGCTCAAGTGCTGGTGGACGGGGCGATTTCGCCGAAGTAATCACCGCTCTGGTCAACGCCCGAAAAACCTCGAACCTGACCCGGTTCGGGGTTTTTCAGCTTTTGACCTGTGGTTCAGTCGCGATAGAAGACCTGCACCAGGTGATAACCGAATTTGCTTTTGATCGGGCCGTGCACCACGCGTAGCGGCTTCTTGAAGATCACCTGATCGATGGCACCGACCATTTGCCCTGGCCGGACTTCGCCCAGATCGCCGCCACGTTTGCCGGACGGGCAGCTAGAATGCTTTTTAGCCAGCACGTCAAACGCCTCACCCTTGGCAATGCGCAGCTTGAGCTGTTCGGCCTCTTCGGCGGTCTTCACCAGAATATGGCGGGCTTGGGCTTTCATGTCGCAATATCACCTGCTGCAAAAGGCTGCCATTATGCCTGCACTTGCTGATCGACGCCCGCGCGTCACGCGTGCCGTCATGACGGTCGTCGTCTTTTTACTTCATTTTGTACGGTATTGATTATGGATTTTCCGGCGCTGTTGAAGATTCTGGCCAGTCAGGACGGATCGGACCTGTATCTTTCCACCGGAGCGCCGCCGTGCGCCAAGTTCAACGGCGTGCTCAAGCCGCTGGGCAGTGAAACCCTCAAGCCTGGCGAGGTGGCGTTGATTGCTCAGGGGCTGATGGACGAGGAGCAGAAGCTCGAATTCCTGCGCGAACTAGAGATGAACCTTGCCGTTTCGCTGGCGGGCATTGGCCGGTTCCGGATCAACATCTTCATGCAGCGTAACGAGGTGTCCATCGTCGCGCGGAATATCAAGCTGGATATTCCGCGTTTCGAGGACCTGTTCCTGCCACCCGTACTGCTCGACGTGATCATGGAAAAGCACGGTCTGGTGTTGTTCGTCGGTGCCACCGGCTCGGGCAAATCGACCTCGTTGGCAGCGCTGATCGATTACCGCAACCGCAACGCCAGCGGCCATATCATCACCATTGAAGACCCGGTCGAATTTATCCATCGGCACAAGAAGTCCATCGTCAACCAGCGTGAAGTGGGGGTCGATACCCGCAGTTTCCGCGCGGCGCTGAAGAACACGTTGCGTCAGGCTCCGGATGTGATTCTGATCGGCGAAATTCGTGACCGCGAGACCATGGAGCATGCGCTGGCGTTTGCCGACACCGGCCACCTGGCGATCTCGACCCTGCATGCCAACAACGCCAACCAGGCGCTGGACCGGATCATCAACTTCTTCCCGGAAGAGCGTCGTGCGCAGTTGCTGCATGACCTGGGCAACAACCTCAAGGCGTTCGTGTCCCAGCGACTGGTCAGAACCCCGGACGGCAAACGCCGCGCAGCGGTGGAAGTGATGATGGGCACGCCGACCATTCGCGACCTGATTCAGCGCAACGAACTGACCGAGCTCAAGGGCATCATGGAGAAATCCGGCAGCCTCGGTATGCAGACCTTCGACACGGCGTTGTTCAATCTGGCCGTCGAAGGGGCGATCAGCGAGGAGGAGGCGTTGAAAAATGCCGACTCGCAGAACAACGTACGTCTGCGCCTCAAACTGCACAGTGAAGGCGGTGCCGGAACCCTGACCACACCGCCGCCGGCCCCGACCGGCAGCAGCACGGCGAGCACCGCCGAGTGGGGGCTGGTCGATGACGACGCGCCGGGGCCGCAGGCGTAAATCGGTGACGCTCCTGCGCCCTCCGCGCAGAAGCTTCATTATGGGCCAGATCAGTCTGGATGCGCCGCCGCCAGCAATTCCTGTGTGTAGGGGTGCTGCGGTGAGTCGAACACATCGTGGCTGGCGCCGCGCTCGACAACCTTGCCGTCCTTTACCACGATGACATCATGGGCGAGGGCCTTGACCACCGCCAGGTCATGACTGATGAACAGGTACGTCAGGCCGTGCTTTTCCTGAAGCTCGCGCAGCAGTGCGACGATTTGTTTCTGCACGGTGCGGTCCAGCGCCGAGGTAGGCTCGTCGAGCAGAATCAGCGCGGGTTTCAGCACCAGCGCCCGCGCAATGGCGATACGCTGACGTTGACCGCCGGAAAACTCATGGGGGTAGCGATGCCGGCTCTGCGGATCGATGCCGACTTCTTCCAGTGCCCGAATGACCTCTGCATCGCATTTCGCCGGGTTGTACTGGCTGTGTACCTCCAGGCCCTCACTGATGATCTGCGCCACTGACATGCGCGGGCTGAGGCTGCCGTAAGGGTCCTGAAAGACCACTTGCATCTCTTTACGCCACGGGCGCATCTGTTTCTGGCTCAGGCCGTCCAGCGCCTGCCCGCGAAAGCGGATACTGCCGCGTGACTCCAGCAGACGCAGGATCGCCTGGCCCAGTGTCGACTTGCCGGAACCCGACTCACCAACGATACCGAGGGTCTTGCCGCGCTCGATACTCAGGCTGATGTCATCCACCGCCTTGAGGTACTCCTTGTGCCGCCGCAGAATGCCGCCGGTCAGGGAGAACCAGACTTTCAGGTTGTCGACCTGCAGAACCGTTTCCCGAGTGTCGCGTGGCAGCGGCTCGCCCGCAGGTTCGGCGTCGAGCAGCAGACGGCTGTAAGGATGCTGTGGCGATTTGAACAGCGACTTGCAATCGGACTGCTCGACGATCTCGCCGGCACGCATCACGCAGACGCGCTGCGCCACACTATGAACCAGATTGAGATCATGACTGATCAACAGCAGCGACATGTCCAGGCGCTGCTGCAGCTCCTTGAGCAGCACGAGGATCTTACGTTGCACGGTGACGTCCAGCGCAGTGGTCGGTTCGTCGGCAATCAGCAGTTCCGGTTCGCAGGCCAGTGCCATGGCTATCATCACCCGCTGGCGTTGGCCTCCGGACAGTTCGTGCGGGTAGGCTTTCAGGCGTTTTTCCGGCTGTTGAATGCCTACCAGCTCCAGCAGCTCGACAATGCGTTTCTGCGCTTCACGGCCACTGATGCCGCGATGCAGCAGCAGCGTCTCGCCTATCTGCCGGGCCACGCTGTGCAGCGGGTTCAGCGAGGTCATCGGTTCCTGGAAAATCATCGCAATGCGGTTGCCACGCAGCTCGCGCAGGGTGCGCTGGTCGGCACCCACCAGTTGTTGACCCCGGTAGGTGATGCTGCCGGTGGTCAGCGTGCCGTTGCACGGCAGCAGTTGCAGGATCGAATGGGCAGTAACGGACTTGCCGGAGCCAGATTCACCCACCAATGCCAGGCATTCACCGCGGCGCACGTCCAGGCTCAGGTTGCTGACCACTTTCTGCCCGTTGAAGGCGACGCTCAGGTCGCGGATTTCGATCAGGTTTTCCGACATGTCAGGACCTCGGGTCGAAGGCATCACGCAGCGCCTCGCCTATGAATACCAGCAGCGTCAGGATCAACGCGAGGGAGAAGAACGCTGTCAGGCCCAGCCAGGGTGCCTGCAGGTTCTGCTTGCCCTGGGCGATCAGCTCGCCCAGTGACGCGCTGCCCGCCGGCATGCCGAAACCCAGGAAATCCAGCGCGGTCAGGGTCGAAATGGCACCGGTCAGGATGAATGGCAGATAGCTCAGCGTCGCAGTCATCGCGTTGGGCAGGATGTGACGCATGATTATCGTCCGGTCCCCCAGGC
The DNA here is from genome assembly GCF_032586855.1 of Pseudomonas syringae group sp. J254-4. NCBI lineage: Bacteria > Pseudomonadati > Pseudomonadota > Gammaproteobacteria > Pseudomonadales > Pseudomonadaceae > Pseudomonas > Pseudomonas syringae group sp. J254-4. Next base: position 56,164 of record NZ_JAWHOO010000008.1, on the reverse strand, counting down.
CCAGTGCACGCGCTGCCTTGACGTACTCCAGGTTGCGCCCACGGAGGAACTCGGCGCGCACGACGTCGACCAGCGTCAACCATGAAAACAGCGCCATGATACCCAGCAGCCACCAGAAATCGGGTTCGACGAAGCCTGACAGGATGATCAGCAGGTACAGCACAGGCAAGCCGGACCAGACCTCCAGCAGACGTTGGCCGAGCAAGTCTACCCAGCCGCCGTAATAGCCTTGCAACGCGCCAGCGGTGATGCCAATCAGCGCGCTGATGAAGGTCAGCACCAAGGCAAACAGAATTGAAATGCGCGCACCGAAAATCACCCTGGCCATTACATCGCGCGCCTGATCGTCTGTACCCAGCCAGTTGCTTGCAGAGGGTGGGCTAGGCGCTGGTGTCGTCAGTTCATAATTGGGCGTGTCGTCACTGAACGGGACTGGCGGAAACAGCATCCAGCCGTCGCCCTTGGTAATCAGCTGACGTACGTAGTCGCTGCGGTAATCCGGCTGGAAGGGCAGTTCGCCGCCAAATTGTTGCTCGGTGTAGCGCTTGAACACCGGAAAGTAGAGCGAGTGCTGGTAACTGACCATCAGTGGTTTGTCATTGGCGATCAGCTCACCGCCCAGAGTCAGGGCAAACAGTGCGCAGAACAGCCACAGCGACCACCAGCCCCGGCGATTGCTGCGAAATCGCTCCAGACGGCGGCGGGCCAGCGGCGAGAGGCTACGCATCATGCATTCCTCGCGCTGAAGTCGATTCGGGGGTCAACCAGCGTGTAGCAGACATCGCCAATCAGTTTTATCAGTAGGCCGAAAACGGTAAAGATGAACAGCGAGCCGAACACCACCGGATAATCCCGCGAAACGGCCGCTTCATAGCTCATGCGGCCCAGGCCATCCAGCGAGAAGATCACTTCGATCAGCAGCGAACCGGCAAAGAACACGCTGATGAACGCCTGCGGAATACCCGACACGACCAGCAACATGGCATTGCGGAACACATGGCCATAGAGCACGCGCCGCTCGCTCATGCCCTTGGCGCGGGCGGTAGTCACATACTGACGGGTTATTTCGTTGAGAAAGGAATGTTTGGTCAGCAGGGTCAGTGTGGCAAAACCGCCAATCACCAGCGCTGAAACAGGCAGCACCAAATGCCAGAAATAGTCAGCGATCTTGCCGACGGTGCTCAGTTGCTCGAAGTTGTCCGAGACCAGCCCGCGCACCGGAAACCAGTTCAGCGACGTGCCACCGCAGAACACTACCACCAGCAGCATGGCGAACAGGAAGGCTGGCGTGGCGTAACCGATGATGATCGCGGTGCTGCTCCAGATATCGAACTGACTGCCATGTTTGACCGCTTTGCGAATACCCAGCGGGATGGATACCAGGTACGTCAGCAACGTTGCCCAGAGGCCCAATGATATGGAGACCGGCATTTTTTGCAGAATAAGGTCGGTCACCGTGGCGCCGCGAAAGAAGCTGTTGCCGAAATCCAGTCGGGCGTAACTCTTCAGCATCAGCCAGAGCCGCTCATGCAAGGGTTTGTCGAAACCATATTGACGTTCGATCTGCTTGATCAATACCGGGTCCAGTCCTCGGGACGCTCGAGAGTGACCGGCACCGGCCGACTCGGTCGCACTCGCGCCCACGGTCGCACCGCCAATTCCCTGCAAGCGTGCAATGGCCTGTTCGACAGGGCCGCCCGGCGCGGCCTGCACGATGAAAAAGTTGACCAGCAAAATACACAGCAGGGTAGGGATGATCAGCAGCAGGCGACGCAAAATATAGCCGAGCATTCAGTGCATCTCCGAAACGATGGCTGAAGCACCGCGTTTTTCAGCGAACTGCTCGTTGGTCAATGGCGTCGGGCTGATTTCCCACCATGTTTCGATGGCTTCATTGTTGCTGGCCTGAATTTTCGGAATGCCGAAACGGTTCCACCAGACGGTGGAAGAGCCGGGCGGGTAATAATTGGGAATCCAGTAGTAATTCCATTGCAGTACCCGGTCCAGGCAATGTGCATAGTCGGTCATGGTCTGCTTGTTGTCGGCCTTGAGCAGCCCTGCAATCAGGGTGTCTACGGCGGGGTCCTGAAGTGCCATGTAATTGCTGGAACCTGGGTCCATCGCTACTTTCGAGCCAAAGCTGTTGTACAACTCGGCCCCCGGCGAGGTAGAAACCGGGTAGCCGGTGACAATCATGTCGTAATCGCGGGCCATTACCCGGTTGAGGTATTGCGCGGAATCGATGCGACGAATATCAAAATGAATGCCGATCTGCGTCAGCGTGCGTTTATACGGCAGCAGCATCCGCTCGAAACCGTTCTGTGCGTTGAGAAACGTAAAGCTGAAGGGTTCGCCCTGAGCATTAACCAGTTGGTCGCCCTGCGGCGTCCAGCCAGCCTCTTTCATCAGCGCCAGTGCTTGCAGTTGCTTGTCGCGAATGAAGCCTGTGCCATCGGTTTTTGGCGCCTTGAATACGCTGTCGAACACCTGGTCAGGGACCCTGCCACGCAGCGGCTCAAGGATTTTCAGTTCAGCGGGAGTCGGCAGCTCGCTGGCAGCCAACTCCGAGTTGGAGAAGAAGCTGTCCTGGCGAATGTACATGTTGCGCATCATCTGCCGGTTGGTCCATTCAAAGTCCCAGAGCAACGACAGCGCCTGGCGCACGCGGCGGTCCTGGAACATCGGTCGGCTCAGGTTGAATACGAAACCCTGCGAGCTTTGCACCGCACCCTTGGCCAGTTGGGCCTTCTGCAAGCGACCGTCACTGATTGCCGTGCCGTCATAGCGGATTGCATAGCCAGTCGCGGAAAACTCGCGATTGTAATCGTAGGCTCCGCCCTTGAGTACGGTGCGTGCTACATCGATGTCGCCGAAATACTCGATGCTGAAGGTGTCGAAGTTGTACAGGCCTTTGCTGACCGGCAGGTCTTTGCCCCACCAGCCTGGGTCGCGTTGAAACGTGATGGTGCGCCCCGGGTCGACATGGCTGATGGTGTAAGGCCCGCTGCCCGGAGGAACTTCAAACCCCGCGCCACTGGCGAAGTCTCGGGATTTCCACCAGTGCTCGGGGAATACCGGCAGCGAAGCCAGGTCAAGGGGCAGGGTGCGGTTATCGCTGTTCTTGAAGTCGAAGCGGATTTGCGAAGGCGATTCGACCTCCAGGCCCTGGACCGCTTCAAACTGGGTTCGGTATTGCAGGTTGCCCTGCGTCATCAGCAGCTCGTAGGTGTACTTCACGTCACTGGCGGTAATCGGTGTGCCGTCCGCGAAACGTGCCTTGGGGTTCAGGTAAAAGCGCAGGGAGAGGCCGTCCGCGCCACGCTCCATTTTCTCGGCGACAAGTCCGTAGACGGTGTAGGGCTCATCCATCGAGCGCGTAGCCAATGGGGAGTAAAGCATGCCATTAATCTGCGAAACGCCCATACCCTTGTCGGTGAAGGGCATCAGGTGGTCGAACTGGCCGATTTCGATGGCCGAGCGTCGCATGCTGCCGCCTTTGGGCGCGTCCGGGTTCACGTAATCGAAGTGCTTGAAGTCGGCTGGATAGCGTGGTGCTTCGCCGTAAACGGTCAGGGCGTGTTGCGGGGCTGCGGACAGCGATTGAACAACGCCAACGAAGGTCAGCGTCAAGGCGAGCAACGATGAAAAAACAAAACGCATGACTCGAATCCTGACTGACGTTCGCAAGCGAATGTCAGGGTTAAAGGCGACTAACTGTAAAGGTATGGCGAAAATCCCGGCAGCGCTCATGCCTCTGCATCGCGCTATCTTCTACAGACAAATGGCCGCTTCGCCAAGCCACTGCGCGCAGGCTGGGCCACTGCGCTGTTGAAAACGACCACATACAAAAACGGCCCATCCGAAGATGAGCCGTCTGGCATGCGGCGCAGCAGGATCAGTCCTGGCGGCTGGTCACTTCCAGCAGGTGGTAGCCGAACTGAGTCTTTACCGGACCCTGAACGGTGTTCACCGGAGCACTGAATACGACAGTGTCGAATTCCTTGACCATCTGGCCTGGACCGAACGAACCCAGGTCACCGCCCTGACGGCTCGATGGGCAGCTGGAGTTGGCCTTGGCGATTTCAGCGAAATCAGCGCCGCCTTCGATCTGAGCCTTGAGTTCGTTGCATTTTTCTTCGCTCGAAACAAGGATGTGGCGGGCAGTGGCTTTAGCCATGGGGAATAATCTCCTGTGAAAAAAAAGAAACAGCCTACCGGATTCAGTGCGGTATTTCCCGACAAAGTTCCTTCGCTCTGTTTATCTGTAACGCAGACGGTCAACCGCGCGACGCAATAGCTGTTCGGTGCCTTCCCAGCCAAGGCAGCCATCGGTGACCGAAACGCCGTACTGCAGCGTCCCGCCCAATGCCTGGCAGCCGTCGAACAGGTGGCTCTCGATCATCATGCCGATCAGTGAGGTATTGCCGGCCAGGCGCTGTTCAAGAACATCGTTAAAGACGTGGGGCTGGCGTGACGGGTCCTTGCCACTGTTGGCGTGGCTGCAATCGACCATGATTCGCGATGCGATATTGTTTTTGGTCAGGCTGGCCTGCACCCGAGCGACACTCTGGCCATCGTAGTTGGGGCCGCTGTGGCCGCCGCGCAGCACAATGTGAGTGTCCGGATTGCCCTGCGTCTGGATGATTGCCGGATGACCGTGACCGTCCATGCCGAAGTGGCGATGCGGATGCGCCGCTGAACGCATTGCATCGCTGGCCACCGCGACGCCACCGTCAGTGCCATTCTTGAAGCCGACTGCCATGGGCAGCCCGCTGGCCATTTCCCGATGGATTTGCGACTCGGTGGTACGTGCGCCGATCGCGACCCAACTGAGCAGGTCATCGAAATAGCCCGCGGCCATGGGTTGCAGTATCTCGGTGGCAATCGGCAGGCCCATGCCCAGCATGTCACACATCAGTTGTCGCGACAGCGCAAGGCCTTCAGCCATATCGTCACTGCCGTCCAGATGGGGATCGTACGCCAGGCCTTTCCAGCCCACTGTCGTGCGCGGCTTTTCGACGTAGGCGCGCATGACCAGCAGCATCTGGTCACTGACTTGCGCCGCAAGGCCGGCCAGTCGCTCGGCATATTCACGAGCAGATTGTGGGTCATGGATCGAGCAGGGGCCCACGATAACGAGCAGTCGCGAGTCTTCACCTTCAAGGATGGCGCGTACGGCGCGGCGATGGGCAGCAACCTGTTCGGTCAGCGCTGCATTCAGTGGCAGGCGCATTTTCAGTTCAATCGTGCCGGGCAGGCGTTTCGAGGCGGGGCTGTTGTCTGCCAGAGCAACGGCATGGCTGGACAGGTCGGACGGTTTTACGGCAACGGACGAATTCATATTCTGGCTTCCTGGGCTGGCGGGGCAGTCCCGCGCAGACCTACTGGGGTGTTCGACAAAGGGCCTTATTGGCCGGGCGTTTGTGGTTGCCACCTGGCAGTGACCGAACGGAGGCGGCAGGCTGTCCCGAACGGAGATGGCTAAATCGCCAAGCGAAGTCGATGTCGTTGCGGTAATAAGTGGCATAGTTCATGTCGTGATCCTCAATGTGCAGCGTGATATTTAGGAAGGGTTGAAAATACCTGACCCTGAAAAAACAAAACCCCCGGTCGGGAAGCCGACCGGGGGTAGAGAATTCTCTGGTTGGCGTCCCCTTGAAGTGGGCGCCGGATGGGTATCAGGCGCGCCAGTGGCTAAACCAATACCCATAATAAGAGTTGAGCTGAACAGGAGCATTCACCGAGGCAACCCGCACAGCCACAGCGCATGCACGGCAGGAAATGCCGGTGGCCGCTTTAAGCAGTGATGAAGTGGATTGCAGCATGGTGGGTCTCCGTTGATTGCTCCGAAGCTTACTTCAGGAGCGGCGGCGCATTCAATTGGAAAATTCAATCACCAGGATTATCAATGGCTACGAGCATTGACGTGGTGGTCCAGAGGGCGAGGGGTAAACCGCTCAACGGCTGATGACAGTTACCTGGCGGCAGGCTATGGTGCGGCCAGGCTTCTACATATTGATATTGCGCCTGCAGTCTCCGGCAGGATCAGCTACTCTTCACCCATTACTTCTTCCTGCGGGGTTTGCATGTTCGGGATCGTCCCGATCTTCATGCCCAGCAATACGGCTACCTTATGCGCTTCACCGCGCCTGCCTTTCTTGCGGCCTGCCAGCACCTGGTAAGTGGTCGCCGGATCAATGCTGTTTTCCCGAGCGAATTCCTGAACAGATTTTCCCTGTTGTTCGAGCCAGGCCTTGGCTTGTGCGGCGGTGCGTATTCCGGGCATAGTTCAAAACCGTTCAAATCTATTCAATTCCGCGGGATTCTAACATTCGTTAGGATGGCTTTAACAGGATCATAGATTCAAATGAGTGGAATCGGTTGTCGGCTGAGAAAAGAACGAGAGCGTCTGAGCATGTCTCAGCGTACCTTCGGTGAAATAGGGGGAGTTGAGGCTAACGCCCAGGGAAAGTATGAAAATGGTGATCGCGCGCCCAAGGCCGATTACCTGGCTGCGGTGGCGGCCAAAGGTGTGGATGTGCTCTATGTGCTGACGGGAGCGCGCACGCCGGTGCCGATTGACAACCTCAGTGTGATCGAAGAAAAGATTCTGGGTAATTACCGGGTGTTGGCCAAGGATGATCAGGATGCGATCAGGCGTTTGACGACGACCATTGCCGAGCTTTCCGCTCCTGAAAAGCTTCCTTAGGGTAAGCATTGCGAGGCGGACATGCAGCCTGCTTTCCTGCGGCCTGCGGGTTTTTTTTGTCGTTCTCGAAGCACCCACCGTCAAGTTGTCGAGAGTCTGAGTTAGCAGTGCTAGGTCTGACTCATTGTTTTTGTTATGGTGATTGGCATTCGTTATGACCGTTGCGCGAGGTGTCTGCTTGATTAAGGTGCTAGTTGTCGATGACCATGATCTTGTCCGGACAGGCATCACACGCATGCTGGCCGACATAGACGGTCTGCAGGTTGTCGGGCAGGCTGATTCCGGCGAGGAATCACTGAAGAAGGCGCGCGAGCTCAAGCCTGATGTTGTACTCATGGACGTCAAGATGCCGGGCATCGGTGGGCTGGAGGCGACGCGCAAGATGCTGCGCAGCCACCCTGATATCAAGGTCGTCGCAGTCACTGTCTGTGAAGAAGACCCGTTTCCGACCCGTTTGCTGCAGGCAGGTGCTGCCGGCTACATGACCAAGGGTGCGGGGCTTGCCGAAATGGTCCAGGCCATTCGCTTGGTGTTTGCCGGTCAGCGTTACATCAGCCCGCAGATTGCCCAGCAGCTGGCCTTGAAGTCGTTTCAGCCGCAGGTCAACAATTCGCCGTTCGATCTGCTTTCCGAGCGTGAAATCCAGATTGCCCTGATGATTGTCGGCTGCCAGAAAGTCCAGACCATCTCGGACAAGCTGTGCCTGTCACCGAAAACCGTTAATACCTACCGATACCGTATCTTTGAAAAGCTCTCGATCAGCAGTGATGTTGAACTGGCTTTGCTCGCTGTACGTCACGGCATGGTTGATGCCAGCGCCTGAACATGACCCAGACTTTCGATCCAAGTGCATTTCTCGCGACCTGTAGCGGTCGTCCCGGCGTCTACCGTATGTTCGACGCCGAAGCCACACTGCTTTACGTCGGCAAGGCCAAGAACCTCAAGAAGCGTCTTGCCAGCTATTTTCGCAAGACCGGACACGCGCCAAAGACCGGAGCGCTGGTGTCGCGCATCGCCCAGATTGAAACGACCATCACGGGCAACGAAACTGAAGCGCTGTTGCTGGAGCAGACCCTCATCAAGGAGTGGCGGCCGCCCTACAACATTCTGCTGCGTGACGATAAGTCCTATCCCTATGTGTTTCTGTCCGATGGTAACTACCCGCGACTGAGTATTCATCGGGGAGCCAAAAAGGCCAAGGGCCGTTATTTCGGGCCTTACCCGAGTGCCGGCGCGATTCGCGAGAGCCTTAGCCTGCTGCAGAAGACCTTTCAGGTGCGGCAGTGCGAGGACAGCTACTTCAAGAACCGCACACGTCCTTGCCTGCAATACCAGATCAAACGTTGCAAAGGGCCGTGTGTCGGGCTGGTCGAGCCTGAGGTGTATGCCGAGGACGTACGTCACTCGGTGATGTTTCTCGAGGGACGCAGCAATGCCCTGAGTGACGAACTGAACGCCTCCATGGAAAAAGCCGCGATGGCGCTCGACTTCGAACGCGCAGCCGAGTTGCGCGATCAGGTCGCCTTGTTGCGCCGCGTCCAAGATCAGCAAAGCATGGACGGCGGTACCGGCGATGTCGATGTGGTCGCCGCGTTCGTCAACCCTGGCGGTGCCTGCGTGCACCTGATCAGCGTGCGGGGCGGGCGGGTGCTGGGCAGCAAGAACTTCTTCCCGCAGGTCGGCATAGAAGAGGAGGTCGGCGAAGTGATGTCGGCATTCCTGGCTCAGTATTTCCTCGGCGGCATCGACCGTGAGCTGCCCGGCGAAGTCATCGTCAATGTCATCAACGACGATTTCCCTGCGTTCGTCGACGCCGTCGAAGAACTGCGCGGCGTCGAGATGGTTATCAGTCATCGCGTGCGCGGCACCCGGGCGCGCTGGCAGCAAATGGCGGTCACCAATGCCGAGCAGGCACTGACTGCGCGGCTGGCCAACCGTCAGCATGTTGCGTCGCGGTTCGAAGCGCTGGCCAAGGTGCTGGGGCTTGAAGATCCGCCAATGCGCCTCGAATGCTACGACATCAGCCACTCCAGTGGTGAGGCGACCGTAGCGTCCTGTGTGGTGTTCGGTCCGGAAGGCCCGATCAAGTCCGATTACCGGCGTTTCAATATCGAAGGCGTGACGGCGGGCGACGACTATGCCGCCATGCACCAGGCCTTGACCCGACGTTACAGCCGCATCAAGGCCGGGGAGGGCAAGTTGCCGGATGTGCTGCTGGTGGACGGCGGCAAGGGCCAGATGTCCATGGCCCGTGATGTGCTCAATGAATTGCAGGTGCCTGATCTGATTCTGCTCGGTGTCGCCAAGGGCACCACGCGCAAGGCGGGCTTTGAAACCCTTTACTTGAACGACGCAGCACATGAATTCACGCTGCCCGGCGATTCTCCGGCGTTGCACCTTATTCAGCAGATTCGCGACGAGGCTCACCGCTTCGCAATCACCGGTCACCGCGCGCGGCGCGGCAAGACCCGGCGCACCTCGACCCTTGAAGGCGTTGCAGGCGTCGGGCCGACCCGGCGTCGTGACCTGCTCAAACATTTCGGCGGATTACAGGAATTGTCCCGTGCCAGCATCGATGAAATCGCAAAAGCACCCGGAATCAGTAAAAAGCTGGCAGAGTCGATTTATGCAAACCTGCACAGCGAGTAGAATGCCCGCTCACCTCGTAGCCAGTTGTGCCGATGAATATCCCTAATCTGATCACCGTACTACGCGTTTTATTGATTCCGATCTTCATTTTGCTGTTCTACATGCCTTATCACTGGAGCTACATGGCCGCCAGTGCAGTCTTTGCGTTCGCTGCGGCGACCGACTGGCTCGACGGGTATCTGGCCCGCCGTCTTGAACAAAGTACGCCTTTTGGCGCCTTTCTCGACCCGGTAGCAGACAAACTGATGGTGGCCGTGGCATTGGTGCTGCTGGTTCAGGCGCATGCCAATCTGTGGCTGACGCTGCCCGCAGCGGTGATCATCGGTCGCGAAATCGTGATTTCTGCACTCCGCGAGTGGATGGCGGAAATCGGCGCGCGTGCGCAGGTTGCCGTTTCCAATATGGGCAAATGGAAAACCGCGGCGCAAATGCTCGCGCTGGTTATTCTGCTGGGTAACCCGCCTGCGATCACGATCTGGGTGATTCTCGGCTACGCATTGCTGCTCGTTGCAGCGGGGCTGACCCTGTGGTCGATGGTGCAATACCTCAGAGCCGCATGGCCGCACCTCAAGACTACGGCAGAAAAAAAATAAGTTTTTGAATCAAGGGCTTGACGCAGCTTTCTGAAACGCTAGAATAGCGCCCGTCATCAAGACAATGCGGGAATAGCTCAGTTGGTAGAGCACGACCTTGCCAAGGTCGGGGTCGCGAGTTCGAGTCTCGTTTCCCGCTCCAAATCTAAATCCATGTATGCCCAAAAGGCATATGGGATTAACAAAAAAGACGCTTAGGCGTCTTTTTTCGTTTTTGCGATAAATATCCCGGGTTTACTTTCTTGTGATGTACTTCTGCTTGTCTGAAGCAGTTTTGGCGTCCGAAGCCATATAGCCGTCGCTACCTCAAGCAGTCGAAGGAACAGTAGACCGGCTGGAGGCCATTATCGGGTACCCGCTGCGCACCTACGAAGACTTCGTCAAGGAAGCCACTGTCGGTTGAATCGTCGGCAGGGCAGCCATCCTGCCGGGTAAGAAACCCGGCAGTCAGCGCTTTAATAGTTCACCCAGGCGGTATCGTTATTGGCAGCGCTGTACCCAGCGCACACCTTCTACGCCAGTGTCGATACCCGGCTTGGTAGCCCATGCCATGCGTTGCCTCTGAACTTCGAAACTCATCTGGTCAGGGCGTCCATCCCACCATTCGATACTCGCCTTCCCGACTACTATTTATAATGTTGCTCGAACACCGCTACCTGCTCCGGTGTAATGAGTTGAAAGGGCACCCAGACCTCGGCGTCGACCGGCTCGCCTTTGATCATTTTTATGGCCGATTGCAGAGCTGTGGTCGCTTGGGCCTTCGGGTCTTGAAACACCGAGGCTGCCAGCATTCCACGTTTGATTGCCGCCAGGCCATCAGGCAAGCCGTCAATGCCTACAATTGCAACTTCCCCCTTCGCTTTGCCAGCCTGTTGTAACGCCATGGCGGCGCCGATGGCCATCTCGTCGTTATTGGCCACGATGGCATCAACGGTTCTGCCCGCCAGTAGCCAGTTACTGGTCAGGTCCATACCTTTGTTACGTTGCCATTCCGCTGTTTGCTGCTCGACGATCGTTATGCCCGGATAGTCCTTGAGCACCTGTTTGACGCCTTCGCTGCGGTCGTGTGTCGAGTTCTGCGCAAGGTCACCCATGATGAGCGCGATAGTACCTTTGCCTCCCATCTTTTCTGCCAGATAGCGCATCTGCAATTGTCCTGCCTCAATGTCGTTGGACGCCACGGTGGTAACGCCCTTGGGCAAGACGCGCTCATCCGGGTGACGGTTGACGTAGACAAGCGGCATCTTTGCCTCGACCGCTGCGCGGGTCATATTTGCCGTGGCGGCGGTGTCCACCGGCAAGACGATAACCGCATCCACTTTCTGGCTGAGAAAGCCCTGAACCTGATTGATCTGGCGAACCACATCGCCTTGAGCGTCCTCGAACTGGAGCTGCACATTCTCTTTTCGGGCAGCTTCTTCCAGGCCGCTGCGCACATAGGTCATGAAGTTATCGTCGACTCTGGCGATCGTGACGCCAATTCGGTAACTCGCAGCAGCCCATTGGCTGGAAACCAGTAACAGCACGGCGATAAACAGTTTGCAGAAGGGCATGAGACGTTTCCTTTTGTTGTTATGTGTGACGTTCACCAAGACCTGTCATGAACGTTTCCAGCGCTTTTCACGAGAGCTTGCCAAGGTGTTCCTCAAGTCAGGGTGAAGGCTTTTTTGAAGCGTTCCAGTGCTGCTTCGCTGTTGCCACTGGCCCAGCCTTCAAGCCCGACGACACCCGTGTAGCCCATATCGAACAACGCTCTGGCAATGGCGGGATAATGAATTTCACCCGTACCAGGCTCTTGGCGACCGGGAACGTCGGCGACCTGGATTTCTCCTATGGCGCTGCCTGAGCGCTGGATGAGTTCGATCAGGTTTCCTTCGCCGATTTGCGCGTGATAAAGGTCCAGGTTCATTTTCAGGTGCGGGCTGCCCACGGCCTCGATCAGGGCCAATGTGTCTTCAGCGCGAGCGAACGGGGTGCCGGGGTGGTCGACCTCGGTATTCAGGTTTTCCAGCAAGAATACCCGGCCTGCCTCTTCGCCAAGGCGAGCGAGTTTTTCCAGCGTTTTGCAGGCACTCAGCCACATGCGTCCATTGACATGAGCCACCGGATTGACGGGCAGACCTTTGTCGTCAAGGCCCGTGCCATGCAGGTTCAGGCTCGGGCAATTGAGCCGGGCTGCAACCGCGAGGGATTCGCGTGCGCTGTCCAGCAGGTGCTGGATTGCGTCTGCGTCGGTCAGATTGCCGTGGGTGTAGCCAGTCATGGAGGTGAAATTCGCCCCTGTGGCAGCCAGCGCCGCGATGTCCTTATTGGCCCAGCTCCATATTTCGGCGCTGAAGCCCAGCTCGTGAATACGCCTGACACGCTCGGTGAAGGGTAAATCCAGGAACACCATCTCGGCGCTGACCGCTAATGTGAATGGTATGGAGCTCATGCGCAGACTCCTCGTGACACCGCCACCGGCCGGCCTTGCTGGAACGACTCGATGCAGGCGCGGGCAATGGCCAGCGCCGCTCGGGCATCTTCGCCACTGGCCAGGGGTTTGGCCCCGGTACGCAGGCAGTCGGCAAAATGATTGAGTTCGGCGATGTAGGCGTCACGCAGCAGGTCGGTGTCCAGTCGTTGGGAGTCGGCCTGTATGCCATTGGCCAGATAACGGGTCAGATCAGATTCACTGACGTTGCCCATAGTCAACATGCCGGCACTGCCGAAGACCTCGCCCCGGACGTCGTAACCGTAGACCGCCTGAAAGCTGGCTTCAGCGGTGGCAATGGCACCGTTGTCGAAACGGATCATCACCACCGCTGTGTCCAGAAACCCATTGTTCTTGTAATCCGGTGCAATCAGCGCATCAGCGATGACGAACACGCTGACTGCCTCGGCACCGGGGTTCAGGTAGCGCAGGGTATCGAAGTCATGAATCAGCGTTTCAAGAAAGATCACCCATTGCGGCGAGGCTGCCGGATTGTTCAGCGCAGGATCTCGGGTTAACGAGCGCAACAGTTGCGGTGTACCTATACGCCCCTCAACCACGTTCAGATGAGCCGTACGAAAGCTTTTGGCGAAGCGACGGTTGAAACCGACTTGCAAGGGCACGCCGGCATCGGCGGCCGCAGCGATAGCGCGGTCGGCTTCCTCGAGAGTGATCGCCATGGGTTTCTCGCAAAAAACGCCCTTGCCGGCCCGCGCCGCGCTGATGACCAATTCTGCGTGGCTGCGCGCGGGGGCAGCGATCAGCACGCCATCCAGGTCTGGGTCGTCCAGCAATTGCTGCGGGTCGGTGTAGACCCGATCTACCCCTAACTCTGCGGCCAGACGCGACGCTTGGCCGGGAGTGGGGTCGGCGATGGCTGCAAGGCAGGCACCGGGAATGTGGTAGGCAGCGGTCTGGCCGTGGAAGCTGCCCATGCGACCGGCACCGATCAGACCAAGGCGGAGAATTTTTTTGCTCATGAAATAACCCTTTTTAATTGTTGTTCGATTATTTCCCGGCTGTAAGCGCGCCGGGTAAAAGGGGGAAGAGCAAAGGCTATGCCACAAATTAAGCTATTGATTTTAAAGTGTTATTAATAATTTTTAGCCAAACAATGTTCATTTTAATGACATGTCTATACTGACATGTCGACTATATGAACATGGATACATCAATGCCCTCACAGTCTGCGACCTTTAGCGTGCAAGACCTCGGTTACCTCACAGCATTGGGTACGGTTGCACTCAACAGCGGTCCCATACCTGAACTGGAACAGGCCTGGCGGGCGCGCCTGAGTGGCGTTGACGAGCGCCCGGCGACGGTCAGGAAGGTTATTTGGGATTCCTGGGGACGCAGCATCGCAGGCGGCGTGAACCCGGAAGACAGCGACTACCGGTTTGTCGACCCTCAACACCTTGCGGCTACTCTGACGGCCAATCGGGTTTTGATTGCCGCAGCAGCTCAAGTGATGCGCGGCTTGCTTGCCTATAACCCGAGAGGCCATATCAACCTCACCGATGCTGAGGGCACCACACTGTATTTTTGCGGGCTGGATCTGACGCCGGTAGGTACGCGCTTGCTGGAGTCGGTGCAGGGCACCAACTGCACCGGGCTGGCCCTGGCTGAAGATTCCCTGGTGTATGTACTGGCAGAGGAAAACTTCGGTACAGGCCTTCGTCAGCGGCGGATGCATTGCGCTGCGGCGCCCATTCGCAATGCCCAAGGCAAGACCCTGGCGATGCTGACCCTGACCGCAGAACCTGGCTGGTTCCATTTTCATACGCTCGGCACTGTCCAGGCGGCGGCCGAGGCCGTCTCGCGGCAAATGGCCTTGCAGGCGCTGCTGGAAGAACAGCAAACCGTTCTCGAAGTGCTCAACGAAGGTTTGGTGGTACTGGACGAACGAGGCTGTATAAAAGCGCTCAATCGCTATGCCCGGCAGCTTTTTCGGGTCGGCCTGGATTTGCTGGGCAGCCCGTTCCAGCGTCTGGGGCGCAGTGATTTGAACGAGCAGATTCTGGCGCGTATCGGTGAAGGGCTGCGGGACCTGGACTGCACCTTTGAACTGCATGATTTCAGCCAGTTGTCCTGTCTGGTTTCGGTATGCCCACTGGAGCAGGGCGGGCGCGTGGTGTCGCTGCGAGAAAATCGGCGCATTCGGGAGATCACCCGGCGAATTATCGGCACTCAGGCCCGTTACACGTTCGAGACCATTCAGGGCCGTTCACGGGCGATTGCAGATGCCGTGCATTTCGGGCGGATCGCCAGTCGCAGCGATTCCACCACCTTGATTCTTGGCGAAAGCGGCACCGGCAAGGAGTTGTTCGCCCAGGCGATCCATAATGCGAGTGACCGCAATAGCGGGCCTTTTGTAGCGGTCAACTGTGGCGCGATTCCCCGGGACCTGGTGCAAAGCGAGCTGTTCGGCCATGTCGAGGGCGCATTCACGGGTTCGGCTAAAGGCGGGTCGGCGGGCAAGTTCGAACTGGCCGATGGCGGCACGATCTTTCTTGATGAGATCGGCGACATGTCCTTCGACGCGCAGGTCAGCCTGTTACGGGTGTTGCAAGAGGGCGAAGTAACCCGGGTCGGGGCGAAAAGCTCGCGACCAGTGGATGTACGCATCATTGCCGCCACTCACCGTAACTTGAGTCAGGCAGTGGCCGAAGGCGCCTTTCGTGAAGATCTGTATTACCGACTCAACGTGCTCAACCTGACCGTACCGCCGCTGCGTATGCGTCGGGAAGACATTGCCTTGCTGGCGCAACATTTTCTTGATCGTTGTGCCCGTTCATTGCGCAAGTCAGTGCTGGGGCTTTCTGCGCAAGCTCTGGAATTGCTGGTGGCTTATAGCTGGCCGGGCAACGTGCGAGAGCTGGAAAACAGCATTGAGCGCGCGACCAATCTGGCCACGGGTGAGCTCGTCCAGCCCGCCGATCTGCCCCTTGAAATCAGGCAGCGCAGCGGCCCCGCGGTGCCGGGCCGGCTGCCAGTGCCTTTGGCGGCCCATGACCTTGGCACCCACGAAATGCACGCGATTATTGCGGCGCTCGAAAGCACCCGAGGCAACATTCGCCTCGCTGCTCGACAGCTGAACGTTTCCCGCGGCGGGCTGTACAACAAAATGAGTCGATTCGGCTTGAATGCCGCCGATTTTCGAGGGCTCTGACGCCGATCAGGCGTCGGTATTCTCCGAGGTCACGATCTGTAGCGGTACATACACCCGGTGCCTGAGCGGATCGAAGCTGTTGACGGTCTGCAACTCGATCAGCAGATTTACCAGTGCCTCGGCAATTTGAAGAGGCTGGGAGTCGATCACCACGTCAACCAGCCCGTTCGCGAGTGCGAGGCGCGACAGTTTGGTGGACTCCTGCAAAATGCAGCACAGCGCTGGACGTCTGGGCAGTTGCGCGAGGGCACTGATGATGCCGTCGCCACCACCGCCCACCACGCACAGCCCGCGCAGATCGTCATGATTGCCCAGCAATTCCAGGCTCGCCTCTTCGGTGATATCACAGTTGTCGAGGTTGATCAGCGGCACCAGAGGACGTAACCCCGGCGCATGTTCTGCCAGGTAACTGTGTAGCCCTTCAACCCGCGCCTGATGGCCAAGAAAGCGATGGCCGCCAAGCAAAATGCCGATGCTGCCTTTGCGAGCACCGCAGGTACGGGCCAGCAGCCAGCCCATGGTGCGTCCGACCTGATAATTGTTCTGACCGACATAAGGCTCATCGGCCTTCTCATGAATGTCTGAAAGCAGCGCTATCACCGGGACGCCAGCCTGGCGAATCTGTTCGAGAGCAGCGTTGATCAACGGGTGGGCGAAGCTGACCACCGCCAGGCCGTCACATTGCACTGCCAGTTGTTCGAGTTGGGCAACGATGGCGGCCGGGCTGCGATCAGTCACGTATTCGAACTGGCAGGTCAGATTGGCCCCGATACGACGTTGCGCGGCCTGGCCAATGGCCTGAGCGAGGTTGGCATAGAACGCCTGGGCGGTGTTCAGCAACAGAATGCCGAAACGGTAAGTGGGACGTTGCTCGACAATGCGCTGCGCAATCAGCCGTGCGGCGAAATAACCCACTGCTTCCGCGGCCTTCAGCACCTGCTCGGCGGTAGCGGGGTTTACCGGAGCGCGGGCGTTGAGCACGCGATCGACAGTCGCGACACTCAAGCCTGCCTGCGCGGCAACAGTCGCGATGGTGGGGCGCTTATTGTTATTCATGACATGCCCTTGAAGCGGCTTGATAGAAAACTATCAAGCACCGCAGATGCTCGATGATAGCTTGATAGTGAATGTATTCAAGGCCTTGAGAGGGGGGTGGGTGCTCTCTATATTTTCTTACGCAAAGTTCCTGAAACCTCACACTTGCGGAGAATAATAACAATGCCTCAAGACACTGCAGCCTGTCAGCGCGACTATAGCCTGACCGGCCCCGAAGCTGCCCGTGCAGCGGAAAAAGGCCTGGTATCTGCCGAGTGGTACCAGTCGCCCATCTCTCGTCAACGCATGAAACAATTGATGCAGCGCCGCGACGGCCCGGCCTTGCTCGACACTGCAATCTGGTTGCTGGCGCTGCTGGTCAGCGGTTTTGGCGGCTACTGGTTCTGGGGTTCCTGGGCATGTGTGCCGTTCTTCCTGGCTTACGGCGTTCTTTACGCAACAGCCTCCAACCCGCGCTGGCACGAGACTGGCCACGGCACCGCGTTCAAAACCCGGTGGATGAATGACGGGTTGTACCAGGTGGCCAGTTTCATGTGCATGTTCGAGCCACATGTATGGCGCTGGAGCCATGCGCGGCACCATACCGACACTATCGTGGTAGGCCGCGACCCGGAAATTGTCGAGCCACGGCCGCCGAGCCTTGTGATGATGTTCCTGAGCCTGTTTCAGATTCCCTTGCTGATCAAAACAATGGGCGGCGTGTGCCGACATGCTTTTGCGCACATGAGCGAGCAAGAGAAGGATTTCATCCCGGTGTCCGAATGGCCCAGAGTGTTTCTGGCCGCGCGTATCTGGCTCGCCATTTATGCCGGAGTGGTTGCTGCGGCACTGTATCTGCAAAGCTGGTTACCCCTCATGTACGTCGGTTTGCCCATGCTTTATGGCGGCTGGCTGTCTTACCTGTTCGGCCTTACTCAACATGTGGGGCTGGCTGAAGACGTGCTCGATCATCGCAGCAACTGCCGCACTATCTACATGAACCGCGTGCTGCGCTTTCTGTACATGAACATGAACTATCACCTTGAGCACCATATGTACCCGATGGTGCCGTATCACGCGTTGGCGCAACTTCATGAAGAGATCCGCCACGACTGTCCGCCGCCTTATGCCAGCCTCGGCGAAGCCTTCAAGGAAATTATTCCAACCCTCCTGAGGCAGCGCCGCGACCCGACCTACTTCATCAAGCGCCAGGTGTCACATGCTTCAGCGCCTGCCACCGCCGCACGTCCCCAGCCTGAAGCGACCTCCGGCTGACACTTTCCGGTTGTTCCCGAACGAGAGAGAAAAACCATGAACAATCAATGGATTGATGTATGCGCCGTGGGCGAAATTGATGAAGAAGACGTCATGCGCTTCGATCACGGCCCGCATACCTATGCCGTATACCGTTCCGCCGACAACGAATTTTTCGCCACGGCGGGCCTGTGCACCCACGAAAAGATTCACCTCGCCGACGGGTTGGTAATAGATCACGTCATCGAATGCCCTAAACATAACGGCCGCTTCGACTATCGCAATGGCAAAGCCCTGGGAGCACCCGTGTGCGTCAATCTCAAGACCTTTGCCGTACGGGTCGAAGCCGGGCGGGTTTTGCTTGCGGTCAGTGACTGAAAATCAGGAGTGCATGCCATGAATGCTCCATTGATTATCGTTGGCGCGGGTCATGCAGGTGGCCGTGCAGCGCTGACCTTGCGCGATCAGGGTTACGCCGGCCGACTGATACTGATCGGCGCCGAGCCGCACGTGCCGTATGAGCGTCCACCTTTGTCCAAGGGCGTGCTGCGAGGCTCCGTGGACCTGGCCGGTTGCAGCCTGTGTGCGGACACGCGCCTCACTGAGCTGGGTATCGAGCATCTGACCGACAATCCGGTAAAGAGCCTCGACCCGCAGGGTCATCGCCTGCAGTTGGCTGACGGCGATGAGTTGCCTTACAGCCGATTGCTGTTGGCGACCGGGGGCAGGGCGCGTTGCCTGGCACAGATCCCCAGGCACCTGAGCAATGTTTTCTACCTGCGCACCCACGATGAAGCATTGGCGTTGCGGGGTGCCTTGATCCACGGTTCACGCCTGGTGATCATCGGTGCCGGGTTCATTGGCCTTGAAGTTGCGGCGACGGCGCGGGCTCTAGGCTGCCAGGTGACGTTGCTCGAAGCAGGCCCTCGTCTGGCCGGGCGCGTCTTGCCTGAAGAAGTGTCCCGGGCATTGCTGGATTTGCATCGGCAGCACGGCGTCGATGTACAACTCAATGTCGTGCTTGAAGGCGTGCAAGGCAATGAGCGCGCCGAGTCAGTGCTGCTGGTCGACGGCCGGAGTGTGCTTTGTGACGCAGTGGTTGTCGGCGTTGGCATGCAGCCGAACATCGAGCTTGCAGTAGCGGCTGGCCTTGCCGTGGGGCAAGGGATTCGTGTCGACGATCGACTGCGCACCAGCGCCCCGGACATCTTCGCCGCCGGTGATGTGTGTGAGTATCGCCTGCACCCGGAGGGGGTATATCAGCGGCAGGAGACCTGGCGCAACGCCGAAGCGCAGGGGCGCCACAGCGCATTGAATATGCTGGGGTACGATCTTCCGTTCCAGGAGGTGCCCGGCTTCTGGTCCGATCAGTACGACTGGAGCGTGCAGACAGTCGGTGTAACCACGCAGCCCCTGCCTTCAGCCAGCCGCGCATTGGCCTGCGGTGGGCGGTTGCTGTTCTACCTGGATGCGCAACAACGACTGCAGGGTGCCTGTGGCCTGGCGCTGGGCAACAGCGTTGCCAAAGATATCAAGCTGTGTGAGCGCCTGATCGTTGCCAGAACTCCGCTGAGCGTCACCATGCTCAACGACCCCAAGTGTTCGCTCAAACAACTGCTGAGGCTCTGACATGGACACATTTCTGGTATTTCAGTCGCTATGGGCCATGCAGGACCATCGTGGCCAGTGTGACCTTCCCATCGAGGTGCAACTGGACAGAATTGCCGCCGCCGGCTTTGACGGGTTCACCGACCATTACTGGCATGCCCCCGATGTCATGCGGCTGCATGCCGCCGCAGAGGCCCGTGGCTTACAGATTGAAGGTCAGCTATTCCCACAGACAGTAGCCGATCTGGACAGGGCGCTTGAAGTTGCTTGCCGCTACGGTTGTCACCACCTGACTCTGCAGGCCGATGCACGTCCGCGGACGCTGGCCCAGGCGATCACGTTGATCGAGGGCTGGCAGCGTCTGGCCGAGCAGGTGGACTTTCCGGTTCTGCTGGAAACTCACCGTTACCGCCTTACCAGTGATCTGTTGTTTACCCTCGACGTGCTGGAGCAGATGCCGGACCTCAAACTGTTGGCTGATTTGTCTCACTACGTGGTAGGTCGGGAGTTGCCCGAGTCGGCGACGGCCGAGGACGACGAGCACATTCACAGCATCTTGCGCCATAGTTGGGGCTTTCACGGCCGTATAGCCAATAGTGAACAAGTGCAGGTGCCTTTGAGCTTTGCACAACACCGCCCCTGGCTTGAGCGGTTTTCAGCCTGGTGGCGTTACGGTATTGAAGATTGGCTGGCTCGACCGAATAAACCAGCCAGCCTGTCTTTCACGTGCGAGCTGGGCCCACCCCCGTATGCAATCACAGGGAGTGACGGGCGCGAAATTTCAGATCGCTGGAGCGAGGCACTGTTACTCAAGGATCTGATTCGCGGAATCTGGAATGATTGCCGTTCAAGGGTCTGACGGGTTCAGCCCGCTTGATGCGAATGGTGAACTCTTCAAAAGCATACCGATGTGTACATTTTAGGTTGACGACCCATCGCCAACGGTTTAAAACTATACACGTCGGTACAGTTTTGGTGGTCTCGCAGTTCATTGCAGACTGACACATATCCAGAACAGTCCGGCAGCGCCTCGCAGAGCAGTCTGATGATGATCGATTAAATGCCGTGCAACGCGGTACGTCGCGATCATGGATGGCCCTGCATCAGGCAAGAGAGTGCTCCGAGATACAGTGCCCCTGGAAAACGTGCTTCTGGATAAACAGTCCCGGGATATTACCAGTGCCCTTCAAAGGTACTGCCCTTGACGGTGCGTGCCTGATAGTAGTCGGGCTCGGGGATTGATGGTGAGTGCTTGAATTTCAATAACCTGATCACGCTGGAGAGTTCTGCATGCACTACGTTAAAAACATGAAGTTGGCCGGGCTGTTGTTATTGGTTTTTCTGGTCACGGGGTGTGCCAGTCACGAGCCGTCGCCTTATTCAGGAATCGAGTCATCACTTGAAATGCGGCCCAACAAACAGGACAGCTCGGGTCGTATTCCCTTCAAGTACTCGACGTCAGTCAACTGGAACCAATACGATAAAGTAATGCTTGAACCTGTGGTGATCTACTCGGGAGCGGATGCGCAATTTTCAGACCTGGAGCGCAACGAAAAGACCGTCCTGGCCAACGACATGACAGTCAGGTTCTCTGAAGCCCTGGGCAAGCATTTCCGGTTCACCGACACACCTTCACGCGGGACAATGCGCATTCGCCTCACCCTGACCGGGGCCGAGACCACTGTTACCGGGCTGTCTACATTCTCCCGATTCGATATCGGCATGGGGTCATATAACCTCGTTCAGGCCTCCAGAGACCGTGAAGGTATGTTTACGGGGGCCGTCAGCTATGCCGTCGAGATCTACGATGCGTCCACTTCGCGGCTGCTGGAGTCCTATGTCACTCGGCAATATCCAAAGGTTTATGACATAAGCTCGACCTTCGGGCGTTTGTCGGCGGCGCAGGCGGGTATTTCCAGAGGCGCGGATGAGCTGATTGAGTTGTTGCTCTCAAAGTAAAGCAGCCTTGGGAAGCCCGGCCTGATAATCGGGTCTTCCTGTCAGTCAGACACCTGAGAAGTGAAAATGCTATTTTTGAATAATAAAATAAATATAAATCAAAAATAATAATATTAGCTTATGACCAAATAGAATTATATTTTCGAAATTGATTCCGTTATGTTTGGTTTCAACAGCCTACCCCTTACCTCGGATGGTACCAATCGTTATCAGGATTCTGCGCATCAGGCCGCCGTCGAGTGCGCCATGACCGAGGGATAAACCAGTCCCCTCAAGCAGAATCGTTGGAAGGGAGTTCAACGTATGTTGCCTGTTCAATCCTGCCACTGGCTTTATTCCTCTCGCCCTGCTGTTGACAGGCGCTGCGCGTCACTTCTGCCGCCAACCGGCTTCTCACCCCACCGCTAGCTCATCGCGCAGGTTTTACCTGCACAGCCTGAAACGTGCGTACCGCGCTGTCCCTACGACAGCAGGAACGCCCGACTTTGCGATTTGCATGCATGGCTTCAATGACGGCCATGTCTGGAGTGAATATGAAGCAAGCTTTACACCGTGCCCGAGCCTCGACTGCCGTGCTGGGCTACTGCCCGCTGGCGTTGGCGATAGGGAGCGTTTTGCTGTCAGGGACGATTCAGGCCGAGGAAAAAACCTCCGAGGATGAGCGTCGCACCTTGTCCACCGTGGTAGTTACCGGTAATCGCGGTGCCGAGCAGCGCACCGTGACCAGCAGCCCGGTGCCGATCGATGTGGTCAGTGCCAAACAATTACAGAGTACTGGCAAGCCCGGCCTGATGGAGGCATTGAGCGCGGTCATCCCATCTCTGACACTGCCGGAAAAAACCGGTTGGGACGCCAGCGGCATTGCCCGTGCGCCCAACTTGCGTGGTTTGAGTGCCGCCGAGGTGCTGGTGTTGGTCAATGGCAAACGCCGCCATACCAGCGCGACTCTTAATATCAACGGCATCAACACCGGCGCTGCGCCGGCAGACCTCGATCTGATCCCGATCAGCGCCATTGATCATGTCGAAGTGTTACGCGATGGCGCGGCGGCTCAATATGGCTCCGATGCCATTGCCGGGGTGATTAACGTCATCCTCAAGGCCGACACCAGCGGCACCTCGGTGACCAACGCCGGGCTCGGTTATGACGGCAAGAAGCAGACCGTGCAGCAAAGCCTCAATAAAGGCTTCGAGATTGGCGACGGCGGTATCGTGCAACTGGCGCTGGATGCCCGCAGCCAGAATGACGACAACAAGGCCAGCGCCAATGGCTACAGCTACGAACAAGCCTACGACCTGGCGGGCAAGTCCACGTATGGCGGTTACGGCACGCCGAAAACCAATCTGCTGACCCTGGGTTACAACGCCGAGCTGCCGATCGATGACAGTTTCAGTCTGTATTCCTTCACCACCTATTCGCGTCGCAAGGCCGAGCAGGGGCAGAATTTTCGCCTGCCGACCATTACCAATACGATCACCACCGGGCCCAATGGTTATCCGGCGGGATACACACCGACCTGGTACATCGACGAAGACGATTTTCAGGCTGCGTTTGGTGGCAAAGGCACGCTTGGTGAATGGGACTGGGATCTGTCCAGCACTTACGGGCGCAACGAGGCGGAGCAGGGCACCACGCATAACCAGAACCCGTCGCTGGGTGAGGCCACGCCCAACAGCTTCACATCAGGAACGTGGATTTCCACCGAGCTGACCACCAATCTGGACTTCAAGCGCGGCTTTGACATCGGCCTGCAAAAGCCCCTCGACGTGTCCTACGGCCTTGAACATCGACGCGACACGTATGAGGTGCAGGCGGGCGACTATGAATCCTATGCCAACGGTGGTTACTGCGTCGCACCGGGCAACTGTGCATCGTCAGGTGCGCAGGTCACCAACGGCATTTCGCCGGATGAAGAAAGCAGCGCCTCGCGCAACAGTGTCGCCAGTTATGTCGACGTAGGCTTCAACCCTGTGCCTGACTGGTATGTCGGCAGCGCACTGCGCTATGAACATTACAACCAAGGTGTGGGCGCGACCCGCAGCGGCAAGTTGACCACACGCTACGACTTCACCCCGCAGTTCGCCGTTCGCGCCACCGTCAGCAATGGCTTTCGTGCGCCATCCCTGGCCAACAGTCTGTTCAGTGCACGTTCGACCACTTACGGCGTGGTGGACGGCGTGTATCAGTCGATCAATTACGGCGTACTGCCGACCGGCTCGGGTGCCGCCAGAGCGTTGGGTGCCGAGGACCTCAAGCCGGAGCGCTCCACCAATTTCAGCCTCGGTTTCACCCTGACGCCTACCGATCAGTTGACCCTGACCGCCGATGCCTACGTGATCAATCTGCGTGACCGCATCACTCTGACCGGCACCCTGCTGGGTGATGAGGTCACTCAGGTGCTGCTCAACAACGGCATCGATTCGACGTCGGGCGGCCAGTATTTCATCAACGGTGCCGACACCCGCACCAAGGGGCTGGATCTGGTCAGCAACTACCGTCAGGACCTTGGGCAGTACGGGTCAGTGAAGTGGACAGCGGCGTTCAACTGGAACCAGACAAAGATCCTTAGCTACAAGGAATCCACCTCTATCCTCGGTACGTCCTATGAGCTGATGGACCGCGAGGCCCGCAATCTGATTACTGGCGTGCAGCCGCGTACCAAACTGATTCTGGGCGGCGACTGGAGCATCGAGCGCTTCAACCTGAACCTGGCGCTGACCCGTTACGGTTCCTACAAAGAGGTCAATTCCTCAGCCAATCGCGATCTGGATCGGGTGTACAGCGCCAAGTGGATCACCGATCTGGACCTCGGCTACAACCTCAGCAAAAACCTCAACGTTGCCATCGGCGCAAAGAACCTGTTCGACATCTATCCAAGGAAACAGGGGGTTCCCAGCAGCACCATGGTCAGCAGTTACGGCACCTATTCGCCCTACGGTTTTACCGGCGGTTACTACTACACCCGGCTGACTTACGCCTTTTAAGGCCAGCACCTGAAACCCCCCATTGAGTGCGAGGAACAAGCATGCCCACTGTCGCCAAACCCTATGACTTCATCGACGAGCCCAGCCGGTACCCGCTGCGCCAGAGCCGGGTAGCACAACCACCGATCAAGGCGTTGCAAGTAGTACCCGCCCGGCATCCCGGTCGCTGGGTGGGGTCGATATTCGCTGCACTGGTGCTGGTCGCCATCGTGCATTCGCTGGCGACCAATCCGCGCTGGGAGTGGGGCGTGTTCGGGCAATGGTTCTTCTCGCCGTCAGTGCTGCGCGGCCTGGCCCAGACGTTGCTGCTGACACTGCTCAGCACCGTGTTTGGCATCATTCTCGGCACGGCGCTGGCGCTGGCACGCCTGTCGGGCTCACCGCTGCTGGCGGCGCTGGCCTGGGGCTACATCTGGTTTTTCCGCTCGATGCCGGCGCTGCTGGTGTTGATCATTCTCTACAATTTCGCCTACCTGTACGACCACATCGTACTGGGTGTGCCGTTTACCGATCTGGTCTTCGCCGAATGGTCAACGGTCGACGTGCTCAGTCAATTCACCGTGGCGGTCCTGGGCTTGAGCCTGATGCAGGCGGCGTATACCGCAGAAATCATTCGTGGCGGGCTGATCGGTGTCGATGCTGGCCAGCATGAAGCCGCTGCAGCCCTTGGCTTGCCGGCTTCGCGTCGGGTTTTCCGCATCATTCTGCCCCAGGCACTGCGCTCGATCCTGCCTTCGGGCTTCAACGAAATCATCGGCCTGGTCAAAGGCACTTCCATTGTTTACGTGCTGGCCTTGCCAGAGCTGTTTTACACCGTGCAGGTCATCTACAACCGTACCCAGGCGGTGATTCCGCTGCTGATTGTTGCCACCGTCTGGTACCTGATCATCACCACGCTGTTGACCAGCGCGCAGTACTACGTCGAGCGACACTTTGCTCGTGGCACGGCGCGTGTTTTGCCGCCCACGCCCTTGCAGCGAGTGCGCGGCTGGTTGAAGGAGAAGCATCATGAGTGAAGCCTCTGCACCCGTGCGCGCAGGGCGCATTCAGATCCAGGGCGTGGGCAAACGCTTTGGCAGCCAGCAGGTGCTCAAGGACATTGACCTGAGCATTGAGCCGGGCAAGGTCACGGTGATTCTCGGGCCGTCCGGCTCGGGCAAGTCCACGCTGTTGCGCACCATCAACCACCTGGAAAAGATCGACAGCGGTTACATCACCATCGACGGCGACTACGTTGGTTATCGGCGTAAGGGTGATCTGCTCTATGAGCTCAAGGAGCGCGAAATCCTCAAGCGGCGCATCGAGGTCGGCTTCGTATTTCAGAATTTCAACCTGTTCCCGCACCTCACTGCCTGGGAAAACATTGCTGAAGCACCGTTGGCCCATAAACGCTGGAGCAAGGCCGAGGCGCAGGCAAGAGCAGGTGAACTGCTGGCCAGGGTTGGCCTGGCAGACAAAGTGGACGCTTACCCACGCCAGCTTTCCGGAGGCCAGCAACAGCGCGTCGCCATTGCGCGTGCGTTGGCGCTGGACCCCAAGGTGCTGCTGTTTGATGAACCTACCTCAGCCCTCGACCCCGAGCTGGTCGGCGAGGTGCTGGATGTCATCAAAGGGCTCACGCAACTGGGTGTCACGCTGGTGGTAGTGACCCACGAGATCGGCTTTGCCCGGGAAGTGGCGGATCACGTGGTGTTTCTGTGCGAGGGCCAGTTGATTGAGCAAGGGCCGCCGGAACAGGTTTTCCACCATCCCCGACACCCTCGCACCGCTGCCTTTCTCGGCAAGGTGCTGTGAATTTCCCGCTTTCAAGGAGTGATTGCTGATGCTAGTGAATACCGCCCGCGTAGCCCTGCTGACGATAGCCGTCAGCGTGGCGCAAAGTGCTTTTGCTTCCACCGCGCAACCGGTCGACCTCAGTCCTGACCGACAACGCATTCATGTACCGCGTAACGAAGCGGCCATTGCGCAGATCCCGGCGGGCTTCAAGTTTGCCCAGCCAGGCAAGTTCACCGTGGCCGTCTCCGGTGTGGCGGGGCCGCCCCTGGCGCTGCTGGCCAATGATGACAAGACCACCATCGGCAGCGAGGCCGACACCGCGCAACTGGTGGCGGACAGCCTGGGCCTGCAATTGAACGTGGTGCAGACCAGTTGGGAGGACTGGCCACTGGGCGTCAGTTCGGGCAAATACGACGCAGTCATCAGTAACGTCACCGTGACCGAAGCGCGCAAGAAACGCTTCGATTTCGCCACCTACCGCCAGGATGTCCTGGGCTTCTATGTCAAGACCAACAGCAAAATCAGTGAGATAAAACAGGCGTCGGACATCGCGGGGCTGAAGATCATCGTCGGCTCCGGCACCAATCAGGAAAAGGTCCTGTTGGCGTGGAACGAGGCTAACGAAAAGGCAGGTATCAAGCCTGCGCTGTTGCAGTATTTCGATGATCAGGCGGCTGCGCAGCTTGCCATTCAGTCGGGGCGCAGTGATGCGCTGTTCGGGCCCAATTCGGTGTATGCCTACTCGGCCGCCATCACCGGAGGCATCAAGCGGGTCGGCACGGTTAACGGCGGCTGGCCATTGCAGGCTGATATCGCAGTGACCACGCGCAAGGACAACGGTCTGGTCAAACCGATTCATACCGCCCTTGAAGGCGCGATTGCCGGCGGGCAGTACGAGCAAGTGTTGCAGCGCTGGGGCCTGGATGTGGAGCGCGTCGACAAGTCGCTGATCAACCCGCCCGGCTTACCGGATTGAGGCCTTCAAGGGAGCAAATGATATGGGACTGACACGACGTGAAGCACTTTCCAGCATTGCTGCGGTAGGTGGCGAAAAAGCCGTCAAGGACGCGCTTGCGGTACTGGGGCTGGGGCCTTCATCACACCGGCGGCCAAAACCTCTGAAACTCGGAAACGGGCTGGGGCAGGGCACTCGCGTACTGGTGCTGGGTGCCGGAATCGCCGGGCTGGTGACTGCGCTGGAATTGACGCGGGCAGGGTTTACTGTGCAAGTGCTGGAGGCCCGTGATCGAGTGGGCGGCCGCAACTGGACGTTGCGCAGCGGCGATCAGGTGGACTACAAGGACGGTCGCACGCAGACCGTGGGCTTTGATCCCGGGCTGTATTTCAATGCCGGGCCAGCGCGGATTCCCAGCCAGCACCGCACGCTGCTCGACTATTGCAGCGAGCTGGGGGTGCCGCTTGAAGTGCTGGTCAACAGCAGCCATGGCGCTCAGGTCCGCCCGGACCTGCAACAGCCCGCGTTCACTGTCGGCCAGGCTATCAACGATGCCCGCGGCCACCTCTCGGGTCTACTGGCCACGGCGGTGCAGCGCGATGCTCTGGACGATGTGTTGAGCGGCGAAGAGCGTCAGCGCCTGTTAGCGTTTTTGCAGGTGTATGGCGACCTCTCGCAGGAACTGGCTTATGAGGGCAGCCTGCGTTCCGGACATCAGGAGTCGCTCTCGCATCCGGGGGCATTGCCGACCAGTGCGCAGCCGGTAGGGCTGGAGCGCCTGCTACATCCCGAGCTGTGGGGCGCGCTGCTGCACACTGAGTTTCCCGAGTTCTCGGCGACCATGTTTCAGCCGGTCGGCGGTATGGACCGCATCACCGACGCCTTTTACCAGCGCCTCACCGAACAGGTGCAACTGGGCGCGCAGGTGCGCCAGATTCGTCAACTGGAAGACGGTGTGGCGGTCACCTATCACGACAGACACAGTGGCCGTGAACAGGTAGTACGCGCCGATTATCTGGTGTCGACCCTGCCGTTGCCGTTGCTGGCCAGGCTGGATACCGACTTCAGTAATCCGGTAAAGGCCGCTTTGCTGAGCACCCGCAACGATCAGGCGACCAAGGTGGCGTGGCAATCCCCGCGCTTCTGGGAAACCGATTACCGCACCTATGGCGGGTTGTCCTGGATCGACCATCCGGCGCGCCTGCTGTGGTACCCGAGCAATGACTTGAACACCCGCGATGGCCTGCTCGTCGCCGGTTACGTGACCGGGGAGGGTGCCGACGTGTTCGGCGCGAAACCGTTCGAGGCGCAATACGCAGCCTCCAGAGAGGCGGTCGAACTGCTGCATCCCGGTTACTCGCATCACTTGCGTAACCCCTTGGCCGTGTCCTGGGAGCAGATTCCTTACAGCGAAGGCCCGTGGCTGCAACGCGAACATTTCCCGGCCGACGCCAGCGCCTTGCTGGATGAACCTCATGGCCGGGTTTACTTCGCTGGCGACGGGCTGGTGCAGAGCGGCGTGGGTATCTGGCAGGAATCAGCCGCCAATTCGGCGCGCCATGTGGTCGGTCAACTGGCCGAGCGGGTCATCCAGCAACGGCAGACGGCGGCCCTCGCGGCGTCGTGAGCCTTTATCGCAGCATCAACATCCATTGGGGAGAGACACCATGAGCGACAGCATTCAACGCACCAGCGTCGGCGATTTTCCAATCTCGCAAACCGTGACCGTGCCTGCCTCGGCCAGCCTGGTGTTCATCAGCGGCACTTTACCCGACCTTGCCGACCCACACGCTCCCGCGGACACGCCTGCCGCCTATGGCAACACTGAAGTGCAAAGCGTTTCGGTGTTCAACAAACTGCGCAATATCCTCCGGCAACAGGATCTTGACCTGGGCGATATCGTGCAGTTACGAGTGTTTCTGGTGGGGGCCGAGGAAACCGGCGGCAAGCTTGATTTTGCGGGACTGCAGGCCGGTTACACGCAGTTTTTCGGCACCCCCGAGCAACCCTTGAAACCTGCGCGCACCGCTTCGCAGGTAGTGGCGCTGCCATTGCCCGGTGCGCTGATCGAGGTCGAAGCCATCGCGGCCAGACCCGCTTGATTCAGTGCCGTCAGTTGCTCGACTATCGCCGTGCGGCCCGGGTACTGACGTCCACCCACACCGCCAGCACCAGGATGCCGCCCTTGACGATCATCTGCCAGTAACTGTCGACGTCGAGCATGGACATGCCGTTATCGAGACTGGTGATGACCAGCGCGCCAAGCAGGGCACCGTAGACAGTGCCCGAGCCGCCGCGCATGGACGTGCCGCCGATAAAGCAGGCGGCAATGGCGTCCAGTTCGCCCATGTTGCCGGCCGAGGGCGAGCCTGCAGCAAGGCGTGCGGTATTGACCAGCCCGGCGAAGGCACACATGACGCCCATGATGCCGAAGATCCACAGTTTTACGGCCTGTACGTTGATGCCGGATAACCGCGTGGCTTCCATGTTGCTGCCCACCGCATAGACGCGACGTCCGAAAACCGTCTGGCTGGTGACATAACTGAACACACCGAGCAGGACCAGCAACAGCAACACCGGAACGGGGATTCCGTCGTAGCTGTTGAGCACATAGACAAACCCGCCCAACACAGCGCCGATCAATACCACGCGTAACACATCACGAATCATCGAGTGTGCCGCCAGCCCGTGCAGTGCTCTGTTGCGCCGTTGTTTCCAGGTCAGAAACAACGTCAGCGCCAACAACAGTACGCCAAGCCCTGTGCCGACAGAGTGCGGTAAATACCCTTGGCCAACGTAAACCAGCGAAGGCGATACCGGGGCGATGGTCGTACCACCGGTGATCCCCAGCAGAATGCCTCGAAAGGCCAACATACCGCCCAGCCCGACAATAAAGGAGGGAATGCGCAGGTAGGCCGTCATGTAGCCGTTGGCCAGGCCAATCATCAGCCCGCATAGCGCAACCACGCTCAGGTTTGCCAGCAGCGGCACGTGGTAGACCACATCGAGAATCGCCGCCAGGCCACCGAGCAGGCCCAGCAATGAACCCACCGACAGGTCGATCTCGCCACTGATGATCACCAGTACCATGCCACACGCCAGAATGCCGGTAATGGACATCTGCCGCAGCAGGTTGGAAAGGTTGCGCGGGGTCAGAAACCCGCCGTCGGTCTGCCAACTGAAGAACAGCCAGATCACCGCGATGGCAATCACCAGCGCAAGCATTTTGTAGCGGGTGAAGAACTGTTTGACCTGGTTCATCTATGCGGTCTTCCGGGCATTATTGTCAGGGGCATCGGGGTGGCTGAGGGCTGCGGCGAGTACCTGTTCCTGAGTCAGTTCATGGTTGATGAAGTCGCCGCGCAACTGGCCTTCGCCAATCACCAGCACACGGTCGGACACGCCCAGCACTTCGGCCAGCTCCGAGGAGACCATGATGATCGATACACCTTCGGCCGCCAGCGCGCCCATCAGCTTGTAGATCTCGTACTTGGCACCCACATCGACGCCGCGGGTGGGCTCGTCGAGAATCAGAACGCGCGGGCGGGTCAGCAGCATCTTCGCCAGCACGGCTTTCTGCTGATTGCCACCGGACAGGCTGGTGATCGGCAGGAACGGGCTGGCTGTCTTGAGGTGCATGCGCGAGATTTCCCGGTCGATGCTGCCCAGCTCGGCTTCGGCGTCGATGCGGGTCATTTTCGAGTAGCTGTCGAGGACCGCGAGGGTGATATTCTGACCAACGCCCAGGTCCGGAATAATGCCCTGACGCTTGCGGTCTTCAGGAACCATGCACAAGCCCGCGCGGATTGATTTGAGCG
Source organism: Pseudomonas syringae group sp. J254-4 (assembly GCF_032586855.1). Taxonomy (NCBI): domain Bacteria; kingdom Pseudomonadati; phylum Pseudomonadota; class Gammaproteobacteria; order Pseudomonadales; family Pseudomonadaceae; genus Pseudomonas; species Pseudomonas syringae group sp. J254-4. The sequence continues at coordinate 25,182 of NZ_JAWHOO010000008.1, read as the reverse complement.
GCGTGCGTGTGTCGACAGGTTGGCCATCCAGCCACACTTCACCGGTATATCGGCCCGGGTAGGCACCGAACAGCGCGGACACCAGTTCGGTGCGACCTGCGCCGACCAGCCCGGCAATGCCGAGAATTTCCCCGCGCTTGAGAGCAAACGAAATGTCGTCGACCCGTTTGCGTCCGGGGTTATCGACGTCGTAACAGGTAATGTTTCGCGCCTCGAAAATCACCTCGCCGATCTCGTGGGGTTCGGTAGGGTAAAGGTTGCTCATTTCGCGACCGACCATCTGGGTGATGATCTTCGGGATGTCCATGTCCGACATGGCGGTGGTGGCGATATGCTTGCCATCGCGGATCACCGAAATGGTGTCGCACACGGCCGCCACTTCATCGAGTTTGTGCGAAATGTACACGCACGCAACGCCCTTGGCTTTCAGGTCACGAATGATGTCCAGCAGCACCTCGATTTCCGAGCGTGTCAGGGCCGAGGACGGCTCGTCGAGGATCAACAGGCGCGCCTTTTTGTTCAGTGCCTTGGCGATTTCCACCAGTTGCTGATAACCGCCGCCGTACTGGGAAACCGGCAGAGCCACGTTCATGTCTGGCACTTTGAGCTCGCGCATCAACACTTCGGCGCGGTGGATCATGGCCGGGTAGTTCATGCGCCCACCGGGGAGCGTCAGTTCATGACCCATGAAGATGTTTTCGGCCACCGACAGGTCAGGCACCAGCGTGAGTTCCTGATGAATGATGACGATCCCGGCTGCTTCCGTTTCGCTGATGGACTGCGCCTTGAGCGGCTGGCCGTCCCAGAGAATCTCGCCTTCCCAGGTGCCGTAGGGGTAAACCGCCGACAGCACCTTCATCAGCGTGGACTTGCCCGCGCCGTTTTCGCCGCACAGGCCGACGCACTCACCGGGCCGGACCTTGATGTCAATGCCGTTCAAGGCTTTGACGCCGTCAAAGGTTTTGACGATGCCGTTCATTTGCAACAGGTAGTCGGACATGGCACGGGCTCACACGGGGATTCATGGGCGTGCCTGAGCCTGCGCAGCCGTGCTGCACAGGCCCAGGCTTTCTATCGACTAATTATCGATAGCTCACTGGCCGCCCATCTGCGCCTTGGTGTAGAACCCGTCTTTCTCCAGCAGGTCGATGTTGTCCTTGGTCAACGGTGTCGGGGTTAGCAGGATGGTGTCGACTTTCTTGCTGCCATTGTCGTACTGCGCGGTAAAGGCAGGCTTCTCGTTGCGCACCAGTTGCACCGACAGTTTGGCGGCTTCGCTGGCAATCAGCTTCAGTGGCTTGTAGACGGTCATGGTCTGGGTGCCATCAATGACCCGCTTGACCGCCGCCAGGTCCGCATCCTGCCCCGAGATAGGCACTTTGCCGGCCAGTTTCTGTGCGGCCAGCGCCTGAATCGCGCCCCCGGCGGTGGCGTCGTTGGAAGCAACGATGCCATCGATCTTGTTGTTATTTCGGGTCAGGGCATTTTCAACAATGCTCAGGGCTTCCGTGGGGTTCCATTCCTTCACCCACTGTTGGCCGACGATTTTGATATCGCCCTTGTCGATGGCTGGCTGCAGCACCTTCATCTGACCTTCGCGCAGAATCTTGGCGTTGTTGTCAGTGGGGGCTCCGCCCAGCAAAAAGTAGTTGCCCTTGGGCGCTGCTTTCAGTACGCCGCCGGCCTGCATTTCGCCGACCTTTTCGTTATCGAAGGAGATGTAAGCGTCGATGTCGGCGTTGAGGATCAGCCGGTCATAAGACACCACTTTTATTCCGGCCTTCTTGGCTTCGGCAACGGCGTTGGTCAGCACGGTGGCGTTGAACGGCACGATGACAAGCACATCGACGCCGCGAGAGATGAGGTTTTCGATCTGCGATATCTGTTTCTGCTCGTTAGCATCCGCCGACTGTACGTAGACCTTGGCGTCCAGTTTCTCCGCTGCCGCAACGAAGTAATCACGGTCGCGTGACCAGCGTTCCAGACGCAGGTCATCGATGGAAAAACCGATTTTCGGGTGGGCGGAGTCGGCCATGACCGGCAGGGACAGCAAGGCCAGAGCGCTGGCAAGCAGCGTGCGTTTCAGGGTGTTCATAGGGTGCGTCCTTTTATTGTTGTTCGAAAGACACTTCATGATGTGCAGTGTAATGCCGGTGCAACTGTAGAACGTTGTCGGACGCCGCGGGCACAGATTTGTCGTAATAATGTCAATGCGGCGTCCGTTCTGCCTGGTTTCAGGAGTAGATAAAGCGGTTGACCACACCTTCCAGCAATTCCTGCCGACCGCTGACGGCTTGTGGGTTCAGTTCGTTGTCGAATGCATGGTTTGCAAGCGACTCGAGGCTGAATTCACCCGCCAGCAACGACTTTCCGAAAGGCTGCTGCCAGCCTGCGTAGCGCTGGTCCTTGAACTGCTGAAGCTTATCGTTTTGCACCATGGCCGCTGCGCGCTCCAGCGCCAGGGCGAGCACATCCATGGCGGCGACGTGGCCGTGAAACAGGTCGACTTCGTCGAGGCTCTGACGACGGACCTTGGAATCGAAATTGTAGCCGCCATTGGTGAAACCACCGGCCTTGAGAATCTCGTAGGTGGCGAGGGTCATCTCCTCGACGCTGTTGGGGAACTGGTCAGTGTCCCAGCCGTTCTGCGGGTCGCCGCGGTTGGCATCGATGCTGCCAAAGATCCCCAGCGAGACTGCTGTGGCAATTTCGTGGTGGAAGCTGTGCCCGGCCAGGGTCGCATGGTTGGCTTCGATGTTGACCTTGATCTCTTTTTCCAGGCCGTACTGCTGCAGAAAACCGAACACCGTGGCGCTGTCGTAATCGTACTGATGCTTGGTGGGCTCCTGTGGCTTGGGCTCGATCAGTAAGTCACCTTTGAAGCCGATCTTGTGTTTGTGCTCGACCACCATGCGCATGAAGCGGCCCAACTGCTCGCGCTCCTGCTTGAGGTCCGTATTGAGCAGGGTTTCGTAGCCTTCACGACCGCCCCACAGGACGTAGTTGGCCCCTTTGAGTCGCTGGGTGGCGTTCATGGCACTGAACACCTGAGTCGCGGCGTAGGCAAATACTTCAGGGTCCGGGTTGCTGGCGGCCCCTGCGGCAAAGCGCGGGTTGCTGAAACAGTTAGCGGTGCCCCACAGCAGCTTGATCCCGGTTTGCTCCTGATGACGCTCCAGCTGATCAATCATTTGCGCGAAGTTGTTGCGATACTCCTTGAGCGAGCTGCCTTCCGGCGCCACGTCGGTGTCGTGGAAACTGTAGTAATCAATGCCCAGCTTGGAAAAGAACTCAAACGCTGCCTCGGCCTTGCCGATAGCCAGCTCCATCGGGTCACCGGAACCTTGCCATGGGCGCTTGAAGGTGCCGACACCAAACATGTCGGCACCCGGCCAGACGAACGTGTGCCAGTAACAGGCCGCCATGCGCAAATGCTCGCGCATGGGTTTGCCGAGAATCAGTTTGTCGACATCGTAGTGGCGAAAGGCAAGGGGCGAGTCGCTGTCAGGGCCTTCATAGCGAACCTTGTCGACGGCGGGGAAGTACGGCATCTGCGTTTTCCTTATTGTTCTTGGCGATGCCTCGATACTAGCAACGGCCTTGGGCCTGCTGATTATGAAAATCGTCAACGCACAGTGCGATTTTGAGTATTGAGCTTGGTCCTTTACGGGCCTAGTCTGTGTTGAGCGACGTAGTGCTTATCGAATCGATATAAAAATCCGGCATAAAAATAATGAAAACCGTACCCCCCGTTCACCGCATTGCACTGTTGTTCAACGGCAGCAAGATCTATGACCGCGGCATCATCAGCGGCATCGGTAACTACCTCAGCAGTACCCGGGTGTCCTGGGATCTGTTCCTGGAGGAAGATTTTCTCTGTCGCCTGAAAGGCATCGAGCGCTGGCAGGGTGACGGGATCATTGCCGACTTCGACGACCCGCTGATTGGTGAGGCATTGGCCGGCATCAGGCTGCCGGTGGTGGCGGTAGGCGGTTCCTACCAGGATGAGCGCGCCTACCCGAAGGGAATCCCCTATGTCGCGACCGACAACCACGCCTTGATCAAGGCCGCCTACGAGCATTTGATAGTGGCCGGGCTGACCCGCTTTGCCTGCTTCAGTCTGCCTGAGGCTCAGGCCAATCGCTGGGCGCAGGAGCGCGAGCAGGCCTTTCGTCGACTGCTGCAGCGCGACGGCCTGCACGCCGAGGTCTATCGCGGCTTAGGCACCAGTGCACCGCTCTGGGACAGCGCTGTAGAACAGCAGATCGCCTGGCTGCAAAGCCTGCCCAAGCCGATCGGCATCATCGCGGTGACCGACGCCCGCGCCCGTCAGTTGCTACAGGCCTGCCTGACTGCCGGAATTGCTGTGCCCGAACAAGTGGCGCTGATCGGCATCGACAACGATCCGTTGACCAGAACCCTCACGCGGGTGCCGTTGAGCTCGGTGGTTCAAGGCACCGACACCATGGGCCGAACCGCCGCGCGCCTGCTGCACCAGATGCTGCACGGCATGCCGTCTTCGGGCACCCACATTCTGATACCGCCGGACGCTGTCAACGTACAGGCTTCGAGTCTGCATCAACCGTTGGGGGACCCCTATGTGATGCAGGCGTTGCTGTTTATCCGGCAGTACGCGTGCCAGGGTATCAAGACCGCGCAGGTAGCGGCTTATGTGGGCGTTTCGCGCTCGTCGCTGGAGGCGCACTTTCGCCGGGTGCGGGGCTGCAGCGTGCATGACGAGATCCTGCGTTTCAAACTGGCCGCTGCCGCACACGGGCTGCAAAACACTGACTGCGCAATTGCCGACATCGCCCGCGATTGTGGTTTCCGGTCGGCGCAATACCTGCACACGGTATTTCGCCGGGAATTTGGTTGCACGCCGCGAGAGTACCTGCAATGTGTCAATGCGGCAGTGCAATGCCCAGGTGCCTGAGAAGGTCAGGCAGCCACGACCCTTATCGTCCAGAAGTCGGTGGACAGATTTTCATCCAGCAGATAGCTGTAGGGCAGGGTGAAGTAGCCTTCCATGCCCCAGCCAGTACCCCATGAGTTGCGCAAGATGAAATGCTGATGGGCATCGTTGTAACCCACTGCCAACACGCAGTGCCCTCCGAGCATCTTTTCGTGAGGGCCCGGCATCGGGGCATGCCCGGTCTGGGCGACCTTCTTGCTTTCAAAGCTCTCGTAGACGGAAAAACCAATGACAAACGGATAACCTGCCGCCAGGCAGCCTTTCATCTGGTTGAGGTTTTGCGCAACTTTCTGGTAGGACACCGCTTTGTATTTTCTTGCGTCTTTGTAGCAGGCAGCCGGAGGTTTGACAGCGAACTTTTCAATGTCATAAGGCCACTCTTTTTCAGGGCAATCACCTTGCTCCGCTACACTTTTAATTCCGTGGCGTATCATCGCGCCGCTGTCCGAATCGACGGTATGCTCAATGACCCGTTCGTTGTAATAGATAAACAACCGCGAGGGCTCGAACGCCGGCGTCAGCTTTTGCTTCATGCGATCAAACTGAATCGCTCCGGCAATACCGTTCGCGGTACAACTGCCCAGTTGGCCCTGGTCGTATACGGGCGGGCAATGGTGGCGCAGATCAACCATGTGTGGAAGCGCCGCCAGCGCCGTTGTCGGCGCCGCATAAAGATGATCGCGATGATCAGGCAGATCGCGAATCCATCCATACTGTTTTACGGTATAGGTCATTTCGTATCTCCTTGTAAGACACTGTCAGAAAATTTGACAGCGCTCATGTAAACAGGTTTTTGGCAGGCGCGGATTAAACTTCGTTTAGTAAGTAGTGAACTATGAGTTGGCCGGGTGGATTCATTTGGCCAGTACTGTTAGTTGAGCAGCGGGCCATATTAACCAGTTTGTTAAATGGGCCTGCGGAATAGAATTACTGCTTTTTTTTGCGCTTGATACGAGCCAAAGCGCCTTATCGAAAGTGGCAAAACGATACTGCTTTATAGACGCTTATCCTAATCCTATAAGCGTACCGGTCGGTACATTTAAATTGACAGCATGCGATGTACGGGCTAAAAGATACACCTCGGTACAGTTATGGTCGAAGCGCAAATCGCCACATGCAAGATGAGGGGTAGAGGGATGGATACGATGCAACTGCATGAAATAATGACTGCTCACCTGCGTATCGATACGCCGCAAGCGCTTTGCAATCCTCAGCGGGGGCAGCGTAGCAGCGGTGAGGTACTGGGAGGCGAATTCAACGGCGATCGATTGCAGGGGCAGGTTCTTCCGGGAGGCAGCCTTTTTCTCGTGCCCCAGGATGACAACCTTGCACGATTCAGCCTGTACTACACCTTGCTGACTGACGACGGAATAAAGATAGATGTCGTCGGAGAAGGGCTCGTGGCCTTCGATGAAACGGACCGCGCGTCATTCGCCGAATCGCGCTGTCGGTGCACGTGCAGCAAACAGTTCAGCGTTCCTTCCGGCGCTCATGATTACCTGCAGAAAAACCTGTACGTCGGCAGATTAAATATAAAAGCCGGGGATGACCGCCTGCGTGTCAGTATTTATCAGGTTAACGAGATATAGAGAGCCTTCAAAGAAGCGCGTGGGTGTGAAAGCAAGTGTCAAGTGTGTTATCAAGGTATAAACCTTGTCGCTGACACTTGGCGGGTCGGCGTGATGGCGTTTAAATCATTTTTGCTGGTTATGTATATAACCAGAGACTGGTCAGTCTGACAGGGCGGCTTGCGTGCAGGCTGGGTTCAACCATTCTCAGTTTATCAGTCGGCTTTGAAGTGCTCGAAATTGTCCACCAATAAGCAATTCAAGCGTTACTTCCATGGGCGTGAGGACGGTCTGTCGCCCACGCCGGATATATGTCTGGTTCATTTGGTTGTGGCGTGACCGTTACTAGCTGGCAAAAAAGCTTAGTCCTTTGCCGATCGCGCATTCATAACTCACCGGATTGCCGACCTGCTGGTAGCCGGGAACACTCAGCGTCGTCATGCTGAATACGGCACTGCCATTAGAGCGTATCTGGTAGCGAATGAACTGCTCGATGGGCTTGTTATCGCGATCGAGGGTGAAGTGGCTGTCCGAGAACGCGAGGGTGCCGTCGGGAGTGATGCGGTAGGCATCAATGCGTTTGCCGCCTTTGGTTTTGGACGGCTCGGCACCCGCGACCGAGGACTTGCATTGCCCAAGATCAATCGCCACAGCTACCGACTCTCCGGTGTTCAACGCCTGGATGATAGCGGGGTAGCTGACCAGCGCGTCGCCAGCGTGAGCAGCACCGGGCAGTGCAAGGGCAAGTAATGCGGCAGCGTAATAATGTTTCATGGCAACTCCAGTAAGTCAGTCTGAAGGTTGAAAAGACCCGTCATCTCGTGGTTATCGAGCGTCGCGAAACCTACCATAAGGTTTCCTTGAAGTGGGCCCTGAATAGCAGTGGCACGGCTCTGATTCGACGTTCTTCATTCTTTTTCTCGATCAGCCGATAGAAATGACGGTGCTAATTTATTCGTCAGCCACGGGAAGGGGATTGAACATGCTGAGACAGCTGAAAATAGCCGCGCGGACCTCCGCCTGCTTTGCGTTGATGGTGGTGCTGGTGTTCGGGCTTGGTATTTTTAGCATTCAGCAATTGCACGGTATTCGTGAGCAATCGCTTGAAATCGAAAACGACGCGCTTCCAGGGATTGCGCTGGGTGACGATATTGCCCTTGCGGTCGAGAAAACCCGCACCACCGTGGCCAAAATGCTTGCCACGCATGATCTTGCGCAGGCAGGTAGCTCAGGCTCACAACGAGTTCCTTGAAAGGAAGGCCGGTTTTCAAAAGGCCGTAGAGGCCTACGACCCGCTGATCACCGATGATGAAGAGCGCGCGCTCGTAGAGGGTCTGAAGAGCACTTATCAGGGCTACATCGAGCGTGGCGAAAAGGTCTATACGCTGATCAACGAGAATCAGGCAGAGGCCGGAAGGGCGCTCGTCTGGGGCGAGATGAAGGCCATGGCGGAAAGTATCGAAGCCGCCCTTGGCAAGCTGGAAAAGATCAATGATGACTCCGAAGCCGAATCCAGCGCTGCAGCGACGTCGGTGTATGAAAACGCCCTGATCGTCACTCAGGGGGTTATGTTTCTGACGGTGTTGCTGACCGTATTGCTCGCCTGGCGCCTGACCAAAAGTCTGGCAGTGCCGATCAGTCAGGCGCTGCACAGCTCGGAAACCATTGCTGCGGGCGACCTGCGCCCCAGCCCAATCAACCGTGAGGGCACTGATGAAGCGGCCCTTTTGCTGCAATCGATGGAGCGCATGCGCGGCAATCTGAGCCAGACCCTGACCCAGGTGGGCGATGCCGCTCACCAATTGGCCTCGGCCACAGAGCAAATGAGTGTGCTGATGGTCAACAGCAACGCTGATCTTGTGGTGCAGAACAGCGAGATAGAAATGGCCGCCACCGCCGTTACCGAGATGAGCCAGGCGGTCGACGAAGTAGCGCGAAATGCGGTGGCCACCTCGGAAGAATCCAAAGCCTCTTCGGTGTCGGCCCGCGAAGGTCAGGAAGAGCTCAATCAAACCGTTCAGTCGATCCTTGAACTGACGCGCAATGTCGGCACCGCGTCGGTCGAGGCGCAGGCGCTGGCAACCCGCACGCTGGATATCACCAAGGTCCTGGATGTTATTCGCGCAGTCTCCGAGCAAACTAACCTGCTGGCCCTCAATGCCGCCATCGAGGCGGCACGGGCTGGCGATGCAGGGCGGGGTTTTGCCGTAGTTGCGGACGAAGTTCGCGCGCTGGCTCATCGCACCAGCGAGTCGACCCGTGAGATCGAGACCATGATCGGGCACATCCAGCAGGGCACCAAGAGCACGCTGGTGGCGCTTGAAGTCAGTACCGAGCAGGCCCAACGTACCAAACAGCAGGCCGAGTCGGCCAACGCCGTGCTGGCCAGTATCGCCAGTTCGGTCATGGTCATCGATGAGCGAAATACGGTGATCGCCAGCGCTTCTGAGGAGCAGGCGCTGGTCGCGCGCGAAGTGGATCGCAACCTGGTTCGAATCCGTGACTTGTCGGCGCAGTCGGCAGTGCGCACCGGCCAGACCGGCAGTGCCAGTCAGTCGCTGGCCGAACTGGCGAGTGATCTGACTACTACCCTTAGGCAGTTCAAGCTTGGCTAAGCAGTCAGGCATGACCTTGCTGTTGCCCGGACAACAGCGAATCGACAATGTGTTCGCCGCCTTGGGCCTGAAGCGTCGGCTATCAGCCTAGACGCAATTCGGCGCAATAGCCTGCAAGCCAGGCTCTGCGCCGTTGCCAGCGTAACCGCAGGGCTTTGGGCATGACCTGTGCACTGCTGATCAGGATTGTTTTCCTGAGCCAGCGGAGCCACCCGAATGCCTGATGCCGTCCCGATTTATAAGCCAACCCGTCTGCATGCAATAGGGCGCGCCCTGGCGCTGACCCTGTTGGCCACCAGCCTTGTCGCGACGGCATATGCCGATGACAGCGATGTACCTTCGCTGGCGGGCAAGCGCATCGCGATCAGCATGACCGGTACCAGTCACTACTTCGATATCAAGACGTTTCAGGCGCAGGTGGATGAGGTCAAGCGCCTGGGCGGCACGCCTATAACGCTTGATGCAGGTCGCAACGACAAGAACCTGGTCAATCAACTGCAGACCGTGGTTACGCAAAAGCCGGATGCAGTGATCCAGACTCTCGGCACCCTCAGTGTTATCGACCCTTGGCTCAAGCGCATCAGCAAGGCGGGGATTCCGCTGTTCACCATTGATGCGCCATCGCAATACAGCCTCAACAACACCACCTCGGACAATATTGCCACCGGCAAGGCACTGGCCGGGCAACTGATCAAAGACGCGGGTGGCAAGGGCAACGTGCTGGTATTCAACGGCTTTTATGGTGTGCCGGTGTGTGCCATTCGTTACGACCAGCTCAAGTTGGCGCTCAAGGATCATCCGGAACTGAAAATCATCGAGCCGGAGTTGCGTGACGTCATTCCCAACACGGTTCAAGACGCTTACTCGCAAGTCTCGGCACTGCTTAACAAGTACCCCAAAGGCAGTGTTTCGGCGATCTGGGCGGCCTGGGACATTCCCCAGCTGGGTGCCAGCAAGGCACTGATCGACGCCGGAAGAACTGAAATCAAGACCTATGGCGTTGACGGCACCCCGGAAGTGCTTGAACTGATGCGCCGTGAGAACTCACCGATTGGTGCCGTGGTTGCGCAGCAGCCGGCCCTGATCGGCAAGACCGCGGTGCAGAACGTCGCTCGCTACCTGGCCGGGCAACGCGATCTGCCCAAAGAGACTCAGGTGCCGACCTTGCTGACCACGGCCGCCAACCTGCCGCAAGTGCAGGAACTCAGGGGTGATAACTGACGCAGGAGATCGACCATGAGAGCAGCGATTGCAGACGTTACGAGGGCAACGGCGGCCTTGTACTTGCAGGGCATCAGTAAGCGCTTTGGCGCCACTCAGGCACTGGATGGTGTCAACCTGCGGGTCGAGGCCGGAACCATTCATGGGCTGGTTGGCGAAAACGGCGCAGGCAAGTCAACCCTGATCAAGGTCCTCGCCGGTATTCATCGCGCCGATGCGGGCAGCTTGAGCATTCATGGCCAGCAGTTCGACAGCTTTACTCCGCGCCAGATTGAAGCCGCGGGCGTGCATTTCATTCATCAGGAGCGCTTGCTGCCGGGCAGCTTCAGCGTCGGTGAGGCGTTGTTTTTCGGGCAGGAAATCAAACGCGGTCTGTTTGTCGACCGACGCGCTCAGGAGCGCGAAGCGGCCCGGTTGCTGGATGATTATTTTGCCATGCGCCTGCCGAGCGGGGCGCTGGTGCGCGATCTGGACAGCGCGCAGCGACAGATATTGCAGATCACTCGCGCACTGCTGGCCAAACCGCAGGTGCTGGTGTTCGACGAGCCGAGTGTGTCACTGGTGAAACAGGAGGTGGACCGGTTGCTGGCCATTGTCCGGCGCTTGCGCGACGACGGGCTGACCATTGTGTACATCTCTCACTACCTGCAGGAAATCGAATCGTTATGTGATCAGGTCACCGTGCTGCGCAATGGACGCGATGTGGCGGTGGTTGATCCCGCGCATGTCAGCACCGCGCAGATCGCCCGGTTGATGGTCAATCGTGACGTGGGTGAGCAATATTTCCGGGCGCAGACGCAGCCCGGCCCGCCAGTGCTTCAATTGAACGGGCTGGGAGCAGGGCGCTTTTACAACGGCGTTGACCTGAGCGTGCGAAGTGGCGAGGTGGTGGGCCTGACCGGGCTGGTCGGCTCGGGTGCCAAGGAACTGCTCAAGAGCCTGTTCGGGCTGCTCAAGCCGGATCGTGGCGACGTGCTGTTGAATGGTCAGCCGTTGCGCCTGAAATCCCCTCGTGATGCGGTGCGCAACGGTATAGCGCTGGTCCCCGAAGAGCGCCGCACGCATGGCGTAGCGCCAGCGCTTTCGGTGCTGGAGAACATTACCCTGGCCAGCCTCGGGCGCTTCAGCCGCTGGGGATTGCTCGACGGTGCTGCGCAGTCAAGGGAAAGTCAGCGCCTGATCGGTGAACTGGCGATCAAGACCTCAGACCATGATGCGGCGGTTCAATTGCTCAGTGGTGGCAACCAGCAAAAGGTCGCCCTGGCCAAATGGCTGAGTCGACACTCGACGTTGTACCTGCTGGATGAGCCCAGTGTGGGTGTCGACATTGGTGCCAAGGTGGAAATCTACCGGCTGATTGCCCGGCTGGCTGAAGGCGGTGCAGCAGTGCTGGTGCTGTCGTCGGACCTGCCGGAACTGATCGGCATCACCCAGCGCATTGTGGTGCTGCACAGGGGGCATATTGCGGGCGAATTCGATTCGTCGAGCACCGACAGTGACCAGTTGCTGGCCTGCGCCACCGGTGCCAGCGAAAGCCGTCATGACGGTAAAAATACTCTCCAGGAGACCCGCCATGTCCACGCTTGAAACATCAGTCATTCAGGTCGGCGATCCCTCGCAACGCTGGCTGGTACGGCTGGCACAGCGCGGTTCGTTACTGGTATTTCTGGCGATACTGCTGGGCTTTGCGGTCAGCGCGCCCAACTTTCTCAGCATCGGCAACATCAGCAACGTGTTCGCCCAGTCAGCCGTGCTGGGCATATTGGCGCTGGGCCTGACATGTGTGGTTATCGGTGGCGGCTCCAATGTTGTCAGCGGCGGGCTGGACCTCTCGCTGGCGGCCAATCTCGGTCTGTGCGCAGCCGTTTACAGCAGTCTGAACAACGCCGGTTTCGAAGCCTGGCAAGCGATTGGTTTGACGCTCGCCTGTGGTCTGCTGGTTGGCGCGTTCAATGGTCTGGCAGTGGTGTTATTACGCTTGCCGCCGTTGCTGGCGACGCTTGCGAGCATGAATTTGATTGCAGGTCTGGAGCTGGTGCTGACCCAGAACACCGTACTGGCTACCGATTCCGCGCTGCTGGACAGTCTGGCTTCCGGCGCCTGGCTGGGCATTCCGGCGCTGGCGTGGGTGTTGCTGAGTGTTGCAGCGCTGTTGTGGCTGCTGATTCAGCACAGCGCGTTTGGCCTGCGCCTGTATGCCATCGGTGAATACCCGCAAGCGGCAACTGCTGCCGGCCTGAATCTGCAGGGCCATGTGTTCGCCAGCTACCTGATTGCCGGTGGCTGCGCCGCCATTGCGGCGTTCTGCTCTGCTGCATTTTTCAGTGGCAGCACCACCGGCTCCGGCGACATGCTGCTGTCAGTGGTGGCGATTGCCTTTCTCGGCGTGGTGTTCTCGCGGCGCCTGACCGCCAACATTCCTGGCACCTTGCTGGCGACGTTGCTGCTGGGTTTTCTGATCAATGGCTTTCAATTGCTGAACATTTCCAATTTCTGGGTCAATGGCGTTCAAGGCGTGCTGATCCTGCTGGTGGTGGCATTTTCCGGGGCGCTGGGCCGCCGGGAGGGTGAACAATGAATACGCTGACCCTGAACACTTCTTCAACACTGGTGAAATTCCTGCCGCGCCTTTTGCCTGCGGTCCTGCCGCTGTTGGTGCTGATCATCCTGCTGTTTTTCGCCATCAATGCACCGGGATTTCTGAGCTGGGGCAACCTGTCGAGCCTGGTGCTGAATAATTTTGTGTTGCTGGCCATTGTGGCCGTCGGTATGACCTGGGCAGTTGCTGCCGGCGGCATCGATCTGTCGGTGGGAACGGCGCTGGACTTTGCCAGCCTCGGCTTTGTCGTCACGCTTAATGGCGGCCACGGTCTGGGCGCGGCCATCGCGGTGGCCTTGTTGGCAGGCGGCGCGGCGGGCGCGTTTAATGCGACGCTGATCGCCGGGCTGCGTATTTCGCCGTTTCTGGCGACGCTGGGTACATTGTTTATCGGCACCAGCGTGCAGCAGCTGTTATCCGACGGTGGTCAACCTATCTACATAGCTCAGGGCGCGTTGCCGGGCATTAGCGGTGTACTGATTCTGGGCGTGCCATTGCCTCTGGTGGTGGTCGGGGTGCTGGCAGGGTTTTACGGGCTGGTGCTGGCGCGTGGCCGTTTGGGGCGGGAAATGCTTGCGCTGGGGACGCAGCCGCAGTTGGCGTATTACTCAGGGCTTTCTACCCGGCGCATTGCCGTACAGGTGTTTGTCGCCAGCGCTCTGGCCTGCGCGGTCGCCGGTATCCTGCTCAGCTCCACGGTCAACGCCTACGTGCCGATGTCGGGCAATGCCTACCTGATCAACGCCATTGGCGCGGTGTTCATCGGCACGACGCTGAGTCGCCATGGGCGTGCCAACATTGTCGGGACGTTATTGGGCGTGCTGTTCATCAACGTCATCGCCAATGGTTTGTTGTTGATCGGCTGGAACTTCTATTGGCAGCAGGTAGCGACCGGGGTGCTGATCTTTCTGGTGCTGGCGTTCAGCTTTGCCAGTCGCCACCTGTTGCGTAACGCGGCGTAACCTTACGCCTCAGGCTTTGCCGGTACCGCTGCCGATCTGCCAGACAAAAGGCGGCTCGGTACCATTGATGCGCCAGTCACCGACAATGCGCGCCTTGTAGATCAGCGGATTGTGCGATGCCGCTGTGCGAGCATTACGCCAGTGGCGATCCAGCGCCTTGTTGACGCTGACGCCTGACGCGCCCAGCGCATTGAACAGCTCGGTGGCAGAGCGCAGCACCAGTTCCGACACAATGACCTGCGCCTTGGCCGTCTCGATTTCCGCGGCAATGTTGGCGTCTTTTTCCTGCTGTGGATTATTGCCGAAGCGTGCCACATAAGCGCGTTGCAAAGGCTCGGCAGAACGCAGGGTGGCCGCCTCTGCGGCGTAGACCTGGGCGGCGATCTGGCCAACCACTTGCTGCACCTGTGAGTCCTGGCTGACGCTGCCCGCATTGCCGTGGCTGAAGATGCGCTTGCGGTCGCGCACTTCATGCGCGATGTCGCGTTCGACGGCTCGGCCAATACCTGCCAGCACCGCCAGCAGCACCAGCTGATAGAACGCCGTCTGGTATTTAAAACGCTGCTCGAACGGAATGACATGTGTGGCAGGCAGCGGCACATTGTCGTACACCGAGGTGCCACTGCCGGTGGTGCGCTGGCCAAACCCGTCCCAGTCGTCACTGTGACGCACGCCTGCGTGCCTGGCATCCACCACCGCAATCACATCGGCTCCAGTGTCGGCGCGCTGGGCGTAGACGTCGATCCAGTCGGCGAAAATGCTGCCGGTGCTGTAAAACTTGGTGCCGTTAAGCACGAAGCCATCGCCTTGAGGGCTGACTTTGGTTATCACATCGCCGATTTTCACTGCCCCTACCTCGGTCCAGCCGTTGCCGACCAGATCCCCAGCCACGAAGCGTGCAAACCATGTGTCCCGGTCGGCGCCGGGTGGTGCATTCAAGCGGTCTTCGACAAAGGCGAAATGCGCTCGCAAGGCTTGCGGAATGTTCGAGTCGGCTTCGGCCAGTTCTATCAGCAGTTGAAACAGCTGGCTGACCGAAGCACCCGCACCGCCGTATTCAATGGGCACCCGCACAGCGCCGAAACCGGCTTTCTTCAGCCAGGCAATCGGTTCATAGGGCAGGGCGCGGGCTTTCTCGCGTTCGACGTTGCCAGCGCCGATCTCGCGGAAAATCGGCCGGAACCGGTTGGCCAGAGTTTCGTAATCGGTGCCCAGCGAGAGAGGGTTTGAGCCGGTTGATTGAGTCATGCGGTACTCCTGAACGCGAAGAGATCGGCACATGGGCCGGGTGGGTTCGTGCAGATCTCTGCATGCTTTATGCCTGAATATAACTAACTGATTTTTATAGATTTTATTTTAATTGGCGGATTCATCTGTTGTCCGGGCAACAGCCGCGCAACAGCTTGTCTGCAAACCGCACAGTGATAAAACTCATTCAGGCGTTGCAACTTATTGATATTAATAAGGTTGTTAGACTGGCACGCTCGCTGCTATGGCTTCATCGATTCTTTATCGACGGAAGCGCAACATGTGCGACTCATTGCCCCAGGCGCTGCTACAGCAGGCTCAAAGCCGCCCTGAACAGACGGCCTTGCGTTACAAGCAATTCGGTATCTGGCAGAAACGTAGCTGGGGCGAGCTGGCCATTGACGTCAGAAGCTTGGCTGCTGCCTTGAAGTGCGTCGGGTTCGGCCCGGCCGACAGGCTGTTCATTATCAGCGAGGCGCGAGCCGAAGCGTTGTTGTTGACGCTGGCGGCGCACTGGCTTGGGGGCAGCGTCAGCTTGCTCGACCCGGCGCTGGATAACCGCGCATGGCTGGCAGGCCAGTCGCCGGAGTTTGCAGTGGTCGACGGGCTGGAAGCGCTTCTCCAGGTGCGCGTCGCCTCACCGGGCATCGTCGTGTTGCTGGACAAGCGCGGCCTGACTGAGGCTGATGACAGCGGGGTGATCGACTATGCCCGACTGTTGAACGGACCCGCTGGCGACGTTGCCGATCCGCTCCAGAGCCGGGCTGCGGCCTTTGTCTTTCCCGCTGTCGACTGGCAGCCGGACCTGCAGTTGAGTCATGCAGTTCTGCTTTCGGACGCAAGGCAATTGGCGCAAAGGCATGCGCTTTCCAGCCAGGATCAGGCATTGGCCGCCAGAGTGTTTGCCGCCAGCGGGCAGGCGCGCTATCTGTTGGCACCCTGGCTGGTTGCCGGGTTTTGCCTGAATTTTCCCGAGGCCCTTGGCACTCGCGACAACGACCGTCGCGAACTGGGGCCCACCCTGGTGCTGGGCACTCGCGAGTCCTACGCACGTCTGGAACTCTGGGTCAGGGAGCGCTTGCCGCTACCAGGCAGCATCAGCCACCGGCTTTATCAATGGGCGATGGCTCCTGCTCCGGGTGCCGTGCGGCGCTGGCTGGGTTATTGGTTGATTCGCCGCCCGCTGCTGGACGTGTTGGGCATGAGTCGGCTGGCTAAACCATTGCTGGCAGGCGATGCGCTGACGCCACAGAGCGAAGCGTTTTTTACGGCGCTGGGTATCAGGCCAATCAGGTTGGGGGCAGCGAGCCAGGCCAATCAGTCGCAAGAACCGGCAGATGATATGCCGCATGCGCCAGCACTACTGGGTGTGCCGTCTTGAGTGCGCTGGCGCCTGTGACGCTGTTGGAACTTGAAGATATTTCCTTATCTTTCAAAGGGGTTAAAGCTGTTACCTCAATCAGTTTCTCGGTGGCTACAGGCGAGATCTGCGCATTGATAGGCCCCAATGGTGCGGGCAAGAGTTCGCTGCTCAACGTCATCAATGGCGTGTATCAGGCGCAAAGCGGCTCCATCACTTATGCCGGCCAGACGCGCCGCCGGATGCGTCCGCACCAAGCGGCCGAGGGCGGTATAGCCCGTACTTTTCAGAATATCGCCTTGTTCAAGGGCATGAGTGTGCTGGACAACGTGTTGACCGGGCGCAATCTCAAACGGCGCAGTACCTGGCTTGAGCAGATGCTGCGCATCGGTCGGGCACCTGCCGAAGACGACGAACAACGCCGGCATGCCGAGCGGGTGATTGAGTTTCTGCGCATCCACCCGTGGCGCCATGCACTGGTGGGCAAACTTTCCTATGGCCTGCAAAAACGTGTCGAACTGGCCCGCGCCCTGGCGGCGGAACCGCGTCTGCTGTTGCTGGACGAGCCGATGGCCGGAATGAATGCCGAAGAGAAGCACGAGATGAGTCAGTTCATCCGCGATATCAATCGTGAGCTGGGCGTCACTGTGGTGCTGATCGAGCACGACATCGGTGTGGTGATGGGCCTCAGCGACCATGTGGTGGTGCTGGATTACGGTCGCAAGATCGGGGACGGCACACCCGCGCAGGTTCGCGCCAACCCTCAGGTAATCGCTGCGTATCTCGGCACGCGTCGTTCGTCTTCGGTCGGGAAACCATAAACCATGGAATTCTTCTTTGAAGTGCTGATCGGCGGGCTGTTGGCAGGTGTCATGTACTCGCTGGTGGCGATTGGGTTTGTGCTGATCTACAAGGCGTCGGGGGTGTTCAACTTCGCTCAGGGCGCGATGGTGCTGTTCGCGGCGCTGACGTTTGTCAGCCTGCTGGAGCGGGGTGTGCCGTTTTTCTGGGCGTTTCTGGCAACGCTGGCCAGCATGGTGGTGCTGGCGCTGTTGATCGAAAGAATGGTTCTGCGCCCACTGGTCAATCGTCCACCGATCATCCTGTTCATGGCCACCCTTGGCCTGTCGTACATGATCGAAGGCCTGGCCCAGGCGCTGTGGGGGGCGCAGGTTCACGGCCTGGAGCTGGGCATCCCTGACGAGCCACTGGAAATTCGCGGCATGTTGCTCTCGCAGTTCGACCTGTTCGCGGCGGGCACGGCTGCGGCGCTGGTGATTGCCCTGTCGTTG
Organism: Pseudomonas syringae group sp. J254-4; assembly: GCF_032586855.1. Classification (NCBI taxonomy): domain Bacteria; kingdom Pseudomonadati; phylum Pseudomonadota; class Gammaproteobacteria; order Pseudomonadales; family Pseudomonadaceae; genus Pseudomonas; species Pseudomonas syringae group sp. J254-4. Next base: position 7,345 of record NZ_JAWHOO010000008.1, on the reverse strand, counting down.
CTGTTCAACCGTACTCGTATCGGTCTGTCGTTGCGTGCAGTGGCGGACGACCCATTGGCTTCGCTGGCCGTGGGTATCCGTTTGCCACGCATCTGGGCGGTGGTCTGGGCCGTGGCCGGGTTTGTCGGACTGGTGGCCGGGCTGCTCTGGGGGGCGCGGCTGGGGGTGCAGTTTTCCCTGTCACTGGTGGTGCTTAAGGCGCTGCCGGTGTTGATCATTGGCGGTTTTTCCTCGATTGGCGGCGCGATTGTCGGCGGTCTGATCATCGGCGCAGCCGAGAAGCTGGCCGAGATTTACCTGGGGCCGATCATCGGCAGCGGTATCGAAAACTGGGTGCCGTATGTGCTGGCGCTGTTGTTTCTGCTGGTTCGTCCTGCCGGCCTGTTCGGCGAGCGGGCGATAGAGCGCGTCTGACTTTCATCAAGGATCAATGCCATGCTTTATCGAGAAACCGGACAATTGGCGAGTAGCTACGCGGATGAACGCCGGGTGTTTCGTCTGCGCCAGGACCGCACCGGGCTGTGGAGCCTGTTGGTATTCGCTTTTATCGCAATGCCGTTGCTGGGTAACGATTACTGGTTCAGCGCGATCCTGATTCCGTTTCTGGTGCTGTCGCTGGCGGGGCTGGGGCTGAACCTGTTGACCGGTTACGCCGGGCAATTATCGCTGGGCTCGGCTGCGTTCATGGCGGTGGGTGCTTTCGCTGCTTATAACCTGCAACTGCGCGTGCCGGGCATGCCGTTGCTGCTCGGTTTCGCGCTGGGTGGGCTGGTGTCTGCGCTGGTGGCGTTGCTGTTCGGGCTGCCGAGCCTGCGGATCAAGGGCTTCTACCTGCTGGTTTCGACACTCGCCGCACAGTTTGTGGTCGAGTGGGTGTTGACCCGCTTCAGCTGGTTCACCAACGACAATGCGTCGGGCGTGATCACCTCGCCGCCACTGATCATCGCCGGGGTGAATTTCAGCTCGCCGCAAGGCCGCTACCTGTTGACGCTTGGGCTGGTAGTGCTGCTTTTCTGGCTGGCGAGAAATCTGCTTCGCGGGGAGCTGGGCCGCAACTGGATGGCCGTGCGCGATATGGACACCGCCGCTGCGGTAATCGGCATCCGCCTGTTCAAAGCCAAACTTCTGGCATTCGCCATCAGCGGTTTCTATCTGGGCGTCGCTGGCTCGCTGTGGGCGTTCGCTTATCTGGGCACGGTCGAGCCGCATGGTTTTGACCTGAACCGGTCATTCCAGATTCTGTTCATCATCATTATCGGCGGGTTGGGCAGCGTGCAAGGCAATTTCCTTGGGGCGGCGTTCATCGTGCTGTTCCCGATTCTGCTCGGCAACCTCAGCGCCTTGTTGCCGGTCGGCCTGATCGACTCCGGGCAACTGGAAAACATTCAGAAGATGCTTTTCGGTGCCTTGATCATCGCTTTTCTGATCAAGGAGCCCGAAGGGCTGGCGCGTCTCTGGCTGCGCTTTCGTCAGCGCGCACGCGTCTGGCCGCTGCGCTATTGACTGGTTACTCACCCACAAAAACCTCGTGTACCTCAAGGAATGCGCCTATGAAACACCGAAAATCCCTGTTGCGTCTGGCCCTCGGTATGGCCCTGCTGGGGTGTGGTCTGGCTACCACGGCACAGGCTGCCAACGAGCAGTATTTCCCGCTGCAGAGCTACCGGGTTGGCCCTTATGCTGCGGGCGGCACCGGGTTTTTCGGTGGTTTCATCGACTACCTGCAATACGTCAATGCCAACGGTGGGGTCAATGGCGTCAAGTTGACCTGGTCGGAGTGCGAAACCGAATACGTGGTGGAGAAGGGCGTCGAGTGCTACGAGCGTCTCAAAGGCGGGCTCAACGGTGCGCCGGCTGCGGCGACCAATCCGCTTTCCGTCGGCATCGCCTACGCCACGCTGGAGCGCTCTACTGCCGACAAACTTCCGCTGATCACCATCAACCACGGACGCACGGATTCCACAGACGGCAGTGTCTTTCCCTATGTGTTTCCGCTGCAGTTGAACCCGTACTCCGAAGTGTCGGCCATCGTCAATTACATCGGTCAGCGTGAAGGCGGCCTGGCGTCGCTCAAGGGCAAGAAAATCGCTGTGCTGTATCACGGCTCGCCGTATGGCAAGGAAACCAATGGTGTACTGGAAACCCTGGCAAAAAATTACGGCTTCGAGCTGACCACCCTTGAAGTGCCGCACCCCGGTAACGAACAGCAATCGCAATGGCTGAACATTCGTCGCCTCAAGCCCGACTGGGTGATCCTGCGTGGTTGGGGGGTGATGAATCCGGTGGCGCTGAAGTCGGCGCAGAAGGTTGGCTTTCCGGTGGATCACATCATTGGCAACATCTGGAGCAATTCCGAGGAAGACGTGATTCCCGCAGGGGCAGCCGCCAAGGGCTTCATTTCTATCACCACGCACCCCTCCGGGACCGACTTCCCGGTGCTGCAAGGCATCAAGACGGCGGTGCTCGACAAGGGCCAAGGCAACCTGGCCGACCCCAAACGTTTTGGCACCGTGTATTACAACCTGGGTGTGGTGAACGGCATCCTCAATGTCGAAGCGCTGCGCATTGCACAGGCCCGATTCGGCAATAAGCCACTGACTGGTGAGCAGGTGCGCTGGGGGTTTGAGCATTTGAACCTTGACGACGCACGCTTGCAGGCGCTGGGTGCCAAAGGGCTGGTACAGCCATTGAAGCTGTCGTGCGCTGACCACGAAGGCGGTGGTGCGGTGCGCTTTCAGCAATGGGACGGCCAGCGCTGGAACCTGATCAGCGACTGGATACAGGCTGATCGTGCCTTGTTGCGGCCCATCATCGAGGCATCGGCTGCGCAGTACGCCAAGGAAAAAGGCATTACCCCGCGCGATTGCAGCAAGGAGCAGTAAACCCGATGAGCCTGATCCCGCATGCTGCGCCCGCTGCCGAAACCATTCTGTCGGTGGAGCAGGTCGAGGTGTTCTACGAGCAATCCATCCTCGCGTTGCGCGGGATCAGTCTGCAGGTTCGGCAGGGCCAGATCGTGGCCTTGCTGGGGGCCAATGGCGCGGGCAAAAGCACTACGCTCAAGGCCATTTCCAGACTGGTGAGTGCCGAGCGGGGCGAGGTGGTCAGTGGCCGGATTCACTACCAGGGCCTGCCAATCACCCATTCCGATCCTTCGGCACTGGTCAAAAACGGTCTGGCGCAGGTGCTGGAAGGTCGACACTGCTTCACCCACTTGAGTGTCGAGCAGAACCTGCTGATCGGCGCTTTTGTGTCGCGACCATCACGGGCCGAAATCAACGCCAGGCTGGAGAGGGTCTACAGCTACTTCCCCAGGCTGCGCCTGCTGCGTAAACGGCTGACCGGCTATACCTCGGGCGGTGAACAGCAGATGGTCGCCATCGGCCGGGCATTGATGTCCCAGCCTCGTTTACTGCTGCTCGACGAGCCTTCCATGGGCCTCGCTCCGCAGGTAGTCGAGGAAATTTTTGACACGCTGGCGCGGCTCAATCGCGAGGCGGGGCTGAGCCTGCTGGTGGCCGAGCAGAATATCAATCTGACCCTGGAATACGCGCACTTCGGTTATGTGCTGGAGAACGGCCGGGTGGTGGGCTCAGGGACTGCGCAGGAACTGGCCGGGAGTGACGATATCCAGAACTTCTATCTGGGCACGGCGACCCAAGCGTGAATCCCCGCTGTTCGCCCAGCAACAGTGTTCGGACATTTTGTTCTGCGGGGCACCGCCGAGAATCTTAAATCTAATGCAAGCGACTGTTTTAAAAGAAAAATAATTTACGGCACGGGCTGTGCACTGTTCAAGGTCAAGCGTGTTGAGTGTTTTCAACCTGTCGCCAACGAGCAGGAGCCAGCCCATGAGTAACCCACTCTCAATTCCACCTGCAGCACCGCCCAGAGCACATGTCATCGCTTCCGATGCCGAAGCCATCGAAGTCGCCACAGCACTGGCCAGCCGGTTTGCCGAGGAAGCGTCGCTGCGTGATCGCGAACGCCGTCTGCCGGTCGCCGAGCTGGATGAGTTTTCCGCCAGCGGACTGTGGGCCATTACCGTGCCCAAAGCCTATGGCGGTGCAGGCGTTTCCTACGTCACTGTTGCGCAAGTGATCAAGATCATTTCTGCCGCCGACTCTTCGCTCGGGCAGATCCCGCAGAACCATCTGGGCGTGCTCGATATCCTGCTGCAGACCGGCACCGAGGAGCAGAAGCGCCACTATTTCGGCAAGGCACTGGCCGGTTACCGCTTCGGCAATGCGTTCTCCGAGTCGAAAAGCAAGAACGCCGGAGCCTTCCAGACCCGTATCCGCTTCGATGGCGAGCACGCGGTGCTGGACGGTGAAAAGTTTTACTGCACCGGCGCGCTGTTCGCGCACATCGTGCCAGTGGCGGGGGTCAACGAGAAGAATCAGGCTTTCATTGCATTCGTCGAGCGCGATAATCCGGGCCTGACCATCATCGACAACTGGGACGGCTTCGGCCAGCGCACCACCGCCAGCGGCGGGGCAACCCTGAACGCCGTCCGCGTGCCGTCGAGCGCGGTGATCCCTGCGCACCGGGCATTCGATGAGCCGACTGCCGACGGGCCGATTTCGCAGATCATTCAGGCGGCGGTGGACACCGGCATCGCGCATGGCGCATTCGAAGAAACCCTCAAGCACGCGCGGCTGGCGCGGCCCTGGATCGACAGCAAGCAGGATTTCGGCTGGCAGGACCCGTTCAGCATCGCCACCATCGGCGACTTGCAGTGGCGGCTGCATGGCACCGACGCGATTCTCGCCAAGGCCGGGCAGGCCATTGACCATGCCTTGGCCGAACCCAGTGAAGCCAGCGTCGCGCAGGCCTCGGTAATCGTCGCGCAGGCCAAGGTGCTGTCGACACAGATCGCTTTGCTCGCCAGTAGCCAGCTGTTCGAACTGGCCGGCACCCGCTCGGTGCTGGGCAAACTCAATCTGGACCGTTACTGGCGCAACGCGCGGACCCACACGCTGCATGACCCGGCGCGCTGGAAATACCACCTGATCGGCAATCAGGTGCTCAACGGCATTGCACCGCCACGCCATGCCTGGAACTGATCAAGGAGTACGCCCATGACGCATCCCGCTATTACCGCACAACTGAAGGTCGCCGCCGAAGACCTTGGTCAGGCGCGCGAAGGCTTGCAAGACACCCTCGATTACCTGCGTGAGCACGCTCAGCCGTGGCCGCTCAGTGACCTGCAACGCATTGTCGATGACCCCTATGTGATCAGCAAAGTCGGAGACCTGCAGATTCGTCTGGAGGTTGCTGCCGCGCTGCTTGAGCGCGCCCAGAGGCTGGATGGCTCGTCCGAGCAGCGCCTTGTCGCCAGCAGTGAGGCGGTCATCGCCAGTGCTGATGCATTGCAGGCGGTGGGCAATATTCAGTACGAATTGACCGGCAAACGCTCGTCATTGCCCGCCCCGACCGGTCGTGAACCGCTGCGCTGGCACTACCAGGTTATCGGCAATCAACGCCTCAACGGCGTGGTTCCGCCGCAGCTTCAGGAGTAAGTGTATGTCTCGTCAGATTCGCCTCAACGCCTTCGACATGAACTGCGTCGGCCATCAGTCGCCTGGCCTCTGGGCTCATCCTCGTGATCGCTCCTGGCAGTACAAGGACCTGGAATACTGGACCGATCTGGCCAGAATTCTTGAGCGCGGCAAGTTCGATGGTTTGTTCATTGCCGATGTGCTGGGCATTTACGATGTTTATCGGGGTAACGGTGAGGCGGCCATTCGCCAGGCCACGCAGGTGCCGGTCAATGATCCGTTGCAGCTTATTCCGCCCATGGCGCTGGTGACCGAGCATCTGGGCTTCGGCCTGACAGCGTCGCTGTCGTTCGAACATCCTTATCCGTTTGCCCGTCGTCTGTCGACGCTCGATCACCTGACCAAGGGCCGCGCAGGCTGGAATATCGTCACGTCGTATCTGGAGAGCGGCGCGAAGAACCTGGGGCAGAAAACCCTTACCGAACACGATGCGCGCTATGACTATGCCGAGGAGTATCTGGAGGTTTGTTACAAACTCTGGGAAGGCAGTTGGGAGGAGGGCGCGATTCTGCGTGATCGCGAGCGTCGGGTATTCAGTGACCCCGGCAAGATCCACGAGATTCGCCATGTCGGCAAACACTTCCAGGTGCCGGGTATTCACCTGTGCGAGCCGTCGCCGCAACGTACACCGGTTCTCTATCAGGCTGGGGCTTCAAGCCGCGGCAAGCAGTTCGCCGCCGAGCACGCCGAATGCGTTTTTGTGGCCGCACCCTCCAAAGTTCTGCTGAAAAAGACCGTGGCCGATATCCGTCGCCGCACCGCCGAGGCCGGTCGTGACCCCTCCAGTGTGCTGATTTTCAACTTGCAGACGGTGATCCTTGGTGAAACGGACGCCAAGGCCAAGGCCAAGTTTGAAGAATACAAAAGCTGGGTCAGTTATGAAGGCGCGATGGCGTTGATTTCCGGCTGGACCGGCATCGACTTCAGCCAGTTCAAGCCTGATGAGCCGCTTCGGCATGTACACACCAACGCCATTCAGTCGGCAGTCGAGACCTTTTCCACTGCTGACCCGAATACGGTGTGGACGCCGCAGGCGCTGGCCGACTGGGTCGGTATCGGCGGTTTCGGCCCGCTATTTGTAGGCAGCCCGGAAACCGTGGCCGACCTGCTCCAGGAGTGGGTTGAAGAAACCGACGTGGACGGCTTCAACCTGGCCTACGCGCTGACCCATGAAACGTTCATCGATGCGGTGGACCTGCTGGTGCCGGAACTTCAGAAACGCGGCGTCTACAAGACCGAATATGCCAAAGGCACCCTGCGCGAGAAACTGTTCGGCGAAGGACCGCGCCTGGAAGCGGGGCACCCGGGCGCTGCCTTTCGCGACCTCGCTGCACTAAATCGCGCTCGCCAAACGGAGAGTGCCTAAACGTTTGACGACTGTCGTTGCCCACGTGGCGCGGCGCAAATCTGTGACGCGGAGCATCACGAACGGCACTCCCACGCTGGAGCGTGCGGAACGATAATCCCAACTATCGTGCGGCGCTCCGCGTCGCATGCAGTTCTGGACGCTCTGCGTCCGGTCTTGAGGTTGCGGCGCGGTGCAGATCTGTGACGCGTAGCGTCACGAACGGCATTCCCACGCTGGAGCGTGCGGAACGATAATCCCAACTATCGTGCGGCGCTCCGCGTCGCATGCAGTTCTGGACGCTCT
>NZ_JAWHOO010000007.1:0-247973 GCF_032586855.1 Pseudomonas syringae group sp. J254-4 | reverse complement strand
GGTTAAGAGCTTTCGTCTCAACCGAGGCGCGCATTCTACAGCGTCTCTTGTATCTGTCAAGCGGTTATTTTAAGAAGTTTTCAAAGTTTCCTTTGCAACTTCAACCACTTGCGCTTCGATCAACTCTGCAGTTGCTCATCAGCGGGAGGCGAATTCTACAGCGTTACAACCGCGTGTCAAACTCTTTTTTCTCACCGCTGTCGATCACTGCTGACTCGACCTACTTCCTCGCTGACTCTTCACTCCAAACCCTCGTAAACTATTGATCTACAAGGCTTTTTCGTTTCCGTCTGCGCCGGAAGTGGGGCGAATTATAGACACATCACAGAGGGCGTCAACCGTTAATTTGAACTTTCTTCGATCCTGCCGCCGCAGAACCGCCAAGACGCGGGATTCGCCTTGTAATCACTGGAATCCGCAGCAGCAACAGGAACGCACCTATCCCCGCATACAGTGCCCATTCCTTAAGGTCAGCCCTGACAATCCAGAACATGTGCAGCAAGCCCAGCCCCAGAATCACGTATATAAGCCGGTGCAGCTTCTTCCAGCGCGCCCCGAGTCGACGCTGACTATAGCGATTGGACGTCACCGCCAAAGCCAGCAGCCCGAGAAACGCCAACGCACCCACGATGATATAAGGACGCTTGACCAGCTCCACGCCCAACTGACCTAAATCCAGCCCGAGGATGAACAGCGCATACATCGTCATGTGCAGCACCACATAAGCAAAACACCACAACCCCAGTTGACGACGGACAACGATCCATCCCGGCCAGCCGGTCAGACGCTGCAAAGGCGTCATGGACATTGTGATCAGCAACATCACCAGAGTCGCCAGCCCGAAGTTCTCTACCAGAACCTTGCCCGGATCAGGACCCAGGGCAAAGATCCATGCCTGATAGAGCCACCAGACCGGCGCAACACACGCGGCGAGAAATACAGCCAGACGCCAGAACGGGTATCGCATCAATAGTCCTTCCTCAGATCCATACCGGCATACAAGGCACCCACCTCCTCCTCATAACCGTTGAACATTTTCGTGTCGCGCAGATTCGGACTGAATAGCCCACTCGGCAAGCGACGCTCTCGGGCCTGGGTCCAACGAGGGTGATCCACCGTCGGGTTAACGTTGGCATAGAAGCCGTACTCATTTGCCGCAATGCTTTGCCATGTGGTCTTCGGCTGCTCACTGACCAGACTGATACGCACGATGGACTTCACACTCTTGAAGCCATACTTCCAAGGCACTACCAAACGCAGCGGCGCGCCGTTCTGATTAGGCAACTCACGTCCATACATGCCCACCGCAAGAATCGCCAACGGATTCATCGCTTCATCCAGCCGCAGCCCCTCTACATACGGCCAGTCGATGAGGGCAAAGTCAGAGCGTTGCCCAGGCATGGACTTTGGGTCTTCAAGCGTTTCGAAGCGAATGTATTTGGCCTTCGAGGTCGGCTCTACCTGCTTAAGCAGTGCAGAGATCGGAAAGCCCATCCAGGGAATGACCATCGACCAGGCTTCGACGCAGCGCAGCCTATAGATCCGCTCCTCCAACTGGTAAGGCTTCATGAAGTCTTCCAGCGCATAGCGGCCCGGCTTGCCGACTTCACCATCGATCACTACGCTCCACGGTTCAGTCTGCAAGGAACCGGCATTTTTTGCCGGATCGCCCTTGTCGGTACCAAACTCGTAGAAATTGTTGTAGTGGGTGGCGTCCTTGAACGGCGTGATCGCCTCATCCTTGACATTGACCGCCTGCCATTTAGTGGACGCAAGTTTGTCGGCGAACCACCCCGGCGCTTTCCCGGGCTCTACATCCGCATAGCGCGAAGCATCTGCAGCGCTTGCCCAGCGCGGCAGCGCCGTGACGGCCAGACCCGCAAGCGAGCCGCCGAGCAATGTACGTCGAGAGAGATAGATGGATTCAGGCGTGACGTCCGACTCTTTGGAGTCGGACGCAGAAGGAAGCTTGATTAGCATAATGACTCCACAGCCTAAGGGAACTGATGCACCAGTAGACTACGGAGTATGGTGGAAATTAGATCATTGAGAGGCTTTATGACGACGCAATAGATACTGAATAGGTCCCGACAGTGCGTAGGCGAGGAATATCAGCAGCAGAATGCGTGGCGGGTCGCTGAATACCACGGCAAACACCAGCACCACGGCCAGAATCGCAACAAAAGGTACACGCCCTTTCAGGTCCAGCTCCTTGAAGCTGTTGTACTTGATGTTGCTGACCATCAGCATGCCTGCAGCCGCAACCAGCAAGGCCACCAGGAACGACAACTTCGAACCCTGAATCCCGAAATCACTGAACGCCCAGACCGTGCCAGCTACAACACCTGCCGCAGCAGGGCTAGCCAGGCCGATAAAGTAGCGTTTGTCAGCCTTGCCGACCTGAGTGTTGAAGCGCGCCAGACGCAATGCCGCGCCCGCCACATAGATGAAGGCCACCATCCAGCCCACCTTGCCCATGTCACCCAATGCCCAACCGAATGCCAGCAACGCGGGTGCCACACCAAAGGCGACCATGTCGGACAGGGAGTCGTACTCGGCACCAAACGCGCTTTGGGTATTGGTCATGCGCGCAACGCGACCATCCAGCCCGTCGAGAACCATGGCGACGAAGATCGCAATGGCAGCGAACGCGAAATACTTGCTCGCACCAGCGGTATCACCTGCACTCATCGCGCTTTGTGCGCTCATGGAACTGATGATGGAGTAAAAGCCAGCGAACAGGTTCGCGGTGGTAAACAGGTTGGGCAGCAGATAGATACCGCGATGCCGGACCTGCCGGCCTTCGGCGTCATGGCCTTCTTCCACATGTTCATCGATAGGTAGCAGACTTTCAGCGTCGGAGGCCTTGTTGGGCTCCTCGGGACGTTCGCTCATGGAGATTACCTTGCAGCGGCATGAAAAGGTTCGACAGAGGTCTGCCGCGAGGGTTCGGCGGCAAACGATGCAGCTTTATACCAGAGCCTGACCCATAACGAAAAAACGCGACCGATTGGCCGCGTTTTTTTGCGAAGCTAAAGCTTAGTTCTTGTCTTTGTCGACGATTTTGTTGGCAGCGATCCAAGGCATCATCGAGCGCAGTTTCTCGCCGATGATTTCGATACCGTGGGCAGCGTTGTTACGACGCTTGGCGGTCATCGAAGGGTAGCCGGTAGCGCCTTCGCTGATGAACATCTTCGCGTACTCACCATCCTGGATGCGCTTCAGAGCGTTGCGCATGGCCTGACGGGATTCAGCGTTGATGACTTCAGGGCCGGTCACGTACTCGCCGTACTCGGCGTTGTTGGAGATCGAGTAGTTCATGTTGGCGATACCGCCTTCGTACATGAGGTCAACGATCAGCTTCAGTTCGTGCAGGCACTCGAAGTAGGCCATTTCCGGCGCGTAGCCAGCTTCAACCAGTGTTTCGAAACCAGCTTTTACCAGCTCGACAGTACCGCCGCACAGAACAGCCTGTTCGCCGAACAGGTCGGTTTCGGTCTCGTCCTTGAAGGTAGTTTCGATGATACCGGTACGGCCGCCGCCAACGCCCGAAGCGTAGGACAGGGCAACGTTCTTGGCGTTGCCGGAAGCATCCTGATAAACCGCGATCAGGTCAGGAATACCGCCGCCCTTGACGAACTCGGTACGTACGGTGTGGCCCGGAGCCTTTGGCGCGATCATGATCACGTCGAGGTCAGCGCGCGGTACAACCTGGTTGTAGTGAATCGCGAAGCCGTGGGAGAACGCCAGTGTTGCGCCCTTTTTCAGGTTCGGCTCGACTTCATTCTTGTACAGCTGGGACTGGAACTCGTCCGGGGTCAGAATCATGACCAGGTCGGCAGCAGCAACGGCAGAAGCAACATCAGTCACTTTCAGGCCATGAGCCTCGGCCTTGGCGACAGTAGCCGAACCTTTACGCAGGCCAACAGTGACATCAACGCCGGAGTCTTTCAGGTTGCACGCTTGAGCGTGGCCTTGCGAACCGTAACCGATGATGGCGACTTTCTTGCCCTGGATGATCGAAAGGTCACAGTCTTTGTCGTAGAAAACTTTCATGGAAATCCCCTGTTATCTTGGCCGTTCAGGCCATTTGCTTAATTGATTTAAATGCTCAGCACTTTGTCGCCACGGGCAATGCCCGTTACGCCACTGCGTACTGTTTCCAGGATAGCGGCGGTGCCGATGGCCTGAATGAAGCTGTCCAGTTTGTCGCTCGTGCCGCTCAGCTGCACGGTATAAACGCTGGCGGTCACGTCGACGATCTGCCCGCGGAAGATATCCGTGGTGCGTTTGATCTCGGCACGCTGCGCGCCAGTGGCCTTGACCTTGACCAACATCAGCTCGCGTTCGATGTGAGCGCTTTCCGACAGGTCGACCAGCTTGACCACTTCGATAAGTTTGTTGAGGTTCTTGGTGATCTGCTCGATCACCTCATCATGGCCTACGGTGGTGAGCGTCAGACGCGACAGGGTCGGGTCCTCGGTCGGCGCAACCGTCAGGCTTTCGATGTTGTAGTTGCGCTGGGAGAACAGACCGACGACGCGAGACAATGCACCCGGTTCGTTTTCCAGCAGCAGGGAAATGATATGGCGCATGATTATGTCCGCTCCGTCTTGCTCAACCACATATCGCGCATGGAGCCGTCCTTGATCTGCATCGGGTAGACGTGCTCGGTCACATCGACCTGAATATCCATGAACACCAGACGATCAGTCATGGCAAAAGCTTCTTCCATCTTTGGCTTCAAGTCCTTCAGGTCAGTGATACGCATGCCGACGTGGCCATAGGCTTCGACCAGCTTGACGAAATCAGGCAGCGATTCCATGTAGGAATGCGAGTGACGCGAGCCATAGCTCATGTCCTGCCACTGACGGACCATACCCAGAACACCGTTGTTGAGCAGGATGATCTTCACCGGCAGGCCGTACTGCAGGCAGGTCGACAGCTCCTGGATGTTCATCTGGATGCTGCCTTCACCGGTCACACAGGCAACGTGCGCATCCGGAAAGCTCAGCTTGACGCCCATCGCAGCCGGGAAGCCAAAGCCCATCGTGCCCAGACCGCCCGAGTTGATCCAGCGGTTCGGCTTGTTGAAACGGTAGTACTGCGCAGCGAACATCTGATGCTGGCCAACGTCCGAGGTGACATAAGCGTCGCCATTGGTGACCTCGCACAGCGTTTCGATAACGGCTTGCGGCTTGATGACCGTGCCATCGCCACGGTTGTAAGGGAACAGATCGCCCGTACAGCGCCACTCGTCAATCTGCTTCCACCACGCGGCAACGGATGCCTTGTCAGGTGTCTCGCCGATCTCTTTCAACGTGGCGACCATTTCGGTCAGCACGCTTTCTACAGGACCCACGATAGGCACGTCGGCCTTGATGGTCTTGGAGATCGAAGCCGGGTCGATGTCGATGTGGATGATTTTTGCGTTCGGGCAGAACTTGCTCGCGCCATTGATGACACGGTCATCAAAGCGCGCGCCTACAGCCAGAATGACGTCAGTGTGGTGCATCGCAAGGTTGGCGGTGTAGCTGCCATGCATCCCGAGCATGCCGACGAACTGGCGGTCAGTGCCCGGATAGCAGCCAAGACCCATCAGGGTATTGGTGACCGGAGCGTTGAGCAGTTGTGCCAGTTCGGTCAGTTGCGCCGACGCATTGCCCATGATCACCCCGCCACCGGCGTAGACGATAGGACGCTTGGCCGCCAGCAGCATCTCGACGGCTTTGCGGATCTGGCCGGAATGACCACGAACCGCAGGGCTGTAGGAGCGCAGCTTGGCTTTTTTCGGGAAGACGTATTCGAACTTCTCGGCCGGGTTGGTCATGTCTTTCGGAATGTCGACCACGACAGGGCCCGGACGACCGGACTGCGCCAAGTAGAAAGCCTTTTTCAGGACTTCCGGGATTTCCGACGGGTGCTTGATCATGAAGCTGTGCTTCACGATCGGCCGGGAGATACCGATCATGTCGGTCTCCTGGAACGCATCGGTACCCACCAGCGTGCTCGCTACCTGACCGGACAGAACCACCATCGGAATGGAGTCCATATACGCCGTGGCGATACCGGTAATGGCATTGGTTGCACCCGGGCCGGACGTCACCAGCACCACGCCCGCCTTGCCGGTAGCCCGCGCATAGCCGTCGGCCATGTGCGTGGCAGCCTGCTCGTGGCGAACAAGGATATGGCTTACCGCCGGTTCTTTGAACAGGGCATCGTAGACATGCAGGAGGGCACCACCCGGGTACCCATAGATATGCTCAACGCCTTCGTCACGCAAAAAGCGGACGACCATTTCAGCGCCAGATAAAAGCTCCACGTTGTTCACCTCTAAAACGCCAGAATACCGCCCACTCCGGGACGGGTCTTAATAGGTTTACTGCCAGCAGAGCATGAGCGACGGTGGTCGCCGACTACGTCAGCACTGACTGAGCAAGTATTGGGAGGTCCCTGAGTGTTGCGGAACATTCCCACCCAGCGCGAGGTAACGCGTTGCGGGTGTTACAGGTCGGCGCGGGTGTGCGCCTCATGATCTACTGAGAGGGTCTGCTTCTGGCAGTCCTTCTACAGCGAACTTTGGATTGTTGTGATTCCCCCCCTTCAAGTCAAGTGATCCGTGCGCTTTCTTGACAGCGGACCGGCGAAATCGCACCGTTTCGGACTGAAATGCACCGTTATGGTAGTTTTCTGTATGCACAGACTCTCAAGGACACGACATGCATTGGATGATTCTCGCAGCCGCACTGGCCCTCAGCACAACCAGCCAGGCCGCCTCAATCTATAAGTGGGTCGACGCCCAGGGCGTGACGCATTTCGATGCTCAACCCCCCACCGGCCAGCAGGTACAGGAAATCAATGTGCAGAAGCCGCCGCCTGCCGCTGCACCGAGCACTCCTGCGGACGACGGAGCCGCACAGCAACGCGCCATTGAGCAGAAAGTCAAAAGTCAGGTGAAAGCTCAGGAAGCGAAACGCGCGGAAAATTGCGAAACCCTGCGCACCAATCTTGCGCAGTTGCAGAATAATCCGCGAGTACGCGAGCAGGTTGGAGGAGAATCGAGGCGTCTTACGGAAGAAAACCGCAAGACGCGTACCGAAGAAACCGAGAAAGCCATCAGCGAATTCTGTCGCTAGAGGATTGGCTCAGCGAGCGGCTGTAATCAACTGGTCGAACCGTGCCAGATGCTGTTGCAGCAGCCGGGTTTCACCCAGGCGCCCGGCATAGACCATCTCGGCCATCTCCAGAATGCCGGACGCATTGGGCAGCGGCAGGTCGCGCTCAAGAATGACTTTCATGCGCGGCAGGAAGATCCATTGCAGCCACTGCGCGAACTCGAGCGTATCGACGCTGAAAGGTTCCTGACTCGCAAGCGCCTGCTCGCTGGGCGGCGTCGCATCCCACCAGCCCAGCGCGCGCAACTCGCGCTCTATCAACAGCAACTGCTCGGCCACCTCAGGCAAACGCACGTCCATCAGCGAGCCTTTTGGCGAGCCAGCGCAGCACCGGCCGCATCACCCTGCTTTTCGCGAGATTGAGCGATCAGACCCCAGAGGCTGGCCTGAAGGCTGGTACGCCCGTTGGCGTAGGTCAGACCGCGACGAGCCAGTTGCTCGGCCTGGGCTGCATCACCCTGAGCCAGACGCACCTGAGCCAGACGATAAAGCACCTGAGGCTCACGCGGGGCAACACGCTGCGCACGCTCAAGGCTTGAGGATGCGCCGTTGAGGTCGCCACTGCTTTGCTGTTGCTGTGCCGTGGTCAGTAACGCCAGTACCGGACCGTCAAGCTGCTCGTCCTCTGACAAACCGCCGCCACTGGACGGAATACCGGTAGGTGCAGAAGCAGCCGGCATGCTGTAACTGTTGTTCGCCGGAGCCGGGCTGATCGGGGCCTGATTGATCGGAGCCGCGTCGACAGGCGGCGTGTTGACACTGAACGGCGCCTGACTGGCCGGCGCAGAGAAGCTCTGCCCTGCATCAGCACCACCAGCGCCCGGCACCATCACCACGACACCCGAATCCTGCGGCACGGCTTGCGGCTGCTGGACTGGAGCGGTGTTGGTTCGATAAGTGCCATTACGCGACGCTGCCGCGCGCTCGCCGTTGGACACCTTGGAGCTCGAATCCACGACCGGAATCGAGCCGCGTTCCACACTGGCGCAGCCGTTCAGCAAGGCCAGTGCCGTTAAAGCGGGAATCCACCATTTATTCACTTCAAAACCTCGATTGCCTAGTTCAACCAACCCTTGACCCAGTCCATCACCTCAGTGGCAGGTGCCGGAGCGCCGCCGCATGTCGCGCCGGGCTGGGGCTCACTGCCGCGAATATACGGCATCTGCACTGCATTCGGGCAGCTCGAATCAGAACCCTGACCGGTCTGAGCATCGACCCACGCCTGAACGACGTTATCCGGCATCGCCATGTCCAGCGGCAGCGGATTGGCCTTGCGCATAAAGCTGGTCCAGACCTGCAAGGCACCAGTGGCACCGGTAAACGGAGTCTTGCCGTTATCATCACGGCCCATCCACACCACTGCCAGCAGATCCTGACTGAAACCGGCGAACCAGCTGTCGCGCGAGTCGTTACTGGTGCCAGTCTTGCCCGCCAGGTTCAGCGAGCTTGGCAACACGTTGTAAACAGATTTGCCCGTCCCTTCGCGCATGACACGCTGCATCGCATTCTGTACCAGATAAATGGCACCCGGATCGAAACGCTGCTCGATCTTGAACGGATAACGCTTGAGCGGTTCACCTTCGGCGGTCAGCACACTGCGAATACCGCGCATCGGCGTATTGAACCCGCCACTGGCGATGGTCTGGTACATGGTGGCGACTTCCATCGGGCTCAAGCCGCCCGCGCCCAGCAGCATCGACGGATAAGCAGGCCACTCACGCGTTACACCCAGCTTGGCCAGTGTCTTGAACACAGTCGGAATACCCAGCTCAAGGCCCAGCTTGGCAGTCGACAGGTTGTAGGAGTGCGCCAGCCCTTGATACAGAAAGATGTTGCCATGCGACTTGTGATCGTAGTTCTGCGGTTTCCATATCTGGCCATCAGCGCCCTTGACCTGAAACAGTTCGTCGGCAATCCAGCTGGTCAGCGTGTACTGGCTCGGACGCTCCAGTGCGGTCAGGTAAATAGCCGGCTTGACCAGCGAGCCAATCGGACGCACTGCATCGATCGCCCGGTTGAAGCCCGAGAACCCGGCCTCGCGACCGCCAATCAGCGCCTGCACTTCACCGGTCTCCGGGTTGGTGACGACCATACCCGCCTCTACTTCATCCACACCCTTGCGCCCGGCGAGCTTTTTGAACGTGTCGTCCATGGCGGCCTGGGACTTCATCTGCAGGATCGGATCAAAGCTGGTAAAGATCCGCAGCCCTTCTTCGGTCAAGTCTTCATCGCGGTAGTCTTCGCGCAACTGGCGCTTGACCAGATCCAGGAACGCCGGGAACGAGCTATCGGCGAGCGTGCCGGTTTTGGTCACGCCCAGTGGCATTTTCTTCGCGGCGGCCACCACTTCGGGGGTGGCCACACCTTGCTGTTCAAACAGGTCGAGCACCAGATTACGACGTTCCAGAGCACGCTCGGGGTTGCGCCGCGGGTTGTAGAAGGACGGCCCCTTGACCAGCCCGACCAGCATCGCCACCTGATGAATCTTCAGCTCGGAAAGCGGCTGACTGAAGAAATACTGACTGGCCAGACCGAAACCGTGCACTGCACGCTGACCGTCCTGACCGACAAATACTTCATTGAGGTAAGCCTCGAGGATTTCCTGCTTGCTGTAATGAATCTCCAGCAAGACCGCCATCATGGCTTCGGTGAGCTTACGGGTCAGGCTGCGCTCGTTGGTCAGGTAGAAGTTCTTGACCAACTGCTGGGTCAGCGTACTGCCGCCCTGGCGCATCTGTCCTTGCGAAGTATTCACCCAGATAGCCCGGGCAATGGACTTGGGTGACACGCCGAAGTGGTGGTAGAAATCGCGGTCCTCGACCGCCACCAGCCCGTCAAGCAGATACGGCGGTGCCTGATCAAGCTTGATCAGGATCCGGTCTTCGAGGTTCTTCGGGTAAAGCCCGCCAATCAGCAAGGGCTCAAGCCGCGCCACGGCAAGCTTGGCACCATTACCTGATGACAGGTCGGCGACGTAATCGCCGGAAAAGCGCACGCGCACCTGCTGCGCCGCATCAGTGCCCTCGTAGAACTGGAAGCCACGCGTGTTGAGGTCGACGGTATTGCCATTCACCGCCGCAGCGCCGGGGCCATTCGCGACGCTTTCGCGGCGATAACCCAAGGCGTCGAGTTCGATGAGAAAATCGTCACGGCTCAGCTTCTGCCCGACGAACAGCTCCAGCGGTCGTGCATAGACCTTGGCCGGAATGGTCCAGCGCTTGCCGGAGAACTTCTCCTGAACGATTGCATCGAGGTAAATGGCCAGGCCGCCCAGCAGAACCAGGCCGACAATACCGAGCTTCAACGCCCAGCCCAGCCACTTGTTCAGGCTGCGAGGAGGTTGCTTTTTAGGAGAACGAGAGGTGCGGGATCGAGTCATGGGCGCGGATTATACGCACTTTAGCAAGGATCGACAGACGCCCGAGTCTGCGGTTTGCAGCCTCGCGCCAAGCGGCCATAATGGCGGCATCGCTTACTTACATTTTGAACACATTCCTGAAGGATCACCCGTGAGCCAGTCTTTGATTGCTGCCCTGCAGAACCCTGCTCTTTTCCCACATCCGGTGGAAAATTTCCAGCTCATCGAAACGCACATTTCGTGGGTTCTGCTGACTGGCCCGTATGCCTACAAATTCAAGAAACCGATGAACTTCGGTTTTCTGGATTTCACTACCCTGGCTCTGCGTAAGCATTTCTGTCACGAAGAGCTGCGCCTCAATCAGCGCCTGACCGACGACCTCTACATCGAAGTGCTGCCGATCACCGGCACAGTCGACGCGCCGCAATTGGGCGGCGACGGCGAAGTCATCGAATACGCCTTGAAGATGAAGCAATTTTCACAGGACGGCTTGCTCAGCACCCTGCAAGCCAACGGAGAGGTGACCACTGCGCATATCGACGAACTGGCGCGCCAGATCGCAGGCTTCCACCTCACCTCACCGCAGGTCGGAACCGAAAGCGAACTGGGCTCGCCTGACAGCGTCATGGCCCCTGTGGTACAGAATTTTGAGCAGATTCGTCCACTGATCAGCGAAAAATCCGACCTGGCACAGCTTGAGGCCCTGCAGGCGTGGGCAGAGTCTAGCTTTGCGCGGCTCAAGCCACTGCTGGCTCAGCGCAAGGCCGACGGATTCATCCGCGAATGCCACGGCGACATCCATCTGGGCAACGCGACAGTGATTGACGGCAAGGTCGTGCTGTTTGACTGCATCGAGTTCAACGAACCGTTCCGCAAGACCGACGTGTACGCCGACATCGGCTTCCTGGCAATGGACCTTGAGGACCGCGGCCTGAAATCCCTTTCCCGGCGCCTGATCAGCCAGTACCTGGAAGTCACCGGCGACTACGCAGGCCTGGAACTGCTGAATTTCTACAAGGCTTATCGGGCGATGGTTCGTGCCAAAGTGGCGCTGTTCAGCCAGCCATCCGATGCCGACGGTGTGCAGCGCGCAGCGACGCTTCGTCAATACCGCAACTACGCCAATCTGGCCGAAAGCTACAGCGCCATTCCCTCACCGTTCCTGACAATTACCCACGGTGTATCAGCCGTCGGCAAAAGCCATGTCGCAATGCGCCTGGTGGAATCGCTGGGCGCCATTCGCCTGCGTTCGGACATAGAGCGCAAGCGCCTGTTTGCCGGGCGAGATGAAGAGATGTATGGCGCGCAAGCCAACGATGCAACCTATGCACACCTGCACGAACTTGCCGGTATAACCCTTCGCGCAGGCTTCTCGGTAGTGATCGATGCCACCTACCTCAAGCATGGGCAGCGTGATGCAGCGGCAAAAGTCGCCGAAAACACCGGCGTGCCGTTTATGATCCTCGATTGCGAAGCACCACAGGCAGTGATCGCTGGCTGGCTTGCCCAGCGTCAGGCACAGAACAATGATCCTTCCGACGCAACCCTGGAGGTCATCGAGGCCCAGCAGGCCAACCGCGAACCGCTGAGCGCAGAGGAAACGCTGCGCAGCAAGAAGGTTGCCACCCACATCAGCAGTGAGCTGGACAGCCTCATCGACAACCTGCGCCAGCGCCTGCCGGGGCTGTAAAACCGGTACATGGCCGTTGAGCGGGTAACGCTTCACGGCCTCGCAATGATGGCGATATAATGGCGCCATAATTCCAACGCAACCACATGTCCGAGGCCATCATGAGCCAGCCCAAACAAATCGACTCACCGCTTTATATGCTGCTGCGCAAAGATGATGTCGAAGGTTTCAACCAGGAAAAACCGCGGACCGGCACAATTGACATGGCCGGGGGCGACTTTCGAGGGCTGGACCTGCGGGCACTGGACACCGCCGGTATCGACTTCACCGACGCCTACTTCCGGTCTGCCGACCTTCGCGGCCTGGACCTGCGGCACACGCCGATGGAAGGTGCGAGTATCGCTCACGCACAGATTTCAGGCGTGTTCTTCCCCGCCGAGCTCTCGGCTGACGAGATTCTGATGTCGGTAAATTTCGGTACGCGCCTGCGCTATCGCACCCGCTAAAACCGTAAAACCGTCGCAGCCTGCATGCGCAATGCATGTCAGGCTGGCGCTGTGTCGCTTCATTTCCGAAACTCCCCCTCTAAATATCGCGGCCATGCGCAGCCAGCCGTTATGCCGTGCAAGGCATTTTTGGCCTATGGATAGCTGTCAGGTGAAGAGCATGGACAGGGTCAAAAGAACTGCTGACTTAGAAATGAGAATCGTTATGATTATCACATCCGGTCGCGAGACTGGACGGTAACTGAAAGACCTTGGTTCGGACTTTCAGATTATCTCCTCATCAGGCTAATCACGGTTTTTGACCCGGCTCTTTGCCGGGTCTTTTTTTGTCCTTCAAAAAGCTGCCCACCGCTCAAAAACCGTTGCCATACGACTCATACAGGCCAAGTCTGGCCAGCAAATCGTCCAGCAAGCTTGAGCCACCCAACCGCACGCGCCCGGCATTCATCCATTGCCGACCAAAACGCGCACGCGCCAGCATCATGTAAAAACGTGCCTCGTCGAACGTCCGGATCCCTCCCGCAACCTTCAACCCCACCTGCCCGCCGACGTCCGCGATAGACTCGAGCATCACCCGCGCAGCCTGCGGTGTAACGTGGGTGGCTGATTTGCCTGTGCTGGTCTTGATAAAGTCGGCACCCGAAACAATCGCATCGCGGCAAGCGTTGAGGATCATTTGGGAATCGCGCAGATCGCCGGTTTCAAGTGTCGCAGTGAGTTTGACCCGCCCTGCACACAATGAGCTGCACGCCGATATCATCTCAAGGCCGGGCTGCCGATCTCCGCCGAGCAGTGCGCGAAAGGGATACACCACATCTATTTCGTCCGCGCCGGACAGCAACGCGGCGCGAACTTGCGAGGTCACTGACTGAATGTTGCTGCTGCCGTGAGGGAAATTGACTATGGCGACAACCTTGATGTCATGCGCCTGCATACGGTCCAGGGTGGTACGCGCCAGACACACGAAACGCGGCTGCACGCAAACCGCGGCAACCTGCCCTACAGGCGTCCATGCGCGCTGACAAATGCCGACGATGCGCTGCTCCGTATCGTCGGCATTGAGGGCAAACAGCTCAAGCAGCCTTATGACCTGACGCGCCAGCCGCTCATCATCTGCTGTCATCTCTTTCATGGCGTATTCGCTCTGCAAAACATGAGCAGAACGATATACGGGCTTGAAGGCCAGAAGGCGCAAGGACCATGCTCAGAGAAAAAAGCCACAGGAAGACAGGAAAAAACTGACGCAGCCTGTAACAAGCCCCGCGTACGACAACGCGACAATCCAAAGAAGCTGTCAGACTACCCAGGTCAGGCGTCTACACAAAAAACAGGCCTGTGGAGGCTTCTTGAAATTCCTTTGCACCTCAAGTCACTTGCACGAAGCCCAGAGCAGGGGTTTCGAGCTAGGCGGACACGCATTGCTGGCAGTACGTCGTCAGGGTGAAGTGTTCATCTACAAAAACCGCTGCCCGCATCGCGGTATCGCCCTGGAATGGCAGCCGGATCAATTCCTCGACAGCAGCGCCAGCCTGATCCGGTGCGCAATGCATGGGGCGTTGTTTCTGATCGAGAATGGCGAATGCGTTGCCGGCCCCTGCGAAGGCCAATCATTGACGGCAATCCAGAGCCGTGAAGATGCTGAGGGGATCTGGGTGTCGCTGCCCATGGAGGATGACGAGGACTGACTCGTCACGCCCAGAACGCTTCAATCCAGCCAGTGCACCTGCAGTCGTCGGTCAATAACAATTTCGTCTGGCGTCAGATGCACACCGTAGGCAAGAATTTGCACTCCAGCGTCAATGGCTTCGCGCAACGCAGCCGCGTAAGCCGGATCGATCTCCTTTGCGGGTCGCACGGCGTCGATACCGGTGAGGTTGACGCAATACAACAACACGGCCCGCACGCCTTCGCGCGCCAGCGTGGCCAGTTCACGCAAGTGCCGCGCACCACGCTGGGTAACCGCGTCGGGAAACGCAGCGACACTGGAATCATCGAAACCCAACGTGACACTTTTCACTTCCAGATACAGATAGCCATCAGGGTATTCAAGGCGAAAGTCCACACGACTCTTTTCCTGCCCATAGGCCACCTCGCGCTTGAGCGTCGTAAACCCCTCGAGTTCGCTGATAACCCCGGCGCGCAAGGCCTCTTCAACCAGCGTATTAGCTCGCCCGGTGTTGATACAGGCCAGCCTGCCCTGCGGCGTCTCGCTGATTTCCCAAGTGCCCGGCAGCTTGCGCTTCGGGTCACTTGCACGGCTGAACCACACACGCCCACCGGGCATCATGCAGTTGAGCATCGAACCGGTATTGGGGCAGTGAATGGTCAACAGCTCGCCGCTGTCGGTTTCGATATCAGCCAGAAAGCGTTTGTAACGGGTCAGCAGACGACCCTGTTCAAGCTGCGGAGCAAAGCGCATCAGGCACCCCAGCTACGCAAACCGCGAGCAATTCGCTCGACTGCCTGCTGAAGGCGCGGAAGGCTCTGTGTATAGGCAAAGCGCACATGATGCCCAGCCTGATGGCGACCAAAGTCCAGGCCTGGCGTAAAAGCGACATGCTCGGTTTCCAGAAAATGCCGGCAGAACGCGAAGGCATCGCCGCCAAACGCCGAGATGTCGGCGTACAAATAGAATGCCCCTTCCGGCTCGACGGCAATACCGAAACCCAGTTCGCGCAGCGCAGGCAACAGGAAGTCCCGGCGACGGCCGAACTCGGCGCGCCGCTGCTCGAATATTTCAAGTGTCTGCGGCTCAAAGCAGGCAAGCGCGGCATGTTGCGCCATGCTTGGCGCGCTGATGTAGAGGTTCTGCGCCAGTTTTTCCAGATCGGCCACGGCGTCTTGCGGTGCAACCAGCCAGCCGAGGCGCCAGCCTGTCATGCCGAAATACTTTGAAAAACTATTGAGGACAAACGCTTCGTTATCAACCTCCAGCACACTGCTGGCCTCCACGCCGTAGGTCAGGCCATGGTAAATCTCATCCACCACCAGGTGGCCGTTGCGAGCTTTCAGCGCTTGTGACAAGGCTGCCAGCTCGTCGCGATTCAACAGCGTGCCAGTAGGATTGGCAGGTGATGCCACCAGCGCGCCGACACTGTTCTGGTTCCAGTGAGCCGCCACCAGTTCGGGATTCAGTTGATAGCGTTCTTGCGGACCGACCGGCACCAGTTGCGCCTCGCCCTCGATCAAACGCAGGAAGTGTCGATTGCAAGGGTAGCCAGGGTCGGCGAGCAACCAATGCTTGCCCGGATCGACCAACAGGCTGCTGGCAAGCAACAACGCGCCCGAACCGCCCGGAGTGATCAGAATGCGCTGGGGATCAATATCAACGCCGTAGCGTCGGGCGTAAAATCCGGAAATGGCTTCGCGCAGTTGCGGAAGGCCGCGAGCGGCGGTGTAGCGGGTCTTGCCGTCTGCCAGTGCAGCCTGGCCAGCCTTGATGATGGGCTGCGCAGTCGTAAAATCGGGCTCACCGATTTCAAGGTGAATAACGTCATGACCCGCTGCCTGCAGTTCATTGGCACGCGCCAGCAGCGCCATCACATGAAAAGGTTCGATGGCGCGACTACGTGCACTGTAAGGCTGGGTCATGGATATTCCTTTATGGGTGCGGGTATTAAAAACATGATTGTCATGACGACGCGGCATGATTCTACCGAACCGACCGCCCTACGGTGCGTTAACGGGCTGAAAAACCCGTTCATCAAACGCTGAATAAAAGAAAGCTACGACGGTGCGCATCGACTAGAGTTCATTTAACTGAAGGGCAGATGTGAAATAGCCATCTCTGTAAGCGGACGGCGTCGTCATGCTCGACAACCGGGAGTAGCGCACTCCGATTTGATCTGGTAAGTTCGCCCGCTTGCAGCTGCAGGGCCGACGGGTGTCGGTGATGGAACAATCCTGCGCAATAGATTAGAAGAGTGAGAGGCGGTCCAGACATGCCCACCCCAGAAAAGCAACACAGCCATCTAATCGGCGGCTTTGCACCCTACCCGGAAACAAAGGGTGAGGAGTACATGAGCGAGCCCATGCGCGCGCACTTCACCAAGATCCTGAACAAGTGGAAGCAGGACTTGATGCAAGAGGTCGACCGAACGGTAGATCATATGAAGGACGAAGCTGCCAACTTCCCCGACCCGGCCGACCGTGCCAGTCAGGAAGAAGAGTTCAGCCTCGAACTTCGTGCCCGTGACCGCGAACGCAAGCTGATCAAGAAGATCGACAAGACGCTGCAACTGATCAAGGACGAAGAATACGGCTGGTGTGAATCGTGCGGCGTAGAGATCGGCATTCGCCGTCTTGAAGCGCGCCCGACTGCCGACCAGTGCGTCGACTGCAAAACACTTGCAGAAATCAAGGAAAAACAGGTCGGTAAATGACCTGGGGCCGCCTTTGACTGAAAAGACGCTTCGGCGTCTTTTTTTGTGCCTGCTCGAATCGCGCCCCTAGTGCCAGTGCGCGCGTTGCCTAGCGTGCCGACGCTTCACTTCGGTTCGTCGTTCTGGATTTGCGTCCGATCTTGAACATGCGGTGCGGCGAAGATCTGTGACGCGGAGCGTCGCCCAAGGCATTCCTACGCTGGAGCGTGAGGAACGATAATCTCAACTATCGTGCGACGCTCCGCGTCGCATGCCGTTCTGGACGCTCTGCGTCACATGGCAGTTCTGTGATGTCAGGTGGGTTGGATTCTGCTCAAGTCCCCTTTTCGCCCCTCAGAGACCTACTTTGATGGGGCCAAAGTAGGCAAATCCCTTCGCTCCTGTTTTGCGTCGCCAGTGCTATCGCGACCGAAAAGCTTTGCGTTGGCAGCGGCTGCGTGTAGGGCGTGACAGTATTAACTATCGTGCGACGCTCCGCGTCGCATGCCGTTCTGGACGCTCTGCGTCCGATCTTGAACGAGCAACGCGGCGCAGAGTGAACATCGTCACGAGAGCCCGCGTGAAGACCAACCGCGTTTCGCTTGCCCACTCAAGCCAGCCACCCGTAACATCCCGCCCATGAAAAAACCGGCCTATATCGGGCGCTTTGCGCCGACTCCCAGTGGTTATCTGCATTTTGGTTCGCTGGTCGCAGCACTGGCGTCCTATCTGGACGCTCGTGCAGTGGACGGCCAGTGGCTGTTACGCATGGAAGACCTCGACCCGCCGCGCGAGGTGGCCGGCGCGCAAGCCGCGATTCTTGAAACCCTTGAGCGCTACGGCTTTGAATGGGATGGCGAGATGGCTCGGCAGAGCGAGCGCCATGATGCCTACGCCGAAGTCCTCCAGCGCTGGTTCAATCATGGCCTGGCTTACGCCTGCACCTGCTCGCGCAAACAGCTTGAAGACTTTCAGGGTGTCTATCCGGGTTTCTGCCGCAATGCAGGACATTCTCCGGAAAACGCCGCAATCCGCATCCGGGTCCCGGAGCTTGAATATCGCTTCGAAGACCGTGTGCAGGGCACATTCAAAATGCACCTGGGACGCGAAAGCGGTGACTTCGTGATCCGCAGGCGCGACGGCCTGTATGCCTATCAGCTCGCCGTGATAATCGATGACGCCTGGCAAGGCGTGACCGATATCGTACGCGGTGCCGACCTACTGGATTCGACGCCCCGCCAGTTGTACTTGCAGGAACTGCTGGGCCTGCCCCAGCCACGCTACCTGCATGTGCCGCTGATCACCCAGCCGGATGGCCACAAGCTCGGCAAATCCTATCGCTCGCCACCGCTGCCGGCCGAACAGGCCACCCCTCTGCTGATTCGGGCATTGCGGGCACTGGGGCAACCACTCGATACGCACATGACCGATGGCACCGCGCAGGAAGTGCTTGCCTGGGGAATCCGCCACTGGAACGCCGACCTGATCCCCAGACTACGCAATATTGAAGAAGCCCGGATAGACTGATCCAGAGCGGTCGCCGCAAACTGCGACGCAAGTATGCTTGCAGGTTATCCGGCATCCGTTAACATGCCGCTCCTCATCTACCAGCACAGGGAGACCAGATGTACATATACCGGTTGGTTTTGCTTCTGGTGGTAGGCATCTATCTGTTCTCTCCGGCCATCATGGACTGGTGGATCGATGCGACCGGTGCCTGGTATCGCCCCTACATGCTGTGGCTGATCCTGATCGTGGTGACGTTCATTCTGCAAAGCCAGCGAGATGCCGATGAGCTTTAGTCTGACGCAGATGCTGATGGTCAGCGCCGCCTACCTGCTGGTGCTGTTCGGTGTAGCCTGGGTCAGCGAGCACGGCCTTATTCCACGCTGGATCATCCGTCATCCGTTGACCTACACCCTGTCACTGGGCGTGTACGCCAGCGCCTGGGCGTTTTATGGCACGGTCGGCCTGGCCTATCAGTATGGCTACGGTTTTCTGTCCAGCTACCTGGGGGTTTCCGGTGCATTTCTGCTTGCGCCAGTGCTGCTCTACCCGATCCTCAGAATCACCCGCACCTACCAGCTTTCATCGCTGGCCGATTTGTTTGCCTTCCGCTTTCGCAGCACCTGGGCTGGTGCGCTGACCACCGTATTCATGTTGATCGGCGTACTGCCGTTGCTGGCCTTGCAGATTCAGGCAGTGGCCGACTCCATCGGCATTCTGACTCGCGAACCGGTGCAGGATCGGGTGGCCGTGGCGTTTTGCGCGCTGATCACCCTGTTCACTATTTTCTTTGGCTCGCGACACATCGCAACCCGTGAGAAGCACGAAGGGCTGGTATTCGCCATCGCCTTCGAATCGCTGATCAAGCTGATTGCACTGGGCGGTGTCGGGCTGTACGCCTTGTATGGCGTGTTCGACGGCCCGCAACAGCTGGAACTGTGGCTGTTGCAGAACCAGACCGCCCTCGCCTCGCTGCACACGCCGTTGCAGGAAGGCCCCTGGCGCACCCTGCTGCTGGTGTTCTTCGCCTCGGCGATTGTCATGCCGCACATGTATCACATGACCTTCACTGAAAACCTCAACCCGCGCTCGCTGGTCAGCGCCAGTTGGGGGCTGCCACTGTTTCTGCTGTTGATCAGCCTCGCTGTCCCACTGATCCTCTGGGCCGGGCTCAAACTCGGGGCCACGACCAGCCCGGAATACTTCACCCTCGGGATCGGTATCGCGGCCAACAGCAAGTCGTTGGCCCTGCTCGCCTATATCGGTGGACTGTCGGCGGCCAGCGGGCTGATCATCGTGACTACGCTGGCGCTGTCCGGCATGGCCCTCAACCATCTGGTTCTGCCGCTTTATCAGCCGCCAGCCGAGGGCAACATCTACCGCTGGCTGAAGTGGACGCGACGCGGGCTGATCGTGGCGATCATTGCCTTGGGTTACGGCTTCTACCTGCTGCTGGGTGCCCAGCAGGACCTGGCCAATCTGGGCATCGTCGCCTTCGTTGCGACCCTGCAATTCCTGCCGGGCGTGCTGTCGGTGTTGTACTGGCCGACCGCCAACCGGCGCGGCTTCATCGCAGGCCTGCTGGCCGGCATTGCGGTCTGGGCAGTCAGCATGCTGCTGCCGCTGATCGGCAACCTGCAGGGCTTCTATATTCCCTGGCTGAACATGATCTACGTGCTGGACGACACCAGCTGGCACATGGCAGCTATCGCGTCCCTCGCGGCCAACGTGTTGTTGTTCACCCTGATCTCCCTGTTCACCAATGCCAGCCCTGAAGAAGTCGGTGCCGCCGAGGCCTGCGCGGTCGATAACGTGCGCCGCCCGCAACGCCGTGAACTGCATGCCGTGTCGCCCCAGGAATTCGCCACCCAACTGGCCAAGCCGCTGGGCGCGAAAGCCGCACAGAAGGAAGTCGAACAGGCGTTGCGCGATCTGTACCTGCCATTCGACGAGCGCCGTCCTTATGCCCTGCGCCGTCTGCGCGACCGGATCGAGGCCAACCTGTCCGGGTTGATGGGGCCAAGTGTCGCCCAGGACATGGTGGAAACCTTTCTGCCGTACAAATCGGGCAGCGAAAAATACGTCACCGAAGACATACATTTCATTGAAAGCCGTCTTGAGGACTACCACTCGCGCCTGACCGGCCTTGCTGCCGAACTCGACGCCCTGCGCCGCTACCATCGCCAGACCCTGCAGGAACTGCCGATGGGGGTGTGCTCGCTGGCCGAAGATCAGGAGATCCTGATGTGGAACAGGGCGATGGAAGAGCTGACCGGTATCGTCGCCCAGCGCGTGGTGGGTTCGCGGCTGGAAACCATCGCCGAACCCTGGAAAAGCCTGCTGACCGGCTTCACCAGCCTGCCCGATGAGCATCTGCACAAGCAGAAACTCGGTCTGGACGGCCAGACCCGCTGGCTCAACCTGCACAAGGCAGCCATCAACGAGCCTCTCGCCCCAGGCAACAGTGGCCTGGTGGTGCTGGTCGAGGACCTGACCGACACGCAGATGCTTGAAGACAAGCTGGTGCACTCGGAGCGGCTGGCCAGCATTGGTCGACTGGCAGCTGGCGTGGCGCATGAGATCGGCAACCCGATCACCGGCATTGCCTGTCTTGCGCAAAACCTGCGTGAAGAGCGCGAAGAAGACGGCGAACTGAAAGAAATCAGCAGTCAGATACTTGAACAGACCAAACGTGTATCGCGCATTGTCCAGTCATTGATGAGCTTTGCCCACGCGGGGGCTCATCAGCATAGCGACGAGGCTGTTTGTCTGGCTGTTGTGGCTCAGGATGCTATTGGTCTGCTGGCACTGAACCGGCGCAATTTCGAAGTACACTTCTATAACCTGTGCAACCCCGAACATTGGGCTGTCGGCGACCCGCAGCGCTTGGCACAAGTGCTGATCAACCTGCTCTCCAATGCCCGCGATGCGTCCCCGGCAGGCAGTGCGGTCAGGGTCAGAAGCGAAGTATCCGAGCACACGGTGGACCTGATCGTCGAAGACGAAGGCAGTGGGATTTCAAAGGCAATCATGGACCGATTGTTCGAGCCGTTCTTCACTACCAAGGAGCCTGGCGAAGGAACCGGACTTGGCCTCGCGCTGGTCTATTCCATCGTTGAAGAGCATTATGGACAAATCACTATCGACAGCCCGGCCGATCCCGAGCAGCAGCGTGGAACCCGTATTCGGGTGACCTTGCCACGTCATGTCGACGCGACGTCCACCGTGAACTGAGACCGTCGAGAGAACTGAATCAATGCCGCATATTTTGATCGTCGAAGACGAAACGATTATCCGCTCAGCCCTGCGTCGCCTGCTTGAACGCAATCAGTATGAAGTCAGTGAAGCCGGCTCCGTTCAGGAAGCTCAGGAGCGCTTCAGCATTCCGTCTTTTGATCTGATCGTCAGCGACCTGCGCCTGCCAGGCGCGCCC
Source organism: Pseudomonas syringae group sp. J254-4 (assembly GCF_032586855.1). Classification (NCBI taxonomy): domain Bacteria; kingdom Pseudomonadati; phylum Pseudomonadota; class Gammaproteobacteria; order Pseudomonadales; family Pseudomonadaceae; genus Pseudomonas; species Pseudomonas syringae group sp. J254-4. The sequence continues at coordinate 226,004 of NZ_JAWHOO010000007.1, read as the reverse complement.
GGTACCGAACTGATCAAGCTCGGCGAAGGCAAACCGGTGCTGATCATGACCAGTTACGCCAGCCTGCGCTCAGCGGTCGATTCGATGAAGATGGGGGCAGTGGATTACATCGCCAAACCCTTCGATCACGATGAAATGCTGCAGGCGGTCTCACGAATCCTGCGTGATCGCCAGACGGTAAAGGGTCTTCAGGACGAGCGTAACGCCCTTGCCAAGGCTAACGGCGCTGAAAAAGGCCCGGCACAGAATAATAATGGCGAGATCGGCATCATCGGTTCTTGCCCGCCCATGCTGGATCTCTACAGCAAGATCCGCAAAGTGGCACCGACCGATTCCAATGTTCTGGTCCAGGGCGAGTCGGGCACCGGTAAAGAACTGGTCGCCCGCGCCCTGCACAACCTGTCACGCCGTGCCAAGGCGCCGATGATCTCGGTCAACTGTGCGGCCATCCCTGAATCGCTGATCGAGTCTGAATTGTTCGGTCACGAGAAAGGCGCATTCACCGGAGCCAGTGCAGGTCGTGCTGGTCTGGTCGAAGCTGCTGACGGAGGCACGCTGTTTCTCGATGAAATCGGCGAGCTGCCTCTGGAAGCCCAGGCACGCCTGCTGCGCGTTTTGCAGGAAGGCGAGATTCGTCGTGTCGGCTCGGTGCAATCGCAAAAGGTCGACGTACGCCTGATTGCCGCAACCCACCGTGACCTCAAGACGCTGGCCAAAAATGGCGAGTTTCGTGAAGACCTGTTCTATCGCCTGCACGTCATCGCCCTGAAACTCCCCGCGCTGCGCGAGCGTGGCAGCGACATTCTGGAAATCGCCCGTGCGTTTCTGGTACGCCAGAGCGCCAAGGTCGGTCGCGACGACCTGAAGTTTGCCCCCGACGCCGAACAAGCCATTCGTCATTACAGCTGGCCAGGCAACGTACGCGAACTGGAAAATGCGGTGGAACGCTCGGTGATCCTGTGCGAAAACCCGGAAATCACCGCAGATCTGCTGGGCATCGATATCGAGCTCGACGGTCTGGATGACGACGAGTACATGGGCATGGCTCCGCTGCCAGGGTCTTCCGGCTCGACGGGCAATGAGCCGGCCGAAGACCTGTCGCTTGAGGACTATTTCCAGCACTTCGTTCTGGAGCATCAGGACCACATGACTGAAACCGAGCTGGCGCGCAAACTGGGCGTCAGTCGCAAGTGTCTGTGGGAACGTCGTCAGCGTCTGGGCATTCCGCGTCGCAAGGGCGTCGCCAACGAGACGTAAAAAGCGGTAAAGGCTCTGGCACACGGTGCGCAGAGCGGGCAGAAACTGTTACCGCAAACACTTCACGTAACAAAAGCCGGGTCTTACGGTAACGCAGACCCGGCTTTTTTATGCCTGCAACAACCGTCGTTCGCCCGCAAACGCCCGGTTTACGGGGCTTCGCAAAAGTTGGCACAGCTTCTGCTATATGCTTAGTACAAGAAAAACAACAAGCAGTACGACACCCATAATAAAAACAACACGAATCGACTCACGCATAACAAGAACAACACGGCGGAGGCGCAGCTAACTGATTCTTTTGGAGAGGAGTTGTATTTGGGGCTTGCCCCGCAACCAGGCCGAGAACAACAAAAACTACCCTTAGGTAGAGCCTGAACTGGTTGGATCGAATGATCATTGCAACGCAGCGACCAAAGCAATCCGTTTGCTCTTGACTCCCGATTGGGAGGTTTCACAGACGAAGGTCTCGTGAATGGGCACTCAACAAAAACAAGAAGCCCATACAGAAAACAATAATAAAGAGCACACACTTTGGGGGAGCTTCGGCTCCCCCATTAGCTTCCCCAGCGTTAATACACGCCATCGTTTGCCCTTCCGCGACAGCTTCCTACACCATCCCTCGACTAAATGCTAGAATCCCCGCCCATCATGCGGTCATTCCACGTTTTTGGCCGAATATTCCTTCAAACAGTGCATCCCATGCTGAAGAAGTTGTTCCAGTCATTTCGTTCCCCACTGCGCAAACCGCAGCAACATACGCGTACCACGCCTGAAGTGCTCAATAGCAGCCAGCATTCGCTGCAACGCAGCCAGTTCAGCCGTTATGCCGTCAATATCGTCGAGCGCCTGCAGAACGCTGGCTACCAGGCCTATCTGGTCGGTGGCTGTGTACGCGACATGATGCTCAACATCACGCCCAAGGATTTCGACGTCGCCACCAGCGCCACGCCGGAACAAGTGCGTGCCGAATTCCGCAATGCGCGGATAATTGGCCGCCGGTTCAAGCTGGTGCATATCCATTTCGGTCGCGAAATCATCGAAGTGGCGACGTTCCGCGCCAATCATCCCCAGGATGACGAAGAAGAGGACAGCAACCAGTCCTCGCGCAACGAAAGCGGGCGCATTCTGCGTGACAACGTGTACGGCACGCTTGAAGAAGACGCCCAGCGTCGCGACTTCACGATCAACGCGCTGTATTACGATCCGGTCAGCGAGCGTGTTCTGGATTACGCCAATGGCGTACACGACATTCGCAACCGTCTGATCCGCCTGATCGGCGATCCGGAGCAGCGTTATAAAGAAGACCCGGTGCGCATGCTGCGTGCGGTGCGCTTCGCTGCCAAGCTGGACTTCGGCATCGAAAAGCACAGCGCGCAACCGATTCGCTCGCTGGCACCGATGCTGCGCGATATTCCGTCGGCACGCCTGTTCGAAGAAGTGCTCAAACTGTTCCTCTCCGGGCATGCCGCTCCCACCTTTGAAATGCTGGTGGACCTGGAGCTGTTCGAACCGCTGTTCCCGGCCAGTTCCAAGGCGCTGGAATACAACCCGACCTACACCCATACACTGATCAGCAATGCCCTGATCAACACTGACCTGCGCATCAAGCAGAACAAACCGGTCACGCCGGCATTCCTGTTTGCCGCGCTGCTCTGGCCTGCCTTGCCGGCCAAGGTGCTGCGCGCCCAGGAACGTGGCATGCCGCCGATTGCAGCCATGCAGGAAGCCGCTCACGAACTGATTATCGAGCAATGCCAGCGCATCGCGATTCCCAAGCGCTTCACCCTGCCGATCCGCGAGATCTGGGACATGCAGGAGCGCCTGCCGCGCCGTTCGGGCAAACGTGCAGACCTGTTGCTGGACAACTCAAGGTTCCGTGCGGGTTACGATTTCCTGCTGTTGCGTGAAACTGCGGGCGAGCAGACCGATGGTCTGGGCCAGTGGTGGACCGATTATCAGGACTGCAACGACAGCGAACGCCGCGACATGATTCGTGACCTGAGCAACAAGCCCGAAGCTGCGGGCGCAGCGCCACGCAAGCGTCGTCGTAACAGCGGTGCCAAACGCAAGCGCACCACCGGCGAGGCGCAAAGCGGTGAATGAACCGCTGTTGACCACTGAACGCGTTTACATCGGCCTGGGCAGTAATCTTGCTGACCCGGCCGAGCAATTGCGCAGCGCCCTCAAGGCAATGGCGCAACTACCCGGTTGTGAACTGACTGGCGTGTCATCGTTCTATGTCAGCGACTCGCTGCTGCCCGGCCAGCCGCGCTTTACCAACGCCGTCGCAGCACTCGACACCACCCTGACGCCACTGACCCTGCTTGACGCCCTACAGGCCATCGAGCTGGATCAGGGCCGCGAACGCCACGAACGCTGGGGGCCTCGCACGCTGGACCTCGACATTCTGCTGTTCGGCAATCGCCTGATCGACGAACCGCGCCTTAAAGTGCCGCATTACCATATGCAGGCGCGGGCATTCGTGCTGTACCCGCTGGCAGAGCTGGCCCCAGGCCTTACGCTGGCCGACGGACGCGAACTCGACCGTCTACTCGACGACTGCCCGTTTACAGGCCTTGAGCGCCTGCCCGCCGAGGCGTAAAGCCTGTCTGTCACCGCACATGTGTAACCGGTCTGACGCACAGGTAACACCTTCAATTGACTTCACGCCCCCTCCTCACGAAGATAGGCCTCCCGCCGCCGCACCACAGGCGAACGGGCGCGAAACAGGCCTTTGCAAAACACCGCGACACGACGGTGTGCCTGCTTTTCCAGGATGACTCTCACGCGCTGAACACCCGTCTTCACAGCGCCTGATGGAGGACTTACATGCCGAACATAACCGTTACGTCGCTGCTGGCCATGAAACAGAAAGGTGAGAAAATCACCATGCTGACCTGCTACGACGCAACCTTCGCCCACACCGCCTGCCAGGCCGGTGTCGAAGTGCTGCTGATAGGCGACTCGCTGGGCATGGTCCTGCAAGGTCACGACAGCACCCTGCCCGTCACGACCGCCGAAACCGCGTACCACGTTGCGTGTGTGAAACGCGGTAATCAGGGCGCGATGATTCTCGCCGACCTGCCGTTCATGGCCAACGCCACGCTGGAGCAGACCCTCATCAACAGCGCGGCGCTAATGCAGGCAGGTGCGCACATGATCAAGGTTGAAGGCGCAGCATGGCTGGCCGAGTCGATCCGACTGCTGGCAGAACGCGGGATCCCGGTGTGCGCGCACATGGGCCTGACCCCTCAGGCAGTCAACGTGCTGGGCGGCTACAAGGTTCAGGGTCGACTGGAAGCACAGGCACGGCAGATGCGTGCCGACGCGATCGCGCTGGAACAGGCGGGCGCAGCGATGATCCTGCTGGAGTGTGTGCCGAGCGAACTCGCCGAAGAAATCACCCAGGCGGTGAAAATTCCGGTCATCGGTATTGGCGCGGGCAGCGCTACCGACGGCCAGGTACTGGTGCTGCACGACATGCTGGGCCTGTCCATCAGCGGGCGCGTACCCAAATTCGTGAAAAACTTCATGACCGGTCAGCCCGATATCCAGTCGGCTATCAGGGCCTACGTGGCCGCGGTCAAAGACGTCAGCTTTCCGGCAACTGAACACGGATTCTCGGCATGAACACAGTAAAGACCGTACAGGAACTGCGTGCCGCCGTTGCGCGGGCACGCAGCGAAGGCAAACGGATCGCGTTGACCCCGACCATGGGCAACCTGCACAGCGGCCACGCCGCACTGGTCGCCAAGGCGGCCCAACGTGCCGACTTCGTGGTCGCCAGCATTTTCGTCAATCCGCTGCAGTTCGGCCCCAACGAAGACTTGGCCACTTACCCTCGCACCCTGGCGGCCGATCAGGAAAAACTTCTGCAGGCCGGGTGCAACCTGCTGTTCACCCCAAGCGTCGAGGAAATATACCCGCACGGCATGGCCGACCAGACACTGGTCAGCGTGCCACACCTGTCGCAAGGCCTGTGCGGTGCGAGCCGTCCCGGCCATTTCGAGGGCGTTGCTACGGTCGTCAGCAAGCTTTTCAACATGGTGCAGCCAGACCTGGCGATTTTCGGCGAAAAAGACTTCCAGCAACTGGCGGTGATTCGGGCCATGGTCCGTGACCTGAACATGCCGATCCAGATCATCGGCGAACCTACCGTGCGTGCCGACGACGGTCTGGCGCTGTCCTCGCGTAACGGTTATCTGAATGACGCTCAGCGCGCTGCGGCGCCCGCGCTGTATCAGGCCATCCGCCAGACCGCCGACGCGATCAGCGCAGGCGAGCAGGATTTCGACGCACTGCTGACGAGCAAGAAGCAGCAACTGGAGGCAGCCGGTTTTCGTATCGATTATCTGGAAATACGTGACGCCACCAGCCTGCGCCCGACCACTGCCGAAAATCGCGACGTGGTCATCCTCGCCGCCGCATTCCTGGGTAAAACCCGCCTGATCGACAATCTGCACCTGACCAGAAGCTGACGGGATGCGCCGGGGCAATGAACTAAGCCACACCGGCAATGCCATACCGGTACAGGTTGCCTGAACCACAACCGACAGCATTTGAGCGCAAGCCCCGGTTTCTTGTGTGCGAAAAAGTACCGGGGTCATGTAAGGCGAGGCGCAGACAAACGGGTACGCGAAGGGTAGTCTGCTATGTATAGCCCGTGAGAAAGCTTGCGACCTCGCCCCAAGAATATCCAAAGACAGAACCAGTTAAAGGAAACCCGCAGCGATGGCGTACTACCGCAATCCTTCCGATGTGACCGCTCTGCCCGCCTGGCAAGCGTTGAGCAAACACCGCCAGTCCATGCAGAATTTCAGCATGCGCGAAGCGTTCAATTCTGATCCGCAGCGCTTCAGCCAATTCACCCTCAGCAGCGCCGGCCTGTTTCTCGACTACTCCAAAAACCTGATCACCACCGAGACCCGTGATCTGCTGGTCAGCCTGGCAGGCGAAGTGAACCTCAAGGACGCGATCAAGGCTCAATACGAAGGCGAGCTGGTCAACTCATCCGAAGGTCGCCCGGCGCTGCACACCGCTCTGCGCCGGCCGGTCGGCGACAAGTTGAAAGTCAACGGTGTCGATGTGATGCCGGACGTACACCGCGTACTCAATCAGATGACCGAACTGGTCGGCCGCATCCATGACGGTCTGTGGCGCGGTTACACCGAAAAGCCGATCACCGACGTGGTGAACATCGGCATCGGCGGCTCGTTCCTCGGCCCGGAGCTGGTCTCCGAAGCGCTGGTGGCCTACGCGCACAAAGGTGTCCGTTGCCATTACCTGGCGAACATTGATGGCAGCGAGTTTCACGAACTATCGATGAAAATTCGCGCCGAGACCACGCTGTTCATCGTCTCGTCGAAGTCCTTCAACACGCTGGAAACCCTGAAAAATGCTCAGGCTGCACGCGCCTGGTATCTGGCGCAGGGCGGCTCCGAAGTTGAACTGCATCGCCACTTCATCGCGGTTTCCAGCAACAACGCCGCGGCCGTAGCCTTCGGCATCCGTGAAGAAAACATCTTCCCGATGTGGGACTGGGTTGGCGGTCGCTATTCGCTGTGGTCGGCTATCGGCCTGCCTATCGCGCTGGCTATCGGCATGTCCAACTTCAAGGAACTGCTGTCCGGCGCCTACACCATGGACCAGCATTTCCAGAGCGCCCCTTTCGAACAGAACATGCCGGTTCTACTGGCGTTGCTGGGCGTCTGGTACGGCAACTTCTGGAACGCACAAAGCCACGCGATCCTGCCGTACGACCACTACCTGCGTAACATCACCAAACACTTGCAACAACTGGACATGGAATCCAACGGCAAAAGCGTCCGTCAGGACGGTACGCCGACCTCCACCGACACCGGCCCGGTCATCTGGGGCGGCGTAGGTGCCAACGGTCAGCATGCTTATCACCAGTTGCTGCATCAAGGCACACAGATGATTCCGGCCGACTTCATTGTGCCGATCGTCAGCTTCAACCCGGTTGCCGACCATCACCAGTGGCTGTACGCGAACTGCCTGTCACAAAGCCAGGCTCTGATGATGGGCAAGACCCGCGCCGAAGCCGAAGCCGAGCTGCGCGAGAAGGGCATGAGCGAGGAAGAGGTGCAGAAACTGGCACCGCACAAGGTCATCCCCGGTAACCGCCCGAGCAACACCCTGGTGGTCGAACGCATCAGCCCGCGTCGTCTTGGCGCACTGGTGGCGATGTATGAGCACAAGGTGTTCGTGCAGAGCGTGATCTGGGGCACCAATGCCTTTGACCAATGGGGCGTGGAACTGGGCAAGGAGATGGGCAAGGCCGTGTACCAGCGTCTGACCGGCGGCACCGAAGAGCCGGCTGACGATGCATCGACCCAAGGTCTGATCAACTACTTCCGCGGCCGTCACCGCGGCTGATTTGTCCCTCTCATGGTGATGACCATCGTTCCCACGCTCCGCGTGGGAATGCCGTTCGTGATGCTCTGCGTCACAAAGAGGACGCAAAGCGTCCAGAACTGCATGCCGAGGCGGAGCGTCGGCACGATAGTCAGCCAGGCGATGAGCGCTCCGCGCTTCGAACGAGCTTCAGTCAGTTTTATCCACGCCCTCCCCGATGCACGAGCACGACATGGAATTCATCCGCACCCGCATCGAAACCCAGGTCATCAGCCTTACCGGCCTGGCCCTGGGCCAGCTGGATCTGGAGAACCCCAAGGGCGACCCCGGTCTGTTTGGTCCTCAGGCAGTGTGCTGGAAGGTACACGGCGACTTCACCAGCATGCTGGTCGGCGGCATCAGCGCGTTGATGTTGCAGGCTTTGCACCCGCTGGCACTGGCGGGTATCTGGGACCACTCCAACTTTCGTCAGGACATGCTCGGCCGCCTGCGGCGTACCGGGCAGTTTCTGTCCGGCACCACCTACGGCTCCACGCGAGATGCCAACTGGCTGATCGACAAGGTGCGCAACATCCACCTCAATATCGTCGGCACCGCGCCCGATGGCCGGCCGTATGCCGCCAGCGATCCGGACTTGCTGACCTGGGTGCATGTGGCCGAAGTCAGCAGCTTTCTCGCAGCCCATCTGCGCTACCTCAACCCGGATATGTCGCTCGCCGATCAGGACGCCTACTACGCTGAAACAGCGCTGGTTGCCGAACGGCTCGGGGCAGGTAATGTTCCGCGCTCACGTCAGGCCATCGCTGATTATCTGGCAGACATTCGCGGGCAACTGGTTTGTGACGAGCGTAGTCACGAAGTGCTGCGCCTGCTGCTTGATGCCCCTGCGCCCAACTGGCTGGCCAAGCCTTTCGGTGTATTGATGATGCGTGCCGGTATCGACTTGCTGCCGGACTGGGCGAGCGAAATGCTCGACATTACCCAAGGCCCCGTGCAGCGCCGGATAATCCGCCTGGGCGTAAACAACACCGCGCCCATTTTGCGTTGGGCCGTGCAGGACGGATCAGCGCAACGTGCCAGACGCCGCATGGACGTTACGTAAAGGTTTTCGGCAAAACGTGACCGAGCGGTTCACGGTTGGAACCTGCCTGCCTATCTGTGCCACCATGAGCCCTCAATAACAATGAGGATCAGCACCATGCAGGACGTCGTTATCGTCGCCGCCACCCGTACCGCCGTCGGCAGTTTCCAGGGTTCTCTGGCTGCCGTTGCTGCTGTAGATCTTGGCGCTGCAGTCATTCGCCAACTGCTGGCGCAAACCGGCGTGGACGGCGCGCAAGTCGATGAAGTCATCATGGGCCAGGTGCTGACCGCCGGCGCAGGCCAGAACCCGGCGCGACAGGCTGCCATCAAGGCGGGCCTGCCCTTCTCCGTACCGGCCATGACCCTGAACAAGGTCTGCGGCTCGGGCCTCAAGGCACTGCACCTGGCGACCCAGGCGATTCGCTGCGGTGATGCCGAAATCATCATTGCTGGCGGCCAGGAAAACATGAGCCTGTCCAACTACGTACTGCCGGGCGCACGCACTGGCTTGCGCATGGGCCACACCAGCATGGTCGACACCATGATCACTGATGGTCTGTGGGATGCATTCAATGATTACCACATGGGCATCACCGCCGAGAACCTCGCACAGCAGTACGACATCAGCCGTGAAGCCCAGGATCAGTTCGCTGCCCTGTCTCAGCAAAAAGCGATTGCGGCCATTGAAGGCGGACGCTTTGTCGATGAAATCACTCCGATCCTGATCCCTCAGCGCAAGGGCGAGCCGTTGTCCTTCGCCACTGACGAACAGCCCCGCGCTGGCACCACGGCTGAAACACTCGGCAAACTCAAACCTGCGTTCAAGAAGGACGGCACCGTCACCGCCGGTAATGCGTCTTCGCTCAACGACGGTGCCGCCGCTGTGATGCTGATGAGCGCGGCCAAAGCCGAGCAGTTGGGCCTGCCAGTGCTGGCGCGCGTCGCCGCGTACGCCAACGCAGGTGTCGACCCGGCCATCATGGGCATCGGCCCGGTCAGTGCAACCCGGCGCTGCCTGGACAAGGCTGGCTGGTCGCTGGACGAACTGGATCTGATCGAAGCCAACGAAGCCTTTGCCGCACAGTCGTTGTCGGTCGGCAAGGAACTGGGGCTGGACCCGCAAAAGCTCAACGTCAATGGTGGTGCCATCGCCCTTGGCCACCCGATTGGCGCGTCAGGCTGCCGCGTGCTGGTGACGCTGCTGCACGAGATGATCAGGCGCGATGCGAAGAAGGGCCTGGCCACGCTTTGCATCGGCGGCGGCCAGGGGGTTGCCCTCGCGCTGGCACGCTGAGGGCGCTTACGATCGTAATCAGGCGCCTGCGGGCGCCACTTCCATGTCCACCGGCTCCGGACGCTTGATCAGCGCGTAGATCACGCCGGTCAGCACGCTACCGGCGATAATCGCCAGCAGATACAACAGCGCATGGTTGATGGCGTTGGGGATCAGCATCACAAACAGGCCGCCGTGTGGCGCCATCAGTTTGCAGCCGAAGTACATCGACAATGCACCGGTCAGCGCGCCACCCACGACACTGGCCGGAATCACCCGCAACGGGTCCTTGGCGGCAAACGGAATGGCGCCTTCGGAAATAAAGCACAGCCCCAGCACGAACGCCGCCTTGCCTGCCTCTCGCTCGCTCTGGGCAAACTTGCGACGGGCCAGAATCGTGGCGATGCCCATACCGATGGGCGGCACCATACCGGCAGCCATGGCAGTGGCCATCGGCGCGTAGCTCTGGGACGCCAGCAGACCGACCGAGAACGCATAGGACGCCTTGTTGATCGGCCCACCAAGGTCGACGCACATCATTGCACCGAGCACCACGCCCAGCAGGATGGCGTTGGTGGTGCCCATGCTGTCGAGGAAGTGAGTCAAGGCTTCCAGCATGCCCGCAACCGGCTTGCCGACCACGTAGATCATCACCAGACCGGTGAACAGGCTAGACAGCAACGGGATGATCAGAATCGGCTTGAGCGCTTCGACGCTGGCTGGCAGGCGTGCATAGCGGTTGATCGCTGCAGCACTGTAACCGGCCAGAAAACCGGCAATGATACCGCCAATGAAGCCGGCACCCAGCGTACTCGCCAGCAGACCGCCGATCATGCCAGGCGCAAGGCCCGGGCGATCAGCAATCGAATACGCGATGTAACCGGCCAGCAATGGAACCATGAGTTTGAACGCAGCTTCCCCGCCGATCTGCATCAAGGCCGCCGCCAGCGTGCCTTGCTCTTTGAACGCGGTAATGCCGAACACAAACGACAGGGCGATCAACAGACCACCTGCCACCACCATCGGCAGCATGAACGAAACACCGGTCAGCAGGTGCTTGTACACACCTGCCTTTTCTTGCCTGGCAGGTGATTTGGCAGCAGCCTCGTCGGACTCGACCTGGCCTTCTGCCAAGGCTTTTTTCAACGTTGCTTCGGACTGCTTGAGCGCGATCCCGGTGCCACAACGGTAGATTTTCTTGCCGGCAAAACGATCAGTATTGACCTCGATATCCGCGGCCAGCAACACCACGTCGGCCTCGGCAATAGCCTTGGCGCCGAGCGGATTGCGCGCGCCGACCGAGCCCTGGGTTTCGACTTGCAGGTCGTAATTCAGACGCTTGGCCGCTTGCTGGATCGCTTCGGCAGCCATGAACGTGTGCGCAACCCCGGTCGGGCAGGCTGTGATCGCAACAATGCGCGGCTGCGCACCGGCACCCTCGGTTGCTTGAGGCGTGACCGCCTCAGACGCCGCATGCACCTGCGCTTCTCGCTCGGCGCGTTGCAGAAAAACGTCGACGTCCTGCAACGCATGGGCAGGCGAATCCTGAAACAGACGTTTGCCGACAAAGCGGCTCAAATCCACCGGACCGGTATTGACCACCAGAACAAGGTCGGCGGCTTCGATGTCCTGAGCGGACAACTGCTGGTCCGATTTGTTGGGATCGATGATTTCGACGCTGGTTTCCCAGCCTTGGCGCAATGCCGCCGCTTCGAGCAATCGTGCGCTGAGTACGCTGCTGACCTTGCCGTTCGGGCAGGCCGTAACTATGGCTAACTTCATGACGATCCTCTCTTATTGTTCTGAAAGGCTGCGTACAGTGACGCCGCCTTCAAGCCGTTTGAGTTGCGCGGCATCGGTGATACCGAAACCGATCTGGGTCACTGCCATGGCGGCAATCGCCGTAGCGGTGCGCAAGGTCTTCTGTGGCTCGTGAGCGCTGATCAGCCCGTGCACCATGCCGGCCAGAAGCGAATCACCAGCACCTACCGTGCTGGCCACCGTGACCTTGGGCGGCAGCGAGTGCAGCGCCACACTCGGACTGAACCAGTGCACGCCTTCAGAGCCTTGAGAGATCACCACATGCTCGATGCCCTGCGTGTGCAGGCGAGCAGCCACTTCGGCTTGCGCGGCGATGGAAATGATCGGTGCGTCGAGCGCATCGGCCAGCTCTTCGGTGTTGGGCTTGATCAGCCACGGCCCGGCGGTAAGACCGGCGCGCAGGGCCAGGCCGCTGCTGTCCAGCGCTACTTTCAGACCGAGGTCCTTGAGCATCACCAATAGTTTGTGCAGCCACTCCGGCGTGACACCACGCGGCAGGCTGCCAGCAACGACCACAACTTCGAAACCTGATGCAATCTGTTGCACACGGGCGAACAGCGCTTGCTGTGCCTCTTCACTGACCTGCGGGCCAGGGCCGTTCAGGTCGGTGATGCGGCCACTGCCTTCGGCCAGCTTGATATTGCTGCGGGTTTCTCCCGGCACGCGGACGAACTCGTCAACAAAGTTGCGACGTTCGAACAACGCCTCGAACGCTTGCTGGTTGTCGACACCGAGAAAACCGGCAACGGTCAGGTCATGACCCAGGTCAGCCAGCACCTGCGCCACATTCAGGCCTTTGCCCGCTGCGTGAGTGAGCATTGCATTGCTGCGGTTGACCTGGCCCAGCTCCAACTGGCCCAACTGCACAGTCAGGTCCAGCGCCGGGTTCATGGTCAGGGTAAGAATCTTAGCCATTACACAGCCTCCACAAGCGCGCGGACTTCGGCAGCGCTGCCCGCCGTCAGCGCATTTTGCGCCAGTTGTTGCGCGCTGCTCAGGGTCAGCTCACGCACGCACGCCTTGACCTCGCCAATGCTGCGCGCCGATACACTCAATTCATCCACGCCCAGCCCGACCAGAATCGGCACCGCCAGCGGATCGGCGGCCAGTTCGCCGCACACACCCACCCATTTGCCGTTGGCATGCGCAGCGCGCACGGTCATGTCGATCAGTTGCAGCACCGACGGGTGCAGGCCGTCAGCCTGGGCCGACAGCGTCGGGTGACCACGGTCGATGGCCATTGTGTACTGCGTCAGGTCGTTGGTGCCGATGCTGAAGAAGTCCACTTCCTTCGCCAGCACCGGGGCGATCAGCGCAGCCGATGGCACTTCGATCATGATCCCCAGTTGCAGGTCGCTGACCGGAATCTCCTCGCGCAACCGCTCGGTCATTTCCCGCGCCTGACGCCACTCTTCAAGCGTGCCGATCATCGGGAACATGATGCGCAACGGGCCGCTGTCTGCCGCGCGTAACAGGGCGCGCAGCTGGCTTTCCATCACATCCGGGCGTTGCAGGGTCAGGCGGATACCGCGTACACCAAGAAACGGGTTTTCCTCTTTGGCGATCGGCCAGTAAGGCAAAGGTTTGTCGCCACCCACGTCCAGCGTACGCACCACCAGCGGACGGCCGCCCAGATCAGTCAGCACGCGACGGTATTCAGCTTCCTGCGTGGCTTCATCGGGGGCCTGGGAGTGCGCCATGAACAGCAGCTCGGTGCGCAGCAGGCCAACGCCTTCCGCGCCCTGCTCCACAGCCGCTGGCGTCCCGGTGCTGTCACCGATATTGGCGAAGACTTCGACGGCATGCCCGTCACGCGTCACAGCAGGCTCCATACGCGCTGCCGCTGCGGCCTTGAGACGCTCTTCGCGGGCATCACGGTCCTGGGCGGCGCGCTGCAGGGTTGCTTCATCGGGTGCGACGGTCAGCCGCCCGCGCTGGCTGTCGAGCAGCAGTACGGTGCCGGGCTTGAGCAGCAGCACTTCGTCACCGGCACCGACCAGTGCGGGAATGCCCAGCGCACGCGCCACGATGGCACTGTGCGCGGTCGCGCCGCCACGGGCGGTGAGGATGCCAGCGACCTGCGCCGGGTCCAGACGGGCTACGTCGGATGGGCCGACTTCGTCCATCACCAGAATGTAAGGTTCGTCCGGGGCCGCAACGGTTTCAACGCCACAGATCTGCGCCAGCACGCGACGCCCCACATCACGCAGGTCGGCGGCACGCTCGGCCAGCAGCGCGTCCTGCAGTTGTTCCTGCTGAACGGCAGCGGTCTCGATGACCGTGGCCCAGGCCGCAGCCGCGCTTTCGTCGTTGTTGAGGCGCGCCTCGACTTCGTTGGTCAGTTCCGGGTCTTCGAGCATTTCCTGGTGGGTGATGAAGATTTCCCGGATGGCCTTGGACTTGCTGCGCTGAATGAGGTTCTCGATGTCGCTGCGAACTTCACCGATCGCCTTGTGCAGACGCTCGCGTTCGGCAGCCACAGACTCACCCTGCTGCGGATAATCAAAGCTTTGCAGCACCTGAACGTGGGCCGGGCCGATAGCAATGCCCGGCGAAGCAGGCACGGCCTGCAACACGCTACCGGCAGCCGGGGCGTTGAGCGGCTTGGCTACAGCAGCAGGCGCTGGTGCAACCTGAGCCTCTGAAGCAACGGGCAAAGGTTCGACTTCTTCACCCAGGCCCTGCTCCACTGCGGCGATCAGGGCAGGCAACGCGTCGTTGGCAATCGTCGGTTCGGCAATGAACTCCAGCGTCTGACCACGGCGGGCGCCGAGGCTGAGCAGCTTGCTCAGGCTCTTGGCCGACACCGCAGATTCGCCGCTTTCCAGCACGCGCATGCGGATCTCGCCGTCAAACTCCTTGGCCAGTTGTGCCAGTATCTTCGCCGGACGGGCATGCAAGCCGTGGGCATTGGCCAGCTGGACGCGTTGGGTCGGCCACTCGGCAGGCACTTCGCCGCCCAGAGCTTCCAGCACAACGCGACTGTTGGTGGCGTGGCCCAACTCATGGCCACGGCCTTCGATCAGCAACAGGCACAGGCGCTCCAGCAGCGCCTGATGCGCCTCACCCAGACTGGCGAGACAGAACAGACCGGTCAGCGGCTGGCCCAGATAACGGATAGGTTTGTCCGGCGTGACGAACGCCAGACCAGGACGTTTGACCGTTTGCTCGCTGTGCAGCCACCACAGGCCATCACCCAGCGACAACGCTTCAACCTGCTGCAGCACGGCAGCGAAACCGTTGCTCACGCAGTCGGCTTTGCGCAGCAGGCGTGCGCCGCGCCAGACCAGTTCTTCAAAATCGTCGGCCGATACGCCGAGGCTGATCATCTGTGCGTCGAGCGCCAGTTCCTGAGGTGCGCCCTGCAGCAGTTTGAGCAGGTCTTCCGGCGTCTTGGCTTCACGCAGCGCCTGGCCCAGATCCTCTTCACCCAACGCGCGGGTCAGCAGTTGCAGCAGACGCAAGTGCTCATCGGACTTGGCCGCAATACCAATCGCCAGATAGACCATTTGCCCGTCGCCCCAGTCCACCCCTTCGGGGAACTGCATCAGACGCACGCCGGTGGTAACCACCAGATCGCGGGTTTCGGGGGTACCGTGCGGGATGGCGATGCCCTGACCGAGAAAGGTCGAGCCCTGCTGCTCACGGCTCATCAGCCCGGTGAGGTAGCCCTCGGCAACCAGGCCATCAGCGACCAGGTGGTCGGCAATCAGCTTAAGTGCGGCAGTTTTATCCACAGCCGACCGGGCCATGGATATTTGCTCCAGAGTGAGTTCGAGCATTGCCTTGACTCCTGTGCAGCGCCAAGGCGCCACCTGATTCTTGTTTTAATGACGATCACGTGATCGACAGCTTGGGGGGATGCAAGTGATGCTTGTCCGGACATCGTATCGGACATCACTTTCATCTAGATTGCAGCAGACAACAGGCGTGCTGAATCGTTTAATCTACAATTGCCCGGCACGTTACTCGATTCTGAGGATTCATTGAAGCCCAGTCGGTCTGATCACTGTGGGACACTTCCCAAAATACTTGAAGCACATGGGAATTTCCTACGGTCTGGTGTAAAGATCATCGTCATAGCAAAAATAATTCGACTGTCCAGAGCCACTTACCTGACTAAAGGAAATTTCGGGGTGAAACTGAGCGATATTGCACGTCTGGCAGGTGTTTCTGTCACTACGGCCAGTTACGTGATCAATGGCAAGGCCGAACAACAACGAATCAGCCCGGCAACGGTCGAGCGCGTCAAGGCAGTGGTCGAGCAACATGACTTCCGACCCAACCCGCAAGCGGCGGGCCTGCGCAGCCGTCACAGCAAAACGCTGGGCTTCATCCTGCCGGACCTGGAAAACCCCAGTTATGCGCGCATCGCCAAATTGCTTGAACAGGGCGCACGCAGTCTCGGCTATCAACTGCTGATTGCCAGCTCCGATGACGACCCTGTCAGCGAACTGCAGCTCTTGCAGCTTTTCCGTGCACGCCGTTGCGATGCGCTACTGGTCGCCAGTTGCTTGCCACCTGATGACGACAGCTACCGCGACTTGCAGCTCAAGGGCATGCCGATCATCGCCATCGACCGGGAAATGAATCCCGAGTTTTTCTGCTCGGTGGTCAGCGACGACCATGACGCGAGCCTGCAACTGACCCGCAGCCTGCTGCAAACCCGACCGCGACACATCGCCCTGATCGGAGCACGCCCAGAGCTGAGCATCAGTCGCGCGCGTGCCGCAGGCTTCGAACACGCACTCGACGGTTTTACCGGAGCCACCATCATCGAGCACGGCGAAGCGTTCAGCCGTCAGTGTGGCCAGCGTTTGATGACGGAGATGCTACAGCGTCAGGGGCATTTTCCCGATGCGCTGATCACCACCTCCTATGTGCTGCTGCAAGGCGTCTTCGATGTGCTGCAAAGTCAGGCACTGCAATCGACTCAATTGCACCTGGGCACCTTCGGCGATACACAACTGCTGGACTTCCTGCCGTTGCCCGTCAATGCCATGGCCCAGCAGCACCAGTTGATCGCCGACACGGCGCTGCAACTAGCCCTGGCCGCTATCGAGAAGGATACTTATCAGCCTGGCGTGCATGCCATTGCACGCGCCTTCAAGCAACGTATTCACGAGGTGTGAATGTGACGCTGATCGATACCCACACCCACCTGGACTTTGCGGACTTCGATGCCGACCGCACTCAGGTCCTGGATAGCTGCCTGTCACTCGGCGTGCAGCGCATCGTGGTGCTCGGTGTGTATCAGCGCAACTGGCAGCGGCTGTGGGCGCTGACCGAAGCCAACCCTGCCCTGCATGCAGCTTTCGGGCTGCATCCGGTGTACATCGATGAGCACCGGGCCGAACACCTGAACGAGCTGGCGGGCTGGCTGACGCGTCTGCAAGGCCATCCGCAGTTGTGTGCAGTGGGCGAGATCGGTCTGGATTATTACGTCGAGCATCCGGACAAGCCACGTCAGCAGGAGCTCTTTGAAGCACAACTGCAATTGGCATCAGACTTCAACCTGCCCGCCCTGCTGCATGTGCGCCGCAGTCACGCTGACGTAATTGCCGCCCTCAAACGCCACAAACTCAAACGCAGCGGCATCGTTCACGCCTTTGCAGGCAGTCGTGAAGAGGCGCGTGAATACATAAAGCTGGGCTTCAAACTGGGCCTTGGCGGCGCAGCGACATGGCCGCAGGCGCTGCGCATGCATCGTGTCATCGCCGAGCTGCCGCTGGACAGCGTCGTGCTGGAAACCGACTCACCGGACATGGCACCTGCCATGCACCCCTACATACGCAACAGCCCGCAGCACTTGCCTGAGATTTGCCGAGCGCTCGCCGACCTGATGAAGATCCCCTCGGAGCGCCTGGCCCAGGCGAGCACCGAGAATGCCTGCGAGCTGTTCGGCTGGCCTCGTACAGCCAGCGCCTAAGTCAAAATCGTTGGGTCAACACTGCTGAGCCGAATCAGCGCAACAGGGTCCACAACGCAAATCCTGCGTACCAGACAATCGCTGCACGAACCAGCAACTCCCAGAGCATGTCGAGACCGGTAACGCCTTGCGGACCGATCACCGGCGGCGGCACCTCGCTGGCGGCGCAACCCACGCGCGTAATCAGCTGTGCGGCGCTGATGTTCCAGTTGAGCAGTTCGTGCAACATCACGCGACTCACGGCTACAAAGTTGCCGACCAGCGCAAAGCTTGCGGCGAGCAGCCTGACCGGCACCCACTCAAAGGCGTGGCGCAGTTGCCCTGCCCGCTCTACCAGTGCAGGTGTCGTACCCTGTTCAGCGGCAAGCGCCAACAGCCTGTAGGCCAATGCCGCTACCGGGCCGAGCACGAAATACCAGAAAATAACGGCGAAGAAACTCTGAAACGCCTGCCAGAGCATGTAGCCCTGCACGCCGTGCAGCAATTGCTCGCCGTTGTCTGCCTGCACACCCATGTCGCGCCCGGCCACGTGCACCGCAGCCTGCGTATCCCCACGTCTGCAGGCATCACGAAACGGCCCGAGTACCGCGATCAGATCAACCCGGCCCAGGCTGTAGATCAGCACCAGCAAGTGGATAGGCAGGACCAGCCAGCCATAAGCCACCGAGCCAATGATGGTCAGCGCCAGTTGCAGCAGCAGGACAGGCACTAGAACCAGCAGCGCCAGCATGACCCAGGGACGTGTCGCCGTCCGCGGGCTGGCTTCGAGCCTGGCCAGTTCCTTCAGCCAGGGCCCGTCACGCTGAACGCGCTGACGCAGCGCCGAAAACTTCTCGACAAGAACGGCCAGCAGTAGCACCAGAAAACTCATTGTTCGTCCCTCACATCAATCCAGCAAAGCCGCTTGAAACCTGGCCCAGTCAAAAAATGGGCCAGGGTCAGTCTTGCGTCCCGGCGCTATGTCACTGTGACCGCAGATGCGCTCGGGGGTGATTGCCACGAAAGCCCGACGCAATTGACGCGTCAGCTCGATCAGAGCGTCGTACTGCGCCTCGGTGAACGGCTGCTCGTCAGTTCCTTCCAGCTCAATGCCGACAGAGAAGTCATTACAGCCCTCACGCCCTTGAAAACTGGAAACCCCTGCGTGCCACGCGCGATCAAGACAGGAGACGAACTGAATGACCTCGCCATCACGTTCAATCAGAAAATGCGCTGAAACGCGCAGATCGGCAATCCCCACAAAGTAGGGATGCTCGGTGCTGTCAAGCTGGTTCTGAAAGAAAGCCTGCACTTTGCCGGTCTTGAATTGCGCAGGCGGCAGACTGATGTTGTGGATGACCAGCAGCGAGATTTCGCCTTCGGGCCGCGCATTGAAGTTGGGTGAAGGGCAATGCTGTACGCCATCGCACCAGCCGCTTGCGGAGTCCAGTTGCATGAGCGCTCCTTGAACGGGCGGATAAGTGGCGCTGATTATGCCCGCGACAGGAATGGATGTGGAGGTTTAGCCGTAGACCCGCGGTGTAGGAAACACACGCTACACAGCTGAGATAGGTGGCGCGGGCTTCACGAACTGCATGCCGACGCAGAACGTCGGCAATACAATCAATCAGATAAGATCAGGCACCCTTGAGCTTGCGCAGGTTGCTGATGACCGATTCCAGTGCCCGGTCAAACAGCAGCGCATCATCGAGAATCCGCACGGCACCGCGACGAAACTCGATGGCAAGACCGGTACGGGTCTTTTCCAGGACCTTCATGCCGGTTCGGTTGACGAACACATAGCGCCCGGTCGGCTCGACAATCGCGGTCAGTTTGCAGCGCAGCTTGTGCTCTTCATCTTCCTGAATCTCGACCCAGCAACCGACGCGCAACTTGTCGACCATCTGCAGGCCGGCATCGTCGGCAGGCAGCTGCACAGTTGGCTCATTGAGCATCCGCTCTTCGGGTGTGACCAGAACGATTTCTTCAACAACGGCCATCATCGGCGGGCTTTCAACGAGCTGTGCGCCTGTCAACGACGTTTCACCACCTTGGGCATCACCGCCTTCCTGCAAGCGCGAGAAGTGCTGGAACGCCTGAACATGCAGCGATTCCAGCTGGCTGAAGAATTCACTGGTGGCAAACGGGTCGAACGCAGCGCTGGTCAGGCCATCGCGCAGGGACTTGAGCAGCCCGGGCACCAGATCAAGCAAGCGCTGCAGCGCCTGGGGGTCGTCATGTTGTTCGACGCTCCAGATCAGCTCATCCATGGTTGCCAGTCCGGCCTGCCATTCGCTGGACTCTTCGCCATGCTTGAGGCAGGTCAGCAGAAGCACCTTGCTCCAGGCCTCCTGCAACAGACGCACAACCACTTCCGGCAAGGTGCGGCCCAGAAGGCGCTGATTCAACTCATGCTGCACCTGCTGGCGTGCCAGTTCGGCACGCGCGCGGCCCTCTTCGGCATCGCGGGTGCGCTGTTCAAGCAGCTCGCTGCGACGACGTTCGTCACTGGTGAACGCCAGAAAATCCGCCAGCAATTCAGAGAAGATTGCCGGATCATCGACAAAGTCATTGAGCAGGCGCTGCACGATCTGCTCGACGCGCTGATAAAGCGAGTCGCGCTGATAGTCATCACGACTGCCCCAACCCAGCGCGGCAGTGGCAATTTCGTTGAGCAGGCGACGGGCCGGATGGCTGCCGCGACTGAAAAAGCTTTTATCGAGCACCGCCACTTTGAGCATCGGGATCTGCAAGCGCCCGATCAGCGCACGCAATGAAGGCGTCAGGTTGCGATCATCGAGGATGAACTCGAAGAGCATGGCAATCAGGTTGATCACATCCTCGTCGCCGCCGCCGACAATCCTGGATTTGCCGGTTTTGACGTTGACTCGGGTCAGCAACTGTTCCAGCTGATTGCGCAGGTCAAAATCGTCTGCGGTGTCTTGAGACGGGACGTACTGCTGCAGGTGAGAAAGCAGGCGCAGCAGGTCCCGGCTGGAAATCGGCCGAACCTCGGCATTGGGCTCATGACGCGGAGCAAGGTTGCCGCGAACCTGCAGCAACAATTCCTGCAGGGCAGAGAAAACTTCCTGCACCCCCTTGTCGAGCTTGTCGGCGGCTTCATTCAGCGCAGGATCGGACATCTCGGAGACACGATTCCTGGGAGCCGCCCGATCAGACGATCGACGGGCCGGCAGTGCTTTCATGTCCGGCAACACACCCGTGGCAATCAACAGTTGATTGGCTTCACTGTAAAGGTGGTCAGTATTGGCCAGGACGTATTTCTCGAACAGCTTGAGAATGATCAGCTTGACCTTGATCTCGACGCCAAGGCTACGTCCTGCATCCAGGAAAAACCGGCACAGCATTGCCGGACCCAACGGGTTGGCATCCTCGGCGATAGCTTGCGGAATCAGAACATTCAGGCGTGCAGTGAGCTGGCCCAGCGCGAGGCTGTCACGGCTCATGACCTTGCTGACCATGGCATCCACCGCCACGGTCTTCTCGAGGTCATCGTTATGCACCAGAGCCAGTTTGTCGAACGACACGGCAGTGGGCAGCACGGGCTCGTGAATTTGATACTGGCCCAAAGCCAGAAAAGACTCATAAAACTTGTCGAGGAAGCCACGCTCGATACTTTTACGCTTGAGGCGCAGGTCGCGCATGGCTTCAAAGAAAATGTTCTGATCAGTATTGCTGCGGGCGCGGTCAGCCATTTCGAACAGCGTATCGTCGGCATTGTCGAACAGCGCCTGCAACGCATCCTTGAGCTGCTGGGCCGCCTTGTCGCGGACCTGCAACAACACAACAGGTAATCGGGCCAAAGGAGTACCGGCCCCCTGCGCGGGGAGCAGTTTGCTCAACGGCACTACTTTTTCGTCGTTCGGCATTACACCCCCTGACAGGAAACAACCTGAACCCCATCACAAACGTGGCTTGCTACCCTCGCACTGTGAAGCGACCCGCTTGGCCTTGCAAAACGTCAAAGTCATGACGTCAATTACAAGTCGGATTATCTTTCAAAACTTGTCATCAACGCCAGTGACACTTCTATGGTTGTCGTTGGAACTGTGACAAGGCACTCATATGCTGCGATAGACCGCGATATTCGCTTTCCATCGCAAACGAATTTGCCAAACCGACCAACTGCATGTTCTCAAGGCTGCACCGGGGCATCGCCGCAGGTGGGTTAGCGGTGTGCGGTGCCTTATACTCGGACGACTTTGCTACTGGAGCCCGCTATGCCGAATTTACGAATTGCCGACCTGAGCGCCGAGATCGAAGCCAATGTGCGCCGCGCATTGCTTGAGGATGTCGGCAGCGGCGATATCACCGCCCAATTGATTCCGGCGGAACGGCTGGCCAAGGCCACCATCATTTCCCGCGATGCAGCGGTAATCGCCGGCACCGCATGGGTCGATACGGTCTTCCGCCAACTGGACCCTCGCGTGGCGGTGCACTGGCAGGTGACCGATGGCGACCGGGTCAGCCCTAATCAGGCGCTGTTTCACCTGGAAGGTCCGGCTCGCTCGCTGCTAACCGGCGAACGCAGCGCGCTCAACTTTCTGCAGATGCTCTCGGGTGTGGCCACGCGTGCGCAGTACTTCGCCGACATGGTCTCGGGCACCCAGGTCAAATTGCTGGACACCCGCAAGACGCTGCCGGGCCTGCGCCTGGCGCAGAAATACGCCGTCACCTGCGGTGGCTGTCATAACCATCGCATCGGTCTGTACGACGCTTTTCTGATCAAGGAAAACCATATCGCAGCCTGTGGCGGCATTGCCCAGGCGGTAGAGGCAGCCCACCGGATTGCACCGGGCAAGCCTGTGGAAGTCGAGGTGGAAAGCCTGAGTGAACTCAAGCAGGCGCTGGACGCAGGTGCCGATATCATCATGCTCGATGAGCTCAGCCTCGATGACATGCGCGAAGCCGTGCGGCTGACCGCTGGCCGCGCCCGCCTAGAAGCCAGCGGCGGCATCAATGACGACACCCTGCGGGTAATTGCCGAGACCGGTGTGGATTACATTTCCATTGGTGCGATGACCAAGGATGTGAAGGCCGTGGACCTGTCCATGCGCCTGAGCCTCTGATATCGCGCACAAACGCGCGCACAAACGACTGTCACGATTCGCTCGGGAGTAGACGCTTTGGAACTATGGTTTGTGATGAATGCGGGCCGACAGCTTGGCCCGATGGATGCGGACGCTGCACGGCTGATTGCCCGCGAGTCGCCCGGCGCATGGTGCTGGAAACAGGGCATGCCGGACTGGCAGCCGATCTATCAGGTGGCACAGGTGCGCGCCATGAAGAAGGACGGCGTGACGCCCTTCCCGGACCCGACGCCGGACATGATCCAGCCGAAACCGTCCGGGCTGCCCGCACAGGCGGCACCTGCACCTGCTGCACCTGCACCTCCTGCCAAGCGTCCTTCATTCACGCCAGACCCGAACGCCTCGGGCGGCTATGGTCTGGCGCAAACCACCGATGGCGTGGACTTCAAGCTGTACGGTGCGGAAACGCAATTCGTCGAGCTGGAGCTTGATCCCGGCGAAAGCGCCGTCGCCGAAGCCGGGGCGATGATGTACAAGACCTGCGACGTGCAAATGGAAACCATCTTCGGCGACGGCAGCAACCAGTCTTCAGGGCTGCTGGGTTCGCTGTTCGGTGCAGGCAAGCGCATGCTGACCGGCGAAAGCCTGTTCACCACGGTATTTTCGCAACAGGGTTCGGGCAAGGGGCGCGTAGCGTTTGCAGCGCCCTACCCCGGCACCATCCTGCCACTGAACCTGCGGGATTTCGGCGGCAAACTGATCTGCCAGAAGGACAGCTTTCTGGCCGGTGCCAAAGGTGTATCCATTGGTATCCAGTTTCAGAAAAAAATCCTCACTGGCCTGTTCGGTGGCGAAGGTTTCATTCTGCAAAAGCTGGAAGGCGACGGCTGGGTATTCGTGCACATGGGCGGCACAGTGCGCAAGATCGAGCTGGCGGCAGGTGAATCGCTGGATGTCGATACCGGATGTCTGGCGGCCATGACGCAGACAGTCGATTACGATATCCGCATGGTTGGTGGCGGCATCAAGTCGATGCTGTTCGGCGGCGAAGGCGTATTTTTCGCCAGGCTGACCGGGCCTGGCACTGTGTGGCTGCAAAGCCTGCCTTTCTCACGACTGGCCGGCCGCATGCTGGCAGCAGGGCCTGCCGGAGTGGGCAGAAGCGAACGTTAACGTCAGCACTTCGTCATTCGACCGAGGGCCATGCTGCGCCCTCACTGCCAAGGAAGAGACATGCAGATTACTCAAGGTCAACGCGTTCCCCTGTCCGGCCTGATTCAGGGCTCTGATCTCACCCTGTCGATTGCCATCAAGTCTGCACAGGTCATTGATTACGTCTGCTTCGGCGTCGATGCCAACGGCAAGCTGTCGGACGACCGCTACATGGTTTTCTTCAATCAGCCGAGCAGCCCCTGTAACAGCGTCAAACAAGTCAATGGCGGAGATTTTCAGCTATCGCTCGCGGGCTTGCCTGCCTCGATAGAGCGCTTGGTATTTACTGCGTCCATCGATGGTGCGGGCACCATGAGCGAGATTCAGGCGAGCCATTTCAGTATCCACAGTCAGGGCCGCGAAGTGGCTCGCGGCGAGTTCTCCGGCGCAACCTTCACCGCCGAAAAAGCCATCATGGTTGCCGACATCTATCGCAAGAACGGCGAGTGGCGCATCGCCTCAAATCTGCAGGGCTATAACGCCGGGCTGGACGCGCTGGTGGTGCATTTCGGCGGCGAGGTGGCTGATGCTCCAGCACCCGCGCCAGCAGCACCCCCGCGTATTTCGCTGGAAAAGAAAATCGCTGACGCCGCGCCGCAATTGATAAGCCTGGCCAAGAAGGCTCAGGTCAGCCTGGAAAAAGCCAGACTGACCGATACCAAGGCCAGGGTTGGTCTGGTACTGGATGCGTCCGGTTCGATGAACCCGCAGTACACCCGTGGTCATGTTCAGGAAGTGGTAGATCGCCTGATTCCGCTTGCTGTGCATTTCGACGACGACGGCGCACTGGACTGCTGGGCCTTCGGGGCAAAGCCCCAGCAGTTAAATGCGGTGACGCTGAGCAACTTCCAGAACTTCATCAAAACCGATCATGGCGGCTGGAAAGACTGGGAACTGGGCGCACGCATCAACGATGAGCCCAAGGCGATGCGCATGGTCATCGACTACTACAAGAAGTCCGGTGACAAGACGCCGGTCTACATCCTGTTCATCAGCGACGGCGGCGTGCATCAGGACCGCGAAATTATCAGGTTGATGACCGAAGCGGCGAAACTGCCGATCTTCTGGCAGTTCGTCGGCCTCGGCGGACGCGGTTACGGCATTCTGGAAAAGCTTGATGACATGGGTGGTCGCGTTGTCGACAACTGCAACTTCTTCGCCCTCGACCGGCTGGACGAGATCCCGGAAGAAAAGCTTTATGACCTGCTGATGGAAGAGTTTCCCGACTGGCTGAAAGCGGCAAAGGGTGCAGGGATTTTGTAACGCACCGAGCTCTCAACTATCGTACAACGCAGAGCGTCGAGAACTGCTTTCCCAGCCGGAGCCTGCGGAACAACTATCTCAACTATCTCAACCATCTCAACCATCTCAACCATCGTGCGACGCTCCGCGTCGCATGCCGTTCCGGACGCTCTGCGTCCTCTTTGCGATGCAGAGCGTCGCAAGATGCGTCATACGCTGGAGCGTGCGCAACGATAGCCTCGTAACCAGCCCCAATAAAAAACCCCCGCCATTGCTGGCGGGGGTTTTTATCGTGCGCTGCTCGGGGTTTAGCCGATTGCAACGCCGTGCGCTTCTGCCAACGGTTTCAGACCGCCTGCAAAGCCTTGGCCGATGGCCTTGAACTTGAACTCGTCGCCATTACGGTACAGCTCGCCGAAGATCATCGCGGTTTCAGTCGACGCGTCTTCCGACAGGTCGTAACGAGCGATTTCCTTGCCATCAGCCTTGTTCACAACGCGGATGTAAGCGTTGGATACCTGACCAAAGCTCTGCTTGCGCTCTTCAGCCGAGTGGATAGTGACCGCAAAAACCAGCTTCTTGACCGCAGCGGCCAGACCGGCGAGCTTGACGTTTACCGACTCGTCATCACCATCGCCAGCGCCGGAACGATTATCGCCCAAGTGCTCGACCGAGCCATCAGCCGATTTCTTGTTGTTGTAGAAAATGAAGCTGTTGTCATCCAACACCTTGCCACTTTCACCAACGATGAAGACCGACGCGTCCAGATCGAACTCGGTGCCATCGGTAACGCGTGGATCCCAGCCCAGGCCCACGGTGATTTCTGTCAGGCCCGGAGCCTCTTTCGACAGAGAAACGTTGCCGCCTTTACTCAGACTTACTGCCATGTTCGTAATCCTTTCTGGAAAAATGGTTAGGCGCGAATCAGAAATTCATGCCGAAAGAGTTGGCCACAGCTTTCAGGCCACCGGCGAAGCCGCTACCCACTGCGCGAAACTTCCACTCGCCATTGTTGCGGTACAGCTCGGCGAAGATCATCGCGGTTTCAGTCGAGGCGTCTTCAGCCAGGTCGTAGCGAACGATTTCCGAGCTGGATTTTTCATTCAGCACACGGATGAACGAGCCGCCCACCTGACCGAAGTTCTGCTTGCGGCTGTCAGCGTCGTGAATGGTCACAACGAAAACAACTTTCTCCACATCGGCAGGGACACGGGCCAGATCGACCTTGAGCACTTCGTCATCGCCATCACCAGCACCGGTACGGTTGTCACCGGTGTGTTCGACGGAACCATCGGCGCTCTTGAGCTGGTTGTAGAAAATGAAGTCAGCTTCACTGCGGACCTTGCCATTGGCGCCCAGCAGAAATGCGCTGGCGTCCAGGTCAAATTCCTGGCCGTCAGTGGCACGCGGATCCCAGCCCAGACCAATCAGTACATTGGTCAGGGTAGGGTCGGTTTTCGACAGCGAAAGGTTGCCACCTTTTTGCAGAGTCAAAGCCATGATTCGGTTATCTCCTTTATCCAGTGTTTACGCTTTTTCTTCGGCGGGTTCTTCTTTACCCGGGAAGAGCAGGCTTGCAACGATACCGATGATCAACACGACGACCACAACCAGCAGGCTGGTATTGGCGCTGATCTCGTAACCGTGGTGGAACAGGTGGTTGGTTGCGTTCAGGCCCAGTTTGATGGCGATGAAGAACAGCAAGGCGATAACCGCTTTCTCCAGATGCACCAGGTAGCGCTTGAGGGCTTCAAGAACGAAGTACAGGGTACGCAGACCAAGAATCGCGAACAGCATGGCCGAGAACACGATCAGCGGCTCGCGGCTCACTGCAATGATTGCCGGCACGGAGTCGAACGCGAACAGCACGTCGGAGATTTCAGCCACAACCAGACACAGGAACAACGGGGTCGCGAACAGAGCGCCCTTGGCGGCCAGGGTGATACCGGCGTTTTCCGGTTTTTTGACTTCTTCTTCCAGAACCGAGCGACGGACGAAGAAGTTGCTGCCGTGCAGCTTCGGCCATACCGGGAACAGCTTCTTGGCGAAGCGATACGCCATGTGCTGCGAGTAGTCGACTTCTTCGTCGTCGTCATCACCCGCTCTGAGCATCATGATGGCGGTCCAGGCAACGATGACCGCAAACACCACTTCGACCCACGGCCCCAAAGCCAGCAGGCCTGTACCAATGGCGACGAAGATGCCGCGGAAGACGATGGCACCGATGATGCCCCAGTACAGAACGCGGTGGCGCAGGCCATCCGGGATCTTGAACCAGGAGAACAACGCCATGAACACGAACAGGTTGTCGACGCTCAGCACTTTTTCCAGCGCGTAACCGGTAACGAACAGCGTGGCGACTTCGGAGCCGTGCTGCACATACAGGAAACCGGCAAAAGCCAGCGAAATGGCGACCCAGAAAATCGACCACGCCGAGGCTTGCGCGAGGGTGATCGGCTTGTTTCCCCGGTGGGAGAACATGTCGATAGCCATGGCCGTAATGGCCAGACCGACGAAAACCGCCATCGTGAGTGGAGGGAAGCCTAGAGAGGTGCTTTCCATTTAACTGCGTTCCTTAGGGTAAAAAATTACAGGTCGAAATCGGACGGGTTCAGGCCAAGCTCTCGGCAGATCGTGCGGCAGACTTCCCGCTCTTTCTCGTCGAAGCTGCCATCAGCGCCACCGATAGCACAGCAGACGCGCACCAGCAAACGGGCGGCATCTTCTTTCTTTTTGATCTTGCCGATGGTTTTCAACGCTTCGGCACGACCAATTTCAAAGTCGAACTCGAACTTGGAGCACGCTTCCTGAAAACCCTGGATGACTTCCTTCATGTCAAAAACTTTCAGTTCCTGAGAGTTCTGGATGAAGCCAGCCATTTTCTGCTTTTCACTGGAGCTGATATCGCCGTCAGCGGCCGATACCAGCGCACAGCCGGAAACCACAGCTTCCATGAATTCGCGGTTCTTGAACTTCGAAACTTCCGAAGCCAGCTTGTCGCGAGCAGCCGTTGCGTTTGTTTTCAACCAGTCCAGCATGTCTATCTCCCATGAGGCGGCACAGCCAGCCCAGAAATACCACGGTATTGTTTACTTGGAACCGGCAGCCCAGCGCATGCCCCAGCCATAGGCCTTGTCCATGTTGCTGTGGCCATTGTGGAAATCCACCCGGCGGGTCACCTTGACTGCGCCGTTGTCATTTTCCAGCAAGGCAATTGCACACATGCCCTGACGACCACCTTCTTCGTTGAGGCGAACCTCAATGGGCGGCTGGCCCGGCGCATGAATGGTGACAACACCGTCGGTTTCTTTCCAGTTCGGCGCACCTTCATAGATGAACGCATAAACCAGAATGCGACGGATCTTGCTCCAGTGCGCGCCATTGATATGCAGCCACTCACCGTCACTGATCGAGCCAGTACGGTCATCGCCCATCAGTTTGATGAAAGGCTCGGTGTTGAGCGAACCGAACGAGTTGCCCAGCGCCTGAACCGCGCCTTTCAGGCCATCCTGCAGTTCGAAGAGGCAGCCTACATCAAGGTCGATGGCATTGCTCTTCTTCATCGAGAAGAAGCCGCCGCCCTTGCTATCGTTACGACGGTTCCAGTTCAGGTTGACCCGAATCTCACCGAAACCGGCGCTGGATTTCTCCAGGCTGATCGAAGCACGGGTCTTGTCGAGCGTGATCTTGCTCAGACTGACGGTCGACTTGGGCGCAGGCGCGGGAACAGGTGCAGGTGCAGGTGCAGGTGCAGGTGCAGGTTGATCCTGGGGCGCTGCGACCTCTACGCCAAAGTTTTTTGCCAGCGGTTCAAGCCCGCCGGCAAACCCCTGGGCGACGCAGCGGAATTTCCACGCGCCCTGACGCAGATAGAACTCGCCCAGAATCAATGCGGTTTCTTTCATGCCGCTGGTAGGAATATCGGCTTCGATACCGCCAGTGATGCTCAGCGCCAACCGTGACACGCTGCCAAAACTGGCCTTGTTCTCGTAGATGGTTGCCGTCAGGGCAACCTTCTCGATGACAGAATCCAGGCGGCTCGGGTCAAGGCTGAACACAGCGCGCCCGGCCGACGCTTCCGTCTGCTGGACCGCACCGCCGTTGACGCTTTTCTGGCCGTAGAAACACATGTCCTGATCGCCACGCACCTTGCCGGAGCCGGTCAGCAGGAATGCAGACACGTCGATATCCGCATCCGCCAGCGGGGAGTAGCTGACCTCGACCGTCAACGGACCGGCAGCGACTGGCGCGTTGGCGCCTGGGACAAGTTGGGTCATGCGCGTACAGCTCCGATGGCCAGTTCGACCAGATCATCTGCAGTACGGCCGTTGGTAACCTGACCAACTGCGGTGAAATCCCAGCCTGCGGGGGTGCGCGCCAGATAGGACATCACAACGCCGGTGTGCTGGCCTTTCTCGGACAGATCAAAGCGGCCCAGTTCGTTGCGGCTGCCCAGATCGACAATACGGCAGTAGGCGTTGGCGACTTTTTCGAAATTCTGACCGGTGAACGAGTTGACGGTGAACACCAGGTATTTGACCGTGGCTGGCAGTTTTTCCAGATCGACGCTGATGGTTTCATCGTCGCCCGCGCCTTCGCCGGTGCGGTTGTCACCCGAGTGCTGAATGGCACCGTCGCGCGACTGCAACTGGCGGAACCAGACCAGATCGAGGGGCTTCTTGTCGGCGTCGAGCATGATGCAGGAGGCATCCAGGTCGATATCGCCGCCGCCACCGCCGAGCAACTTGCCGAAGAAACCGCTGGCTTTTTCAGGGTCCCATCCAAGGCCCATACTGACTTTCTTGAGGCCGGTACCAGCGGTTTTCTCCAGTGAGATCGTCTGGTTCTTTGCCAAAGTGAGTGCCATTTTTCGCTCCATGTGAACGTCGGAATTCGGATAAAAGTGTTACAGCCTTACCGTGTTGGCCCATCTTTGCCATCAGGATTGTGTAACTTGGCGTTAACGGGGCCTTTATAACGGCCTCGACGCCACGTCGGATGGAACAAACGCCAGTGCGCATCCTGAGCAGCGGCGAGCAATTCGTGATCACCCCGCGTGTCGCCCCAGGCACGAACTCGGAACTGCGTGAGCGGCCCATAAACACTTTCAAGGCGTGCGACTTTCGAATCGCAACGGCAGTTGCTGCCTTCGATCAATCCAGTCAGTTTGCCGTCGATGACTTCCAGATTGGTGCCGATCAGCTCTACTTTCAAGCGATTAGCGAAGGGTTGCAGAACCATAGCAGGCGATGCTGAACATAGCGTGACAATGGCGCCCTTCTCGATTTCGGCGGCGATGGACTCCAGCGCAGCCGGGCGCATCAGGCGGTTCCAGTGCGACTGACAGAACGCCTCGGCCTTTTGCTGCAGCCATTGCACTTCAACGCCGCTGAGAAACGCCTTGATCAGGCGGCCCTTCAGTTCGTCGCGGGTCACACGCTTGGCGAGATAGCCGATGCTCGGCAGCACCAGGCGGGCCATGCGCACGGAAAACGCACGTTGCCCAAAAGCGAATTTGAGAAAAGGCACAAAGCTGTCGTGCCGGGTGATGGTTCCGTCGAAATCGAAAACAGCCAGCAGGCGTTGTTCCACTTCGATTTCAAGATCAGGTCCTGCAGGTTCAAGATCAGGTTCTACGGTTTCAAGGTCAGGTTCTATCATCTAGCTAACTGCCTCAGCGAGTCGAATGCTGGCATCCATGATCGAAGCGGGTGCGGATAACACTCCATGCCATTTGGCGCGCTCCATGATGTGGGTTGCCCATTTGTAATGGGTAGCCGGTTCACACATCGCATCGTTGTACTTGAACACTGCGGGGGCCACAGAGTTCAAAATCATCCGGGCGGAGTTCATGTCCTCCAGACTGACGCGTAGTGCATTCTGAATGATATTGACCTGCGAGGGGTGAATTGCCGTTTTACCGACCAACCCATTGGTAATATCCAGCGCCAGTTCATGTTCCAGAATGTCAGGTGTGGCCAGTTGCTCGAACACTGGCGCGGTGAGTGCAAAACCCTGCGAGCCCATCACTCCCGCCAGCATCGGGATCACATAGCCCATGGGCGTCGAATACAGGGTCATGGCCGGATTGCGGCGCAGCCCCAGACAGCCCATCAGGTCATTGCCACCGATGCGCAACGCGATGATCCGCTCGTACAGACTGGCTTTCAGCGCTTGCCCAAGTTCGACCATTGCCGTCGGATCGAACACTTCCGGGGTTTCCAGTGTAGGCATCAACGCCAGCGCCGGGTTGGTAACAGACTGCTCCCAACTCGTCAGACTTTTCAGCGAAAGCTTGGGGACAACGAACCCGTCAACGTGCGCCATCAGCGGCCAGTCATTGAGAATCCGCGCCATTGCGGCATCTCTCGGACGAACGAACAACAGCGGACCGTTGGCCGGGCGGCCGCCACGGTCCTGAATGCGGGTCAGCACCTGGCGAAGGTTGACCAGCGCTGTATCGACATCAATCAGCGCCACCGCATCTTCCAGGCACACGACCAGCGAACGCAGTTCGGGAATCTTTTCACCGAACACCACATCGACGATGTCATCGCGGGTGGCGGGCATGTACAGCGTTGCCCCCAACGCATAAGGCGAAAATAAGGCCATTAGCTCAGACTCCGAATGATGGTCACTGCCCGATAAGGCCCCAGCACATCGCCGACTTCTTCAACGGGAATCCCCGCTTTTTCGGTCAGGTGCAGCAGCAATTGCACATCGCTGTCCGCCCGATTGCGTACCAGCACATGGTCTGGTACACGGCGCATGACCGCGCGAGTGGCTTCGGCAATGCCCGGCTTGATGCGATTGAAGTTAGTGATATCAAAGCGCTCGGCAAGGCGGTCGACCACCTGCGATGCAGCGCCCTTGAGCCCGGTTCGCTGCGTCAGCGTCCAGGGAGTCAGCGTGAGCGTAGAACTGTTTTGACGACGCAGGCTGTCGATCTGTTCAATAAAAGACTGCGTGACGTCGTGGTCCTGCAACTGCTCGTAAACCACACAACCATGCAGCCCGCCGTCCGTCGGCCAGATAGAACGCGACACCAGCCCGGACACGGTCGCACCAAGAATACCGGACGGAATTACCCAGTCTTCTGCCGACGCCGCCAGCCAGGCACAGCCGCAGGGATCGGCGAGCACTACCAGTCGTGGTTCTTTCGGGAAGCGCGTGTCACCTGCCAGACTGCGACGGATTTCACCCGAAATTGCGCCCTTGCCGGTCCAGCCGTCGACAAACACGATGTTCTGCGCGCCGTGGGCCAGAATGATGGCCTCCAGCGCGACTTTATCGATGCCGCGATCACGCACGATACTGATGCCGTAGTGATGCGCTTCGCGGTGCAGATCGATCAGCGCCCGACGCAACAACACACCCAGCGGCAGACCGGCACGCACGAACGACACCAGAACGATTTCAGCGCTGGTGCATTCGCGGTCAAGCGCCTGCGCCAGGGCTTGCACGTCATCGGCCATGCGCAAACCGTTCTGGCTGAGTGCACGCTCATACAACGCCTTGTGAGCGGCGCTGGGAGGCGACTCCTCGCTGATCATTTCCGAGTAGTGCTTCTGGTGTGTCTGGATCAGGCGCTCCTTCTCCGCCACGCTAGTGGCCTGCATCGCAACGCTGCGCAGCAGAAAATGCACGTCGTCGTACAGATAACTGCCACTGCCGACCGTATCGAGCCCGTGAACGGGATCACTCATGCGCTGCTCCGACAAACATTTTCGCCAACTGACTGCGGGCAGGCGTCGCCCACCAGTGGCACTCATCCATGAAACCCAGGTCGGTAATACTGTCGCCAAAACCGAGTACCGGGCGTTCGCCATTGATGGCTTTGTCGCGCCGCAGCCAATCCTGAACCGCGTAACGCTTGGCCAGCCCCTCGGGCAGAAAGGCCAGGTTGTTGCCATTGCCGTGGATGTGCATGCCGTCAAGCAGGCCGCGGGCCTGCACTTCGGCCAGCACCTTGCTGAGCACGCTGTCATCGCTCTCGTTATGCTTTGTCACCACGTAATGAAACAGCTGCGCCTCTTCAACCACCCAGCCGCGCAGTGAAAAGCCCAGCTCCTCACCAATCGCCAGTGTGGCGGCAGACAATTCATGCAACCGCGATTGATAGCTGGCCAGGGTATTTTTCATCTGCTCGTTCCAGTCCTGGTCCAGCCGCCCCATGACATCGAGCATCACACCGCCGTGCGAACAGATTGCGCCTGCAGTGAACGGCAGTTTGACCCGGCTGTAGGCCTCGACACTGCGCGCCGTCACCGGCACCACATCGGAATGCGCCAGCAGCCAGTGCGCGAAGGACTTCTGCACGTTGGTCATATAGCCATTGGCGTTACCGCTGATATCCAGCGTTGCGACATGTTTTTCAATGTTCGCGGGCGTTTTGCGGGCGGTCTGAAAGAGTGTGTCGTCCAGATCGACGAAGATCAGCGGGCGGTCGTTACTCATCGCAGATAACCTCGGCGTTCAGCGCTTCGATAAGCTCGGCGGGTACGGCCTGCCTTGGGGTTTCGGTACAAATCAGCACCCGGTCAAACTGACCCGGCCGCACGTTGTACAGGAAGTTGGGAATGCCCAAGCCATAGTTGTCGGAGAACGACAGCGCATGGTCGATGGCATGCCCCAGTGCAATCGGTGAACGGCTGGTAGAGCTGAAATGCACATCGGCACCGGCTTTTTCCAGACGCTCGGCCAGCAGAAACGGACGCCAGACGAACTCGCTGGTGCCCACCACCAGAACGCGTTCACCCTTTTGCACGGTAAGCCCTGGCGCCAGCGTATCGGCAACCGACAACACGCCCATCCGCCCCCAGTCATTGGCGGTTACCAGCGGCCAGTCGCCCATTGCGACGGTGCCAACCTCAGGCATATCCGGCAATGGCGCACTCACGTCTTCATCGAAAGAGTACGAGCCCTGCAACAACGAGACCTGCTCGGCCACTGCGCCCATCGACGTGCTGACTGCACCTGCCGACCAGTCGGTAAGAACGCAGGTCACCACCCGCTCGATGTTGCTCAGCCCGGCCTCGACCAGCGCCTGATGGAGGTTGATGAAGGTCTTGCCCGTCGACGCCTCGTCATCAACCAGCACCAGGGAGCGTGCGCCAAGCATCATCTCGCGTAGCGTCGGATCGACAGGCAGATGGATAAGGTGAGCGCTGGCGTGGCTGTGCTCTTCTTCAAAGCGAGCGAACAGCTCGCTGCCGGTAGGATGGCGCGTACTGACCAGGTACATGGCATCAGGGCGCGTTTCGCTGTAGGCACGGTGCACGCCGGCCCCGAGGCCGACTGCGGTTTCGGCCATGCCGATGACCAGCACCGGGCCGGGCAGGTCTGCCGGAATCTTGTGCGCCAGGTCCTGAAAGCTTTTCAGCATCAGGCCCGGACGCGCGGGAATGTGGCGTCCCAGCACCCGGGACACGAACAGAAATGCGCGCTTGGGGTTGCGTCGTTCAGCGAAGCCGAACAGAGAGTCCGGGGCAATGGTGGACGAATCGACGCTGACGTCGAGACGACCACGAAGCAGGTCAGCACGAAGCTTTGTAGGGTTGGAAAAAGCTGCGCTGCTGTCCATCGATAAATTCCTGAGTAACGGGGCCGCAGCCCCTGACGCCTGCCACTTGAGCAGGCAACACCGACTTCATTGGCGAGAGGCTTCAACGAGCCATAACGATGACTGTGCGGCGCGTGAGATTTCTGTGGTGGTGTACGACCTTTCCGGACGGGCATGCGGCGCATTGATACGGCATGCCTGCAAAAAGGACAGCAGCAGCGCGGACTTCACTGCGAAGTTCATGTTCTGCCCGTCCGGCACGGTGGACGTCACCATGCCGATCACCGCGCCACCGTTGTCGAACAGCGGGCTGCCACTGGACCCCGGCTGAATCGGTGCCGTGAACTGGAACAGGCTGGCGTCATTGTGCAGACCGAACAGACCGGAGATCCCGCCCTGCGTCACCTGCAGCCCGCCACCGGAAATAGACGCCAACGGGTAACCCAGGACCGCTACGGTATCACCCGGCTCACAGCCCTGCCCGTCCCGGAATGTAACCGGAGACAACGGCGGCGCGCCCTGCACCCGCAGCAGCGCGATGTCGTTGCGACGGTCGATCACCACTGGTTCGGCCTTGTAACGGCCCTCCAGTGAAGTGATGTAGAACACGCCCATGTCTTCGATGACGTGGGCACAGGTCATGACATGCGCCGGACCGACCACAAACGCCGTGCCGGTCGCCGACTCATGCCGAGGCCCGCCACCGGAGCCACCAGACGGGTGGCGCGGGTGACGGTCATCAAGGTCCAGGCCGATCTTGCGCCCGAACGCCGACAGCCCATACGCCGAGCCTTCGCTCAGCGCGCGGAATTTCCACTGTTCATTGCGCTTGTAGAACTCGCCGATGATGATCGCCGCTTCGCCGTTATCGCGCAGATCCAGCCGATGCTCGATGTCGGCATCCACTTTGAGATGCAGACTGGCAACGTCACGGACCGGCCCCATGGCTGCATATACATAGACCATCAACAAGACGCGATCACTGCCAGCCGGGAGCCTGTCCAGCCGAAGCGTACAGCCAACATCCTGAGGCCCGCCGCTCCACTCCATCCAGCTCTGTTCATGATGCAGCAACGCCGGGTCGCCCATGGGCTGGCGCTTGTCGTTGACCGCCAGCAAGGCGACGGCAGCATACTCACCAAAAACCGAAGACTTACCGCTCTCCAGGTTCCAGGTGCAGTGGGCGTTTGCTAAAGCAGTGTTTGCACCTGGCGCAAGAAGCTTCATGCCCGATCCTCCCTGATAAGAGCGATTAGTGATAGCAAAAATCTATTATCCTGATCAAACCGTGGCCCGTACAGCGACCGTGATGGCCTTCACGCGGATATCCTCAAGCCAATGTGTTTCCGGTTCTTTCAAGCCGAGACGGCGTGTCGCAAAAATACCCGGCAGGTTGACGCCGGTTTCACGCGTATAACCAATCCCGCCGGAGTACCGTGGGTTGATTTCCAGCAAACGCGGCTTGCCGTCAGCGTCGTCACGGGTCTGCACATTGATCAGCCCGTCGCAGGCAAAATGCTCCGCTGCGCGTACCGCCAGTTGCACCGCCTCGCTGTCACGCTCGAAGGTCTGATTCAGTCCTACCTTGCGCCGCCCGACAAAGGCAATCGCCTTGCCGTGTTCACAGACCATGTCCACCGAGCATTCACTGCCGGGCATATACGGCATCAGCAGCATCGCCGGTACGTCTTCGGCCTGACGATAAGCATTAAGGTACGCCTGAAAAGTCGTTTCACGCGCATCCGGATTGGCGAAACAGCGAAAATCATCGACATCGGCCTTGAAGCGCCAGAAGCCCCGCCCGTAAATCCCGACCACCGGCTTGATACACACCTCGCCAGATACCGACAACGAAT
Organism: Pseudomonas syringae group sp. J254-4; assembly: GCF_032586855.1. Taxonomy (NCBI): domain Bacteria; kingdom Pseudomonadati; phylum Pseudomonadota; class Gammaproteobacteria; order Pseudomonadales; family Pseudomonadaceae; genus Pseudomonas; species Pseudomonas syringae group sp. J254-4. Next base: position 189,364 of record NZ_JAWHOO010000007.1, on the reverse strand, counting down.
CGTAAGCCGCCTGCAACTCCTCGGCGCTGCTCGCGGCGATTCCCGGAATGCACGCCAGACCCGCCGCCTCGGCCGCCGCCGTAAAGCGACTCTTGTCATCGACATCCATGAATGTCTGCGGGGACGTTCCGCCCGTGACGAGGTCCAAACCTTCGGCAACAAAACGTGCACGCTGAGCTTCGTAAAAGCTGCCTATACGCCCGGCGACAATAGTCCGGACGCCCAGCGAGCGAGCGGTCTCCAGCACCCAGTCGATACGCTCTTCATTATCGACCGGCTCTTGCAGTGCCACATGGGCCTGCCCGGTAATTTCGGAGCGCTGCTGGCGATGCGAGGCGATAATCTGCACCGACGCAGGCAGCGCATCGCGCGCGCCCATGATCACTTCACGCTGGCTGGACTGCCCTTCAAGGAACCAAATCATGTAAATCTCCGGAAGACAACGCCATCTGCAACGGCCTTGTCGAATTTTGTAATAACTGTTTTGCTTCGAAATGTTCGGATTAGGGCAAAGTCACGCAATTTTAAACAGAGGACGCTGGTATGAAGTGGCTGAGAAGGTCGATTTGGCTTGTGGTATTCGTGGCACTCGGTATCGGCGCATTAAGCCTTTATTACGTCCTGCCGCGCCATGATGTCGTGATGATCACCGGCGTGGAAGTCAAAAGAATGGACGCCGACGGCGTCATCAACGCCGAAAACCCGGCAGACGGCCCGACCCGCGACGTGTACTTCATCAACACCGAAGACCCGGACACCAAGAAAGTCGTGGTCTACCGCAACGAAGACACCGGCTGGAGCTTCCCGTGGTACTTCAAATTCGACTCCGCCGACATCCAGGCCAAAGCCCAGGGCTACTCGCGTGATGCCCAGCAACTGGCGCTGATTCGTTATTACGGCTGGAGGATAACGATCCTGTCGATGTTCCCCAACGTGACAGAGGTTGAAGCGGTGACGAGCCGTGATCAGCCGTTTCCGGTGTTTAATACGGTGTTTTTTGTGGTGGTGGGGTTGCTGGTGGTGATGGTTGTGGTTGGGGTGAGGAAGAGGTTTAAAGGGCGGGCTCGGGTTGATGGGGTTGTGAGGTAGCACTTAGCTCTGACTTACGGCCCTCGGCGGATAGTTTAAGGCGAGGGCCTTATTGAGCAGACGTGTCGTGCTTTACTGCGAGCATACCGCCCAGCAACAGGCAGAGAGTGAGTATGGCCTCTGAAGAGACAGTCGCCCATGCAGCCCCCAGCGCCCCGTGCAATGGGACAAGCCACGCATTAAGGCATACATTCACGAGTAACGAAAATGCAGCGCTGACCAGGAAAAAACGCTCTTGATGAGTTGCAACTGCGCATTGCGTAAGAACAAAGTTTGGCAGAGCGAACAACAATGAAATCGACAACCAGCCCATGATCGGCTGCGTTTCGTCAACATAAACACTACCAAAAAGCAAGCCAACTCCCCACCCGCCTGACATCCAGCCAATACCTGCCAGCAATGCACCAATCGCAAAAGCAATCAGAATCGCCTTACGGCTGAAATCAACGCTACCATCGGGCGTTTCCGCTAGATGTCGCATGCGTCGGAACATCACTAACGCGATAGGAGTAGCAAGGAGCATGACACCGTCGATCAACCGACAAGCAACGGCATAGGAACCCACTTGCGGGACATAGCCCAGCACGCTATGCAAAATGACAATGTCTACGCGGTGGTAGATCGTTGTAAGCAGGTCTAGCAACAGAAAGACGAACGCACTGCGGTAAGCCCATACGGGCAACATCAGAGGTGCTTTGATCAGCGGCGGCAAATCTCGTCGAAACCAAACGAACGTCAGCAGCAGGCCGAGCCCCCAGGAAGAGAAGATCGCGACGGGGGTCAGGCCGAAGATAGCGATGCTGGACAGGATCATCAGCACGCTCAGACTGCGCGCGCAAATCAGAAAAAATGCGTCCTTGCCAAAATCGCCGACGCCTTTGAACCATGATGATAACCAGGTCACCAGCGTCATTGCGCCAAAACAAAATACTGCGGCCGCCAATGACAGGCCATCCAGCCAGCGAGACGCCAGATAAGAGCCGAGCATCAGTACAATGCTACTGATTACAAGGTGCAGCAAAGCCTGGCTTGGCAGGGTTTGATTCAAGGTCTTCAGCGCAGCTGTAGGGGATGTTCTCTCGCGCAGCAGCAGGGTCTTGATGCCTGCGTCCTGGATCAATGCCAAAAACATCGCCAGAACATAAATGTAGGTGTAAGCGCCAAACGCATCTGGCCCCATGCTACGTGCCAGGAAAATTGAAAGCCCAAGTGACACCGCAGCGCCGTAAATCGTCGACATCCACTGAACGATCAGAGGGCTGCCTTTCCTCAATAAAGAAAATAACGAGAAGCCCGACGGAATTTCCGTACCTTGAAGAGGCATCTTTGAAGACATTGAATACTTCCGAAAAAAAGGCTTTATTTACTCGGCACAAGAGACCTGGCTGCCACGAATGACATGCGCCTGAATGCGACACTGTACCAATTCAAAGGCTCATTCATCACCGGATCAAGCTATTGGTCATATGAAAAAATGCTAGCACAGCGTCGGGATCAGCTCCCAGGTGGATGTGCGATGACACCCTGCATCCAGAAACGTGGAAGGTACCGACCACCGAAATCTTCACCAAATTGCTGTTTACGTGCATCCATGTCCGGGAAATCTCGAACAAGGGTATAGAGGATCATGCCCGTGGCAAGCGTCAGACAAACCAGCCATGCACGACTGAGCGCAACACTGGCAGGACGAGGGGGCGTTTGCCACTCATGCAACGCCAGCAGCCAGCCCACAATGATCGCCAACCAGAGTTGTGAATAGGGCATGACGATCACGCCGTCGACCATCGACTGGGTCAGGGCACCAACAAGACTGGCGAATAGGCACAAGCGCATCAGGTCAACAGGCTCAAGAGACAGCGCACGCTTGTGCAATAGCACCGCGGTGGTGTTCAGCCCATATAACGCAAGACCCGCCACGCATAACGTCGATGGAACCCCCCACTCGCAGGCCCATTGCAAAATGGCCTGATGTGGATGCGCAGCCACAGCATTCCATATGTCAGCGAAATGCATGGGACCAAACCCAAGGAGGGGGCGCTCTTTGATCATTTCCCATGCTTGCTGCCAGAGGATTTCACGTGCGGACAGTGAGGTCGTCAGGCGGTCGCCTGCGAAATTGCTGACTTCGATACCCAGCAAACCTGGCAACACGCTGAACAGCAGAGTGAACAGCAGGAGCCCCGTCGAAGCCGCACCCAGCTGCCAACCAGCCCAACGGCGTCCGGCATGGCCGAGGCAGAACACAACTGCAACTGCCGCGGCCATGCCCAGCCATGTACCGCGAGTCCCCCCACTGATCGCGATCATCCACCAGAGGCTGGTCAGGCAGAACAAACCGATCTTGATTGAGCGTCGCGTGGAGGGCAGTAGTAGTGGCAGCACCAGTAAGGGCAGAGTGAAGGTCTGAAATTGGCCGTAAAAGCGCTTGTTGGAAAAGCCGTCGAGTAGGAGGTCGGTGTCGAGGGTTGGGGGAGTGCTCAGAAACGCCGCGAGAGTTGCAGTCAAAAACTGCATTGTTTTGACTGTGCAAATAGAAATAACAAAATAGATAAACAACCGATCAAGACGCTCACCTTGAAATTGTCGCTGCCTAGCAAATGCTGTCGCAATACAGCATGACAGCAACAACACAGACAGCTCGGTTAACGCCCATTGAGGTTGATGAGCACTGAGACTGGAAATTATGCCTGCAAAGAAAACACCTAAAAATACAATTTTGGTCCATTTAGCAAATATCGAAATCGCATTATTGCCGACGGAGAAATGAATTAGCACAACCAATGACAATAGGCCAATAACAAACTGCGCCATGCGTTGAATATCGTGTCCGGAGAGACTCTGTACACAAACGCAAACAAGCAGAATGGCAAAACATAAAAAAAAGAAACCGTGTTTTTTTATTTTATAAAACAAATCAAGCACTCTGATAAATCAGAAAGGCACCGAAGCGCCTTTCTTTTTGACCTATTAAGAACCGGTACAGGTCGAAGGCGCCGCGTTTGCAGGACTTACTGTACACTTCCATGCGATGCTTGCACCAACACTACCTGCACCAGTAACAGCAGGTAGCGTGGGGTCAAGAATTACTGTGGCACCGCTTTTGACTGCAGTTAGCCTACCGCTACCTGAACAGCCGGTAACAGCCGTATCTCCTGTGCCACAGAGAGCGGCGCCAGTAAGACCATTGCTCCAGTTTTCTGCAACTGCCAGCTTGGCGGAATCCAGCGTCGCTAGCGCAGCAGAAGCCTGCGCGCGCAACGTGTAGTTTTGATAGGAAGGAATGGCCACAGCAGCCAGAATACCGATGATCGCAACAACGATCATCAGTTCGATCAATGTGAAACCTTTTTGTGTTTGCATGCGTACTTCTCCAGGCGTCAATAAGGTAGTGCCTTGACTCTGGGCAAGCATAGCCCGTGCCAATATCGAGCAAGGCGCTACCCACCGTCTCAACTCGGGTCTTTTACGACTGGGCGTTATCAGAAACGAGCAGAAACTGACAATTTTTGTCATATGCCTCGCTGCCAATTGGCAGCATCGCCCGACTAAGCTATAACCCTCACACTGTCTGTGTCTGGTGGTTATATGTCTGATGCTGTCCTCACCGGTCTGGCCAAACAATTGGTCCTGGCCGAGCTGCTTACCGAAACTGCTGCGCAGCAAGCTTATCAGCAGGCGCGCCGCGACAAGGTTTCACTGGTAAGTTATCTGGTCCAGAACAAACTGGTCAAAAGCCTGACGCTGGCAGAAATGGCCTCTGATCAGTTCGGCGTACCTTTCATGGACCTTGCCAGCCTGGACAAGGAAAGCCAGCCCAAGGGGCTGGTCAGTGAAAAGCTGATTCGTCAGCACCATGCACTGCCGCTGTGGCGACGTGGTAATAAGCTGTTTATAGGCATCTCAGACCCTACCAACCACCAGGCAGTCACTGACATACAGTTCAGTACCGGCCTGAACACTGAAGCGATTCTGGTTGAAGATGACAAGCTGACCATTGCCATAGACCGTTTTTTTGACACTGAAAGCGGTCTTGGCGAGTTGGCAGACATTGATTTGGGCCTGGACATCGAGCCTGCGAGTGACAAGGAAACCTCACTGGCCACTCAGAGTGATGCCGATGATGCCCCTGTCGTGCGCTTCGTCAACAAGATGCTGATGGATGCGATAAGGCTCGGCTCGTCCGACCTTCATTTTGAACCTTACGAAAAGATCTTCCGCGTGCGGTTGCGTACCGACGGCATCTTGCATGAAGTGGCCAGGCCACCGATCCATCTGGCCAACCGGATTGCTGCGCGCCTGAAGGTCATGGCCAGCCTCGATATCTCTGAGCGGCGTAAACCGCAGGACGGCCGGGTCAAGCTGCGAGTGTCAAAAAACAAAGCTATCGACTTCCGTATGAACACGCTGCCGACACTGTGGGGCGAGAAGATCGTGATGCGGATTCTCGATCCGACCAGCGCACAGATGGGCATTGACGCGCTGGGCTATGAGCCGGACCAAAAAGCTTTGTATATGGAGGCCTTGAAACAGCCACAAGGCATGATTCTTGTAACCGGTCCCACTGGCTCGGGTAAAACCGTTTCCCTATACACTGGCCTGAACATTCTCAACACTGTGGACATCAACATTTCCACAGCTGAAGACCCGGTAGAGATCAACCTGGAAGGCATCAATCAGGTCAACGTCAACCCGCGTCAGGGACTGGACTTTTCTCAGGCATTGCGCGCATTCCTGCGTCAAGATCCCGACGTAATCATGGTCGGCGAGATACGAGACCTGGAAACAGCCGAAATCGCCATTAAAGCCTCGCAGACCGGCCACATGGTGTTATCTACTCTGCATACTAACAGCGCTGCAGAAACTCTGACTCGCTTGCATCATATGGGTGTCGCAGCGTTCAACATCGCTACGGCGATTAACCTCATCATAGCCCAACGGCTGGCGCGCAAGCTATGCAGCCATTGCAAGAAAGAGCTCGACATACCCCGGGAAACGCTCATCCAGGAGGGTTTTCCAGAAGAGCAGATCGGTACGTTTAAAATCTATGGCCCAGTAGGTTGTGAGCATTGCAACGGCGGCTACAGGGGCCGGGTCGGCATTTACGAAGTAGTCAAGAAAACGCCAGAACTGGAACGCATCATCATGGAAGAAGGCAATTCGCTGGAGATTTCCAGGCAGATGCGCAAGGACGGCTTCAATGATTTGAGGACCTCCGGGCTGTCGAAGGCCATGCAAGGTATTACCAGCCTTGAAGAAGTCAACCGCGTGACCAAGGATTAAGCATGGCCAGCAAGGCAGTTAAAGTCAGTGTTTACACATGGGAAGGTGTGGACAAGAAAGGCGGCAAACTCAGTGGCGAAGTGAGCGGGCACAATCTTGCGCTCGTAAAGGCTCAGCTGCGCAAGCAAGGTATCAACTTCACCAAGGTACGTAAAAAGCCCGTTTCGATCTTTGGCAAAGGCAAGAAAATCAAGCCGCTGGACATCGCATTCTTTTCTCGGCAGATGGCGACCATGATGAAGGCAGGTGTGCCGCTTCTGCAGTCATTTGACATCATTGCCGAGGGTGCAGAAAACCCGAACATGCGTGCACTGGTTGGCTCACTGAAGCAGGAGGTGTCGGCAGGGAACAGCTTTGCGACGGCTCTGCGACAGAAACCGGAATACTTCGATGACCTGTTTTGCAATCTGGTCGATGCCGGAGAGCAAGCAGGAGCGCTCGAAAGTCTGCTGGACCGAGTGGCGAGCTACAAGGAAAAGACGGAAAGGCTAAAAGCCAAAATCAAGAAGGCGATGACTTATCCTACCGCCGTATTAATTGTCGCCTTTATCGTGTCAGGCATTTTGCTGATTAAGGTCGTGCCGCAGTTCCAGTCTGTTTTCGCAGGGTTTAACGCGGAACTGCCAGCATTCACATTGATGGTCATCGCGCTTTCGGAAGTCGTTCAGCAGTGGTGGCTGGCAATAGTGGCACTGTTTTTTATCAGCTTTTTCATGTTCAAGCGGGCATACAAACAGTCTCAAAAGTTTCGTGACAGTCTCGACCGCTTTCTTCTGAAAGTCCCCATTATCGGACCGCTGATTTTCAAGTCGTCCGTCGCGCGCTATGCACGCACCCTTGCGACGACCTTCGCAGCAGGCGTCCCACTGGTCGAGGCACTGGACTCGGTCGCCGGAGCCACCGGTAACGTCGTGTTCAGGAACGCGGTCAATCAGGTCAAACAGGATGTTTCCACTGGCATGCAACTGAATTTCTCGATGCGATCCACAGGCGTATTTCCAAGTCTGGCGATACAAATGACAGCCATCGGGGAAGAGTCCGGTGCGCTTGACGCTATGCTCGATAAAGTCGCTACCTACTATGAAGAGGAAGTCGACAATATGGTCGACAACATGACCAGTCTGATGGAGCCTATGATCATGGCGGTGCTGGGAGTGATCGTCGGCGGCCTTGTGATTGCCATGTACCTCCCCATATTCAAACTCGGAAGCGTTGTCTGAAATGCCCCTCCTCGATTTCCTGGCCAGCTCACCGCTGGCCTTCGTCACCACCTGCTGCATCCTCGGCCTGATCATCGGAAGCTTCCTCAACGTAGTCGTCTACCGCCTCCCCAAAATGATGGAGCGCGACTGGAAAGCCCAATCCCGCGAAATGCTCGGCCTGCCCGCGGAACCCGATCAGCCCGCCTTCAACCTGAACCGCCCTCGCTCCAGCTGCCCGCACTGCGCGCACAAAATCCGCCCGTGGGAAAACCTGCCGGTCATCAGCTATCTGCTGCTGCGCGGTAAATGCTCACAATGCAAAGCCCCCATCAGCAAACGCTACCCATTGGTAGAGCTGATCTGCGCAGTGTTGTCGGCCTACGTGGCTTGGCATTTCGGTTTCGGCTGGCAAACGGCGGCGATGCTGGTGTTGAGCTGGGGCCTGCTGGCGATGAGTCTGATCGACGCCGACCACCAGCTGTTACCTGACTCTCTGGTGCTGCCACTGCTGTGGCTGGGCCTCATCGTCAACGCTTTCGGGCTGTTCACCTCGCTGAACGATGCGCTTTGGGGCGCGGTGGCCGGTTATCTGGCGCTGTGGTCGGTGTTCTGGCTGTTCAAGCTGGTGACCGGCAAGGAAGGCATGGGTTATGGCGACTTCAAATTGCTGGCCATGCTTGGCGCGTGGGGCGGCTGGCAGATTTTGCCGTTGACCATCCTGCTGTCGTCGCTGGTGGGCGCGGTGCTCGGGGTGATCATGATGCGCGTGCGCAGGGTTGAAAGCGGTACGCCGATCCCCTTTGGTCCTTATCTGGCCATTGCGGGGTGGATCGCTTTGCTCTGGGGTGGTCAAATAACCGACTCTTACATGCAGTTTGCCGGTTTCAGATGACTCACCCCGATCAAAAACCCTGGATTCTTGGCCTGACTGGCGGCATTGGTAGCGGTAAAAGTGCAGCGGCACAGTGCTTTACCAACCTTGGCATCGACACCGTGGATGCCGACCATGCCGCCCGCTGGGTGGTCGAGCCAGGGCGTCCAGCGCTGGAGCAGATAGCCGCGCACTTCGGTAAAGGCGTGTTGCAGGCCAGCGGCGAGCTGGACCGTGGCGCGCTACGCAAGCTGATTTTTGAAAACCCGGAGCAGCGACGCTGGCTGGAAGCGCTGCTGCACCCGCTGATCAATCAGGAAATCGTCAGCCATCTGGCCAGGGCCAAATCGCCGTATGCCATTCTGGTTTCGCCGCTGCTGATCGAATCCGGACAATACCGCATGGTGCAGCGCCTGCTGGTCATCGATGTGCCACAGCAGGTGCAAATAGAACGCACCATGCTGCGCGACAGTTCCAGCCAGGAGCAGGTCGAAGCCATTCTAAAGGTGCAGATCCAGCGCGAAGACCGTTTGCGTCATGCCGACGATGTGCTGGTCAATGACCGCGATCACGCCTGGCTGAACAGCGAAGTCGAGCGGCTGCACCATTTTTACCTTACTTTGCGTGGAGGCCAATCATGAGCCAACCAATGACCGTCCAATGCCCAACCTGCGATGCCCCGGTGGAATGGAGCGCCGCCAGCCCGAGCCGCCCGTTTTGCTCAGAGCGCTGCAAACTGATCGACCTGGGGGCCTGGGCTTCTGAAGAGCATGCGATTCCGGTGAGCCCGGATGCAGAGGATGAGTTGTTCTCGGGTGATCTGGAGTCTCCGCACCGGGGGCATTGATACGTTCCGCGATGCATCCCCGGGCTCTGCACTCATCGTTCGAGTCAACGAATGACTATCGTGCCAATGCTCCGCGTTGGCATGCAGTTCGTGACGCTCCGCGTCACAAATCTTCGCCGTTCCGCACATTCGAGGTTGGACGCAGAGCGTCCAGAAATGCATTCCCACGTGGAGCGCGGGAACGATAATGATCGTATTTACGGCTGAGGCTTCTTCAACGCAGCCCTAAGCGCATCAGCACTGCCAAACTGCTGCTGACTGACCAACTGCCCGTCGCGCAACTGTAACCACAGCACTTTATCGTCATCGCCTGCGTACTGCGGCACGATGCGCGCATCTCGATCAAGGATGACGCGATAGCGGTAATCGCGCATTTGGGGAATGGCGAACACCGTGTGGCGTGATCTCAGAACGCCTTTTGGCTTGTCCTGAAGATCCTCGATAAAAGCAGCGCCTGCGGGCATTTTTCGCAAGCGATCAAAAAATGAATTGCCAGTCTACACACCTGCATTCACTCTTCCAGTCATGGCAACTTGAACGCTAAGCTTGGCCCTATGGATGACTCAGACTACCTACGCCTGTTGACGATCCAGGCCGAACAAGCCAACGCCTTTCTTTCCAATGCGCGGAAGTGGGAGCGTGAGCGCTGGGTTTGTCAGCGCCTGTTGCAGGGGCTGAACATTGCGCATCGCAATGAGGACTTCACGCCGGCCACTCAGGAGCCTCCGGATGTGCTGTTTCGTGACGGGCGTTTCGAGGTGTTTTTTGTGCTCGATGAGGGCCGTCGTCTCAATGACGAGTGGCGCGAGGAGTTGGCGCGACGACGTAGCGCTTTTTCGTTGAGCCAGCTGGTACGTCGGGAAGCCAAGCCCAAACGGATTCCCGCCTCTGAACTGCTGCACCGACTCGCCCCTACCCTGCGCAAGAAATCCACCAATTATCGCGAACGCGGCATTGACCTGGGCGGGCTGGATATCATCGCCTTCGCCAGCCTCAAGCGCGAGGTGCTGGACCTCAACAGTCACTTTCCACCACCGACCGAGTACTTGCGTCAGGGCTGGCGTTCGTTGTCGCTGGTGGGGCCGACCTTTGCTCGGGTATTGTTCGCACATCCCGGCGCTCCGGATTTTCTGCGTACCAACCTGGGCCGCAGTGTCGTTTTCGATGTTGGAATCAGTTTATGAGTCCCTTGCAGGAACTGCTGGCCGATGTGCCTCAACAAGGCCGTGTGCGCTGGATTGGTGTGCGTCCGGAGTCGCGGGTCGAGATGATCGAACTGGACGCGGTGGAAGCGCGGCGCGAAGCGGGGCTGACCGGCGATCATTCGCGACCTGGCCCGCGCAATGCGCGGCAGGTGACGCTGATCCAGTGGGAGCATCTGGCGGTGGTCGGTTCGTTGCTGAACCGCTCTGCGGATAACCCCATCGTGCCACAGGATTTGCGGCGCAACCTGGTGATCAGCGGCATCAACCTGTTCAGCCTGAAAAACCGACGTTTCCGTATCGGCCAGGCGATTTTTGAAACCACGGGCTGGTGCCAGCCTTGTGCGCGTCTGGAGCAGCGCCTTGGTCACGGGACCTTTCAGGCGGTGCGTGGGCATGGCGGAATCACAGCGCGAGTGTTACAAAGCGGCATCATCCGCCTGGACGATGTGTTGCAGGTCGAGCCGCTGGAAATCACTGATCCCTGGCCCCCTGCCCGTCAGCACGCTTGAGACAACGCATAAATTGAGCAGTCACCTGAACCCGGAACCGCAAAGGTGTGTCGAAGAGTACCTTCAGGCAAACCGGCATCCAGTCGAGCGCAGGCCGCTCCTGATCCCGGTGTTGCCGTGATGAACCCATTTATCGAGCCTTCTGACGCTATGAGCTGCCTTGCGCTCGCGAAGATCAGGCTCCCCGCGAATTCCTTAAACCTTCCGAGTAATCCTTATGACGCATCGTATTGTTATCGTTGGTGGCGGCGCTGGCGGTCTGGAGCTGGCGACCAGCCTGGGTAAAACCCTGGGCAAGAAAGGCACGGCCAGTGTCACGCTGGTTGATGCCAACCTGACGCATATCTGGAAACCGCTGTTGCACGAAGTGGCTGCCGGTTCGCTCAACTCGTATGAGGACGAGCTGAACTACGTGGCTCAGGCCAAGTGGAACCACTTTCAGTTTCAACTCGGGCGCATGACCGGTCTGGACCGCGCCAGCCGCCAGATTCATCTGGCCGAGACGCTGGATGAAAACGGTGCCGAACTGGTTCCGGCACGCAGCCTGGGTTATGACTCGCTGGTGATCGCGGTGGGCAGCACCACCAATGATTTCGGCACCACGGGCGCGGCGGAACATTGCCTGTTTCTCGACAGCCGCAAGCAGGCCGAGCGTTTCCACCAGCAACTGCTCAACCACTATCTGCGTGCTCACGCAGGTCAGGCTGACATTGCTCAGGAAATCACCGTGGCCATCGTTGGCGCAGGTGCGACTGGTGTTGAACTGGCGGCAGAACTGCACAACGCGGCGCACGAGTTGGCGGCTTACGGGCTGGGCCAGATCAAGCCGGAAAACCTGCGCATTACCGTGATCGAAGCCGGGCCTCGGGTGCTGCCTGCATTGCCAGAGCGTATCGGCGCGCCGGTACACAAGACACTGGAAAAACTTGGCGTGACGGTACTGACCAATGCCGCGGTGAGTGAAGTGACCGCCGACGGCTTGATCACGGCCAGCGGACAGGTCATCCCAGCCAGTTTGAAAGTCTGGGCGGCGGGTATTCGAGCTCCGGCGTTTCTGCATGAACTGGATGGGCTGGAGAGTAACCGGATCAATCAGTTGCAAGTGCTGCCGACGCTGCAAACCACCCGTGACGAGAATATTTTCGCCTTCGGGGACTGCGCCGCCTGCCCGCAAAAAGGCACCGACCGCAATGTCCCGCCAAGGGCTCAGGCAGCTCATCAGCAGGCGTCGTTGCTGGCCAAATCGCTGCGCCTGCGGATCGAAGGCAAGACCTTGCCAGAGTACACCTACAAGGACTACGGCTCGCTGATCTCGCTGTCGAGCTTCTCGGCAGTCGGCAATCTGATGGGTAACCTGATGGGCAGCGTGATGCTTGAAGGCTGGCTGGCGCGGATGTTCTATGTGTCGCTGTATCGCATGCACCAGATGGCGCTGTACGGCACCTTCCGCACCCTGATGCTGATGCTGGGCAGCAAGATCGGCAAAGGCACCGAACCACGGATGAAGCTGCACTAAGGCCTGCCAGTCGAGAGACATGCGCAAGAACACCATCGTGCCCATGCTCCGCGTGGGCATGCCCTTCTGGACGCTCTGCGTCATCTCTTGAATTGACCTGTGCAGCGCAGTCCGCAAGAACACCATCGTGCCCATGCTCCAGCGTGGGCATGCCGCTCTGGACGCTCTGCGTTCTCTCTTGAATTGACCTGTGCAGCGCAGTCCGCAAGAACACCATCGTGCCCATGCTCCGCGTGGGCATGCCCTTCTGGACGCTCTGCGTCCTCCTTGAATTGACCTGTGCAGCGCAGTCCGCAAGAACACCATCGTGCCCATGCTCCGCGTGGGCATGCTGTTCTGGACGCTCTGCGTCCTCTCTTGAATTGACCTGTGCAGCGCAGGCCACAAGAACACCATCGTGCCCATGCTCCGCGTGGGTATGCTGTTCTGGACGCTCTGCGTCCTCTATTGAATTGACCTGTGCAGCGCAGAACTTGCGACGCAGAGCGTCGTGAAATGCATTCCCACGCTGGAGCGTGAGGAACGAGAGGCGTGCGGGGAGAACACTATCGTCATGCCGTTCTGGACGCTCTGCGTCCTCTCTTGAGTGAATCTCGCTCTGCACTGACTTGCAGTGCCCTGAATACCCGCTATTTTTAATCTGACCGGGCTCTGCGCGATGCGATCGGACGGAAGGCGCTCGTACAGGTATCAAGTTCGTCTGCACCGCGCAGATAACCATTGAGTCGTGTACAACGCTGCACTGTTCAGGGATCGAACCTATGATGTCGAATCATTCCAGCAGTACTCCTGCGCAAAGTCGTCCGCATTTCATCTGGTTTTCTCTGATTCCCGTCATACCTGCCGTTGCCTGGATCCTCACGCAATCCGGTACGAGTACGACCAATCTGCTTGCTTGTGCGGCACTGCTCGCTATCGGTCTCGGTGCCTGTGCACTGGCTGCCCGCACCCAGCAGAACGACGTGCGTCGCGCTGTTGCCCAAGCGCTGGACCATCACCAGGCACATAACGCTCAAACCAGCGCCATGGCCTCCCATGCACAGCTCAATGAAGTCTTTCTCGGTGCCATGCCGATCTGGGCCAAACAGGTCGAAAGTTCGCGCCAGCAGACCGAAACCGCCATTGTCGAGCTGAGCAGCCGCTTTATGGGAATTTCCGAACGCTTGCAGGAAACCGTGCAGGCCTCGCAGCACGCTGCCGGTGAGCTGGACGGTCAGAATGCCGATGGCGCTCTGAAAGTCCTGTCCCAGAGCGACAGCGAGCTGAGCCAGGTGATTGACTCCCTTAAAGCCACTCAGGCCAGCCGCGACCAGACGCTCTCCCAGGTTCGCAGCCTGACCGCCTACACAGGCGAGTTGCGCACCATGGCCGCGGACGTCGCAGCCATTGCCGCACAGACCAACCTGCTGGCCCTTAACGCCGCGATTGAAGCGGCCCGCGCAGGCGAAGCTGGCCGTGGTTTTGCCGTGGTCGCCGACGCGGTGCGCAGCCTGTCGAGCAAGTCCAGCGAAACCGGTCAGCAGATGTCGGCCAAGGTCGACATCATCAATAACGCCATCACGCAACTGGTGCAGGCCGCCTCCAGCGGTGCTGATCAGGACAGCCATTCGGTGGCCGCTTCCGAGCAAAGCATCCAGAACGTCCTGGAGCGTTTCCAGAGCATTACCGGTCGCCTGGCCGAATCCGCCGACCTGCTCAAGCAGGAGAGCTTCGGTATTCGCGACGAAATGACCGAAGTCCTTGTAAACCTGCAGTTTCAGGACCGGGTCAGCCAGATTCTCGCTCACGTACGCGACAACATCGACTCTTTGCACGCGCATCTGTTGCAAGCCAGCCAGTCCCCCGATGAGGCCGTCGCCATCGACGCCCGGCAATGGCTGGCGCGCATGGAGTCCACCTATGCGACCGACGAGCAACGCCGTACTCACCGCGGCGAATCGGCAGCACAGCAGGATTCGCAGGAAATCACGTTTTTCTAGGAGTAGATCATGGCTAAGAGTGTATTGGTGGTCGACGATTCAAGCAGTGTCCGGCAGGTTGTCGGCATCGCGCTGAAAAGTGCCGGATACGACGTTATCGAGGCCTGCGATGGCAAAGATGCACTGGGCAAGCTGACCGGGCAGAAAGTGCACCTGATCATCAGCGACGTGAACATGCCGAACATGGATGGCATCACGTTCGTCAAGGAAGTGAAGAAGCTGGCCAGTTACAAGTTCACGCCGATCATCATGCTGACCACCGAATCTCAGGAATCGAAAAAGGCAGAAGGTCAGGCGGCAGGCGCCAAGGCGTGGGTCGTCAAACCGTTCCAGCCAGCGCAAATGCTCGCAGCGGTTTCCAAGCTGATCCTGCCCTGAGATCAAGGGCCATGGAGGCCAGCATGCCAACCCCAGACGACAATCAGGCTGACGCCACCCGCGTGCAGATCGACGGCGAGCTGACGATCTACACCGTGACCGAACTCGCCGCACGTTTGCTGCCGCAGATCACTGGTGCGGCGCGAGTGGAAGTCGACTTGTTGCAAGTTACCGAGATGGACGGTGCCGGCCTGCAATTGCTGGCAGTCATCCAGCGCGAAGCCGGCAAGACCGGGACCTCGCTGCACATGACCGGGCAAAGCAAGGCAGTCACCGAAACCTTCGAGTTATGTAATCCCGGTGTCGTGCTGTAGCGCGTCCATTTGCATTATTGCCGAGTGATCGACCAAGGAAGCCATCGTGAGTATTAACCTCGATCAGGCACAGCAAACATTTATTGTTGAAGCGCGTGAGCTGTTGCAGGCCATGGAGGAATCCCTCCTGCAACTCGAAAGCGAACCCGGCGATCAGGACGCGATTGGCGCAGTGTTCCGCGCAGCGCACACCATCAAGGGTTCTGCCGGGCTATTCGGGCTGACGCCTATCGTCAGCTTTACCCACATCGTTGAAGACGTGCTCGACCGCCTGCGTGAAGGCAGCGTGTCGGTGGACGCCGGGCTGATCGCGGTGTTGCTCAAGTCCGGCGATCACATGCTTGAGTTGATCGACGTAGTGGCCAGCCGTGGCGAGCCATTGCAGCCGCCCGCTCTGGAACGCGAAGCGGCGCTGCGTCAGGCGTTACAGGTCTATCAGGCACCGGGCAATGCCCAGCCTGCTGACGAGGCGCGAGCGCCGAGTGTGATCGATGAACAGCCTGCCGAAGTGCTATGGCATATCTCGCTGCGTTTTGGCGTGGATGTGTTTCGCAACGGCATGGACCCGCTGTCGTTCCTGCGTTACCTCAATACTCTGGGGCAAATGGTTCAGGTCACCACCGTCACCGACAGCATCCCGGCGCTGGAAGCGTGGGACCCGGAATCCTGCCACCTGGGCTTCGAGATCGATTTTCGCTCGTCTGCCGGGCATGCCGCGATCAACGAAGTGTTCGACTTCGTGCGGGAAGACTGCGCCGTAGAAATCACCCCGGTGAACGAGACGCCAGACCACGTCGAGCCTACCGGCACCGAACTGGTCTCGCAAACCGAACACAGCCCAGCGGTTGCCAGCGGCGAACTGCTGGGTGACCAGCGTGCCGTGCCGCGTGCTCCTGCTGCGGCAACAGCTGTAGAACGCCCTTCTTCGGCCAGCGAGCAGAAAAACAAGGACGGCCGTTATGTGCGCGTCAATGCCGACAAGCTTGATGAGCTGATCAACCTGGTCGGCGAACTGGTCATTGCCAGCGCCGGAGCCAGCCTGCTGGCCCGTTCGTGCGACAACGACCCGCTTCAGGAAGCCAGCTCGACCGTGTCAGGGCTGGTCGAGCAAATTCTGGATGGCGCGCTGCACCTGCGCATGATCCCCATCGGCGACACCTTCAATCGTTTCCGCCGCGTAGTACGCGATGTCAGCCAGGAGCTGGGCAAGGACATCGACCTGATTATCAACGGTGCGGAAACCGAACTGGACAAAACCGTTGTCGAGAAGATCGGCGACCCGCTCATGCACCTGCTGCGCAATTCCATGGACCACGGCATCGAAAGCGCCGAAGCACGGCGCGCGGCAGGCAAGCCGGCAAAAGGTCATTTGAGCCTTAATGCGTACCACGACTCCGGCAGCATCGTCATTGAAATTGCCGACGACGGTGCGGGCCTGAACCGCGAGCGGATCCTCGACAAGGCCCAGCAGCGCGGGCTGGTGGCAGCTGGCGCAAGCCTCACCGATCAGGAGATCTACAACCTGATCTTCGAGCCCGGTTTTTCTACCGCCGAGGCCGTCACCAACCTGTCAGGGCGTGGTGTCGGCATGGATGTGGTGAAACGCAATATTACCTTGCTGCGCGGCACTGTCGACCTGGACAGCCAGCCCGGTCAGGGCACCATCGTGCGCATTCGCCTGCCGCTGACGCTGGCGATCATCAATGGTTTTCTGGTCGGTATCGATCAGTCGACTTACGTGATCCCGCTGGACATGGTTCAGGAATGCATCGAGCTGGACGAACAGAATCGTCACCTGACCCGCGACAGCGGCTACCTCGACCTGCGTGGAGAAGTGTTGCCGCTGGTCTACCTGCGTGATCACTTCAACCATGAAGGCCCGGCTGCTCGACGCCAGAACGTGGTGGTGGTGCGCTACGCCGAACACAAGGCCGGGTTGGTGGTAGATGACCTGCTCGGCGAGTTCCAGACCGTTATCAAACCGCTGGGCAAGCTGTTCGGCGCACTGCGCGGCATCAGCGGCTCGACGATTCTGGGCAGCGGTGCGGTGGCGTTGATTCTCGACATACCGGCCTTGCTCAACCAGATCGTCCAAATGGAAGCCCGCTCGACCCAGGCGCCTCAAGCTCTATTGCCCACTTCTCGCTGATGGATTTGCAATTCCCAAGGAGTTACTTCAATGAAATGGTTTTACGATCTGAAGATTTCCACCAAGCTGATTACCTCGTTCCTGGTGGTTCTGGCGTTGACCGCGGCCATGGGAGTCTTTGCCATTATCCAGCTGGGCCAGGTCAACCAGGCCGCCCAGGACATCAAGGAAAACTGGATGCCGTCCGTACGCGCGGCGTCGGGCATGCGCTTTTATGCCGCCAACTTCCGGCTGAAGGAAAACCGCCACATTGCCGCCGACTCTGCCCAGGAAAAGGCGCAGATGGAGCTTGAGGCAGCAGAATCGCGCAAACAGTTTGAAACGCGGCTGGCCACTTACGACAAGCTGATCGTCAGCGATCAGGACCGTCAGATGTTCAGTGCCGTGAGTGCCTCCTGGTCCAACTACCTGAAAGTCAGCGACAATCTGTTCGCTCTCTCCCGGCAGGGCCAGGAGGCCGAAGCGCGTGCCTTGCTGCGCGGTGAGTCCAAACTGCACTTCGACGAAGTGACCAACCAGTTGCAAAAGATGGTCGAGCTCAACGACGCCGGCGCGACTGCCGCTGGCGACAAAGGCACGAGCCTGTACGAAAGCGCGCGCATCTCGATCATTGCCGTTCTGGTTGCAGCCTTGCTGGTCGGCCTGGGTCTGGCGCTGTTCATTGCACGGATCATTTCCCGGCCACTGAAAGAGGCAGCGACTGCCGCCGAGCAACTGGCCGAGGGCAACCTGAACGCCCATATCGGGCACGGTTCCAAGGATGAAACCGGCATGGTGCTGAACGCCATGCGCAACATGGTCGGCAAGCTGTCACACATTATCGGCGAAGTGCGTAACGCCGCCGACAACCTGGCCAGCGCTTCGGAAGAAGTCAGCGCCACCGCGCAATCCATGAGCCAGGCCACCAGCGAACAGGCGGCCAGCGTCGAAGAGACCAGCGCGTCGGTCGAGCAGATGAGCGCCAGCATCAACCAGAACACCGAGAACGCCAAAGTCACCGATGGCATGGCCAGCAAGGCTGCCAAGGAAGCGACTGACGGCGGCGAATCGGTGCAGCAGACCGTCGTGGCGATGAAGAAAATCGCCCAACGCATCAGCATCATCGACGACATCGCTTACCAGACCAATCTGCTTGCCCTCAACGCGGCCATCGAAGCAGCCCGTGCGGGCGAACATGGCAAGGGCTTCGCGGTAGTGGCCGCCGAGGTGCGCAAGCTGGCTGAACGCAGCCAGGTCGCGGCTCAGGAGATTGGCGAGCTGTCGTCAAGCAGTGTGGAAATGGCCGAAAAGGCTGGCAAGCTGCTGGACGAAATGGTGCCGTCGATCAACAAGACGTCAGACCTTGTGCAGGAAATCAGCGCGGCTTCAGAGGAACAGGCTGCCGGTGTTGCGCAGATCAACACCGCCATGACCCAGCTCAATCAGGTCACTCAGCAAAACGCATCAAGCAGCGAAGAACTGGCCGCCACCGCTGAAGAGATGAGCAGTCAGGCCGAACAGCTGCAACAGGCCATGAGCTTCTTCACCCTCGATGCATCGCCAAGGGCCGTCGCACAAGGCAGCCCTGTCGACGGTCGCAGCAGCCCGAACCGCCAGCCCCCGCGCCCACCGCAACAGGCTCCGCGCAAGGCGTTTGCGCAAAGCATGGCGGGCGCCCCGGACGAATCGGAATTCACTCGTTTCTGATGACTGGCTGCTGATTGCCGGCCTCGATAGCGATTCACAGGGAGAACGACATGGGCTCATTGGTCACGACTCGACAGACCGCCACGGCGGTCGAGGAAGAGGCGCAGTACCTGACTTTCATGCTCGGTGGCGAGATGTTTGCCATCGGCATTCTGGGCATCAAGGAAATCATCGAATACGGCAGCCTGACGGTGGTGCCGATGATGCCCGCCTTCGTGCGCGGGGTGATCAACCTGCGCGGCGCTGTAGTGCCCGTGGTTGATCTGTCGGCGCGCTTCGGGCGACAGAACTCGGACATCACCCGGCGCTCGTGCGTCATCATCATCGAGGCCAGCAGCGAGGACGGCCAGCCGCAGGACATCGGCCTGCTGGTCGATAACGTCTCGGCGGTGCTGGAAATACCGGCCTCGCAGATCGAACCGCCACCGAACTTCGGTGCGCGCATTCGTGCCGACTTCATCAGCGGCATGGCCAAGGTCGACGGCAAGTTCGTCATTGTCCTTGAGGTCGATCGCGTGTTGTCTATCGATGAGATGTCCAGCCTCGCCGAGGCAAGCCAGTCGCTGCCTTCCGACGCCGACGCGACGTGAGACCTGCACATGCCTGACACAGCATCGCTCACTGATCGCGAATTCGGCCAGTTCCAGGCCTGGTTGTACAGCGCTGCGGGCATCAAACTGACGCTGGCCAAGAAAGCGCTGGTCGCCGGCCGTCTGTTCAAGCGTCTCAAGCATTACGAGCTGGACAACTATGGCGAGTATTTCAAGCTGATCATGAACGATCAGCGCAACGGCGAGCTGCAAGTGGCGCTGGACCTGCTGACCACCAACGAAACGTATTTCTTTCGCGAACCCAAGCACTTCGATTTTCTGCGTCAGCAGGTGCTGCCCAAGGTCACGCACGGCAAAATGTTCCGCATCTGGAGCGCTGCCAGTTCGTCTGGCGAAGAGCCCTACAGCCTGGCCATGACCCTGGCCGAACAACTGGGCACAACCCCTTGGGAAGTGATCGGCTCGGACATCAGCACCCGCGTGCTGAGCAAGGCGCGCAGCGGTCACTACCCCATGGAACGCACCGAGACGTTACCGCAACCTTTGCTGTTCAAATACTGTCTGAAAGGCATAGGTCGCCAGGAAGGAACCTTCCTGATCGACAAGTCGTTGCGCAGCCGGGTCAGTTTCGTGCAGGTCAATCTCAATGACACCCTGCCGGATCTGGGCGAGTTCGACGTAATCTTCCTGCGCAATGTGATGATTTATTTCGATCAGGAAACCAAAAGCAAAGTGGTGGCGCGGTTGATCCCGCGTCTCAAGCCAGGAGGCTATTTCATCATCAGCCACTCAGAAAGCCTGAACGGTGTAAATGACATGTTGAAAATGGTCTCCCCTTCGATTTACCGCAAACCATGAACACGCCTGTCGGTGTAGCCGAAATAGTGCTGGGGCCTGGCGAAGTGGTCTTTCAGACCCGGCCGACTCGCCTGCGCACGTTGCTGGGTTCATGCGTGGCGATTACCTTCTGGCACCCGTGGCGGCGTATTGGCGGCATGTGCCACTTCATGTTGCCCGGGCGCATACGCAGGCATCAGCCACTGGACGGCAGGTACGCTGACGAAGCGATGGAAATACTCATTCGCCATGCGCTGGCCAATGGCACCCTGCCGGAGGAATATCAGGTCAAACTGTTTGGCGGCGGCGAAATGTTTCCAGCTCATCGCCATGACCCGCACATGCAGAACGTCGCTGACAGCAACGTTCATGCGGCGCTTGCGCTGGCCGAACAGCACCGCTTGAAGCTGATGGCTCAGGATCTGGGCAGCACCGGCCATCGCAGCATCATCTTCGACCTGTGGGACGGAAACGTATGGGTCAGGCACCAACCAATGGAAGCAATGGAAAAAGATGCCAAACAAAAAAATCAGCGTACTGCTGGTCGATGATTCGGCCGTCGTTCGCCAGGTACTCGTGGCCATTCTCAACGACACCCCCGATATTCACGTCATGGGCGCGGCGTCGGACCCGATATTCGCCATGGCCAAGCTGGCTCAGGAATGGCCGGACGTCATCGTGCTGGACGTGGAAATGCCCCGCATGGACGGCATCACCTTTCTCAAGAAGATCATGAGCGAACGGCCAACGCCAGTGGTGATCTGCTCGTCGCTGACCCAGAAAGGCGCAGAAACTTCGTTGCAGGCGCTGTCTGCCGGGGCGGTGGAAATCATCACCAAACCTACCACCGGCCTGAAGAACTTCCTCATTGATTCAGCCGCCGAGCTGGTCGCGGCAGTCCGCGCAGCGGCGAACTCCAACGTCAAAAACCTCGGTAAGCGCACGGCTCCGCCCGTTCTGGCCCCGGCAAGCAAACTCACCGCAGACGCCATTTTGCCCGCAGCCAGCGGTCACGCCATGGCGCAGACCACCGAGCGCATTGTGGCCATCGGCACCTCGACCGGCGGCACTCAGGCACTGGAAGCGGTGCTGACTGCCCTGCCCAGAGTCTGTCCGGGCATGGTCATCGTTCAGCACATGCCGGAAAAATTCACGGCCTCGTTCGCCGAACGTCTCAACGGCTTGTCGCAGATCGAGGTACGCGAAGCCAGAAACAACGACCGCATCCTGCCCGGCCTGGCCCTGATTGCGCCCGGCGGCAAACACATGATGGTCACTCGCAGCGGTGCCTATTACCACGTTCAGGTCATCGACGGCCCACTGGTCAACCGCCACCGCCCTTCAGTGGACGTGCTGTTTCGTTCGGTGGCCAAATTCGCCGGCAAGAATGCTACGGGCATCATCATGACCGGCATGGGCGACGACGGCGCACGCGGTTTAAAGGAGATGCTTGATGCCGGAAGCTCGACAGTGGCTCAGGATGAAGCCAGTTGCGTCGTATTCGGCATGCCCAAGGAAGCCATCAAACTGAATGCTGCGCAGAGGATCATGCCACTACAGGAAATTCATCAGGCGATATTGCACCGATGAGATTGGAGGAGCGCCCTGGCTTGGGAACATATCAAGGTCAGGTTCGCCCGCATCATCGTGAAGACAGGCTCAGGAGAGCCGAGCATGGCCCACAAGGTGGATGAGTATCGTGAGGTCAGCAAACTTCAACAGTGCGTCGAGCTGTATGCCGGTTTGATCGAAGACTGGGCAAACACTCAATCCACTGCTGCAGCGCAACACACTAACGCCTCACAATAATAGCCTTTTAATATCAAGCCACTGTCTTAGCACACTTGTACTATTTCTTTAGCGTGCACACTGGTTAAGTATTGTAACGACCATTAACACGTATCAGGCAATGACTGAAATGCCTGTAAAGCGCTAATGGCTTACTGACCAGAAACTTTGAAATAACACGACAAAAGGTGATTTCAAATGAATAAGGAATTAATGATGCGCGAACTCAATAATGAAGAACTGGCACAGATCGGTGGCGGTATGACGGTAGGAGAAGGCGTGACAGCCATAGGCGTAGTAGCCGCTGCTGCGGCGCTGGCTCCGGTGACTGCCGTCGGTGCGGGTGTCATATTGGTCGGCGTGGCAGGGGCCAGCGCGATTGACGCCTTTCAGACCTACCAGATGGCGCAGTAACACGCCTTGCCATTCCGGGCGGGCAGCGCAGTGCAGGCACCTGCCGGGAAAACAGGAGAACATTATGATGACCGATCGTCATAAGCTCTTTGGGAAAACCGTCAATTCGTCGGGACTGTTCTGGCTGGCAGCGCTTGCGTTTCTTATTGCCGCCAGTCTTGATTTTCAATGGCATTACATTGGCCTTGCCGGCATGTTTACAGCGGTGGCCGCCATCGCTCGGCGTCGGCAGGAAACCTGATCAGCCCAGACTCATGATGAATGACTTGATCATCTAACGTCTTGCAAAGGTTGGTCCGGCTGCAAAACTCACAGACCGCCAGCCTCTGGATACAACTTATTGCACACGAGGATCAAGCCACCCGACCGCCAACTCGGTTTACCGTATTTTTCAATAATGACCACGAGGTTTGACATGATTATCCGCAATCAGAAAACCACTGGAACCACCGTCGACAATTATTCGGTTCATGCTCATGAACTGACAGACGCCGAGATGTACAGCGTCTCCGGTGGTGCCGATTTCACCATCATGCCGGTGCCTGGCATTGGTGTGATCAAACCGGACCCGATCTGCGTGTATCCATTCCCTGACGTGCCCCCGCCGTCGGATATTCGCGGGCCATTCATTACTGCCTGATGCCCCGTTATTCCCTGGCCCGTGTGCACGCAGGTCAGGGAATACTCATCCGCCGCTCGCGAATCGAGAGCAGGTTCAGGCGCAGTTCCGAAGGCCGCAACGGCTTGGACAACACTGAAACTTCCGCGCCCTGCATTGACTCAAGCACGACTTCCACTTCCCGCCCGGTAACAATCAGCGCAGGCACGTCCCAGCCACGGGCAGCTCGTATGCCCTCAATGCAGTCCAGGCCGTTGGCCACTGTGCCCAGATCGTAATCGGCGACGATAATATCGCAATGAGTGGTCAGCCCCTCCGCCGATCGGGCGGTCTGCACTTCGCATCCCCATCGTTCAAGCAGCGCTGCGGTGGCCATCAGAACGTTCTGGTCGTCCTCCACCAGACACACCCTGACCCCTTTGAGCAGGCTCTCGCCCAATGCCTTCTTGGGTACCACCCGAACAGGCGCGCTCACTTCTTCAAGCCCATGAATGGTGACCGTAGTCCCGCGGTCTATTCGCGAGACAATCGCGATTTGCACATTGAGAATCTGGCTGAGCCTTTTGACGATGGACAACCCCAACCCGACGCCCTCCACGTCTTTGTCGCGCACATGGCGGATGCGGTAGAACTCGTCACAGACCCTGGGCAGATGTTCGGCAGCGATACCCCGGCCCTGGTCATACACACTGATCGACAGACGCCCAGCATGGCTGCGCACACCGATCAGCACCGGGTGATCAGGGGCATATTTGAGCGCATTGGAAATGATGTTCTGCACCATCGTGGCGAGCAACGTGGCATCGACCCTGACCCAGCGTCGACAAGGTCGCACCCGAAGCTCTACACCGGCCCAGCGGGCAGCCGCAGTGTTCTGATGAGCGACTTCATTGAGCATGTCACCCAGATTGACCACATCCGACTTGGCTGAAACCTTGCCGCTGTCCAGCGTGTAAATGTCCAGAATCGAGCGAAACAGCTGCGACACGTTGTGCAGGGAGCGATCGATGTTATCGACCAGTTGACGCTCATAATCGCCCAGCGGGCTTGATCGCAGGCAAGCGGTAAACATGCCGATGGAGTGGATGGGCTGGCGCAGGTCATGGCTGGCCTGAGCCAGAAACCGCTCCTTCTCGCGATTGGCCACGGTCGCCTGCTCTGACGCCTCGCGAGCCCTCACCAACAGAATGTGCGCATAGCCAGGCACCAGAATAGTGACGGCGACGAGCATCAAAACCATAAATGGCTGCGCCTGCCAGTACGGCGTCAACTGATAGATGACCAGTATCGCCAACAAGGCCAGGGACGCCGCAATTGCAAGATATCGCGAACCAAAGCGCATGCCGTTGCCTAGAGTGACCCAGACCATCACGCTGAAAACCGGCAGTGTTGCCTCCCCGCCAACGATCAGTCCGACGGAAATGGCAGTGTAGTCATGCACCATCCCGAATACACGGCGCAACGCAAACACACCTGGATAGCTGATGATGTGCTGGCGCAAGACCAGAGAAACCACCAGAAAGCCCGCATAGTAGAAAATGATGGGCTGATAGGTGGCAACCTTGAGCCCCGGCAGAAGACCAATCAACGATACATAGCTGATCGCAAACGTCGCCACGATCAACCGCAAGGTAGCCTGATCCAGTTCAGCGTTTTTCTTTCGGTCTTTCATGGACGCACCTCGTTGTGCAGCGAGCGCAGTACATTCTTGCGTCCATGCAGTCGATCACGCGGGGCCTGGAACGGCATCAGTCGCCGATGTTCAGGCTGCCAAGGTCAGATGCCAATTGCAGCTTGGCGTTATGCCAGTTGACCAGAGACTCCACGCGTTTCTGAGTCGCCGCGCTCAGATCGTTTTGCGAGCGCAGAAGCTCAAGAATACTGCCAACGCCTGCTTTGTAACGACCCTGGGCAATTTCGTAAGACTTGCTGGCACTCTCGACAAAAAGACGACTGATTGCCAGCGCCCTCGTTCTGGACTCCAGGGTCTGTCGACTCTTCCAGACACTGAGCGCAATACTGTTTTCAACCTCGTGCAGGGCCTGTTCGCGGGCGGCGCTTTCGTAACGGGCGGCCCGCGCTCTGCGCCGATTGAGAAAGCCATCGAAAATCGGCACCGTAATTTGCACACCGATGGTCCAGGTGTTCACCTCCTGACGGGTTGAAACCTGCTCGATAGGCGTGTCCTGGCGGCTGTAATTGCTGAACAGCGACACCGTCGGCAGCCCCTGGGCTTTTGCCGCATCGGCCTTGGCCTGGCTCGCCGCCCAGTCGGCGCGGGCCTTTTCGATAGCCGGGTGGGACGCCCTGGCCTGCTCCATCAGGCTATTGACGTTGCCCAGAAACACTCCTTCATCGGCCCCTGGCTCATCCAGCTCAACCAGCTTGAGCGGTGCCGACGGCGACAACCCCAGCTGACTGGCCAACTCGCCTTGCACCGCTGCCAGATCGCCCTCCGCCATGACCCTGTTCAATTGTGCTTCGGCATAACTGGATTGAGCCTGGAGACGATCCGTCTGCTCGCCGGCACCCTCGCGATACTTTGCGTCAGCGGCTTTCAGACTGTTGGCCGCCAGACGCTCGGCGCTGATTCTGGCGTGCAACAGCGCCATGTTCGCCTGCACTTGATAGAACACCCGGGCGGTGGCAAGCATCGACTTCTGCACCTCTTCGATCCGGCTGCTACTGGCGACATTCAACAACTGCCGGGCGCTTTCGACTTTGGCGGCGCGCAGACCAAAGTCGAACAATACCCAGCTCAGGTTGAGGCCGTAGACGCTGGTGTTGGAGTTCAACCTGGAGTCGGCTTCTGGAAAACCCGGGTAGCGCGTGGTCTTGCCAGCCCGCCCCTTTTGAAACTGCCCCTGCACGGTCGGATAGTAAGCCGAATGCTCGGCATCCAGGTCAGCCTGCCGTGCCAGCTCGGTCAGCCACACCTCACGCAATTTCGGATCGGCACACAGCGCGACAGACACGGCCGTTGCCAGACTCAATGCGTCTGGCAGACGACTGGAGCCGGGGCATGCGTCCACACGGGCATCGGCCATGCACAACGACGCCATTAACAGGCAAAACGCGCTCAACAGACACTGCCAGCCAGCGCAACGAATCATGCCCCGCCGCCTCACGCTGAAGGAGCCTCATTCAGCACCGGGCCATCGTAGGCAACCCGGCCTTGCGCAAGCGCCACGACCCGATCCGCCGTGCGGATGGTTTCCGGGCGGTGGGCAACGATGATGCGGGTGATGTTCAGCGTCTGCAGCGCCTGATTGACCGCGGCTTCCCTGTTGATGTCCAGGTGGCTGGTCGCTTCATCGAGAAACAGGAGTTGCGGGCGCTTGTAGAGGGCGCGGGCCAGTAGCACCCTTTGCTTCTGCCCACCGGACAGTACCGTGCCCATGTCGCCCACCAGCGTGTTATAGCCCATCGGCATCTGCGCAATATCATCGTGGACTGCAGCCAGATGCGCGCATTGCTCGATCCATTTCTGATCAGCACCGGTCTCGAAAAAGCTGATGTTGTCGCCGATGGAACCGGCGAACAACACATCGTCCTGAAGCACCGTACCGGTGATACGGCGCAGCCTGCCGATGTTTTCCGGCCCGACAGGCAAGCCATCCAGCAGAACACTGCCTGCGCAGGGCGCCAGAATGCCCAGCATGACATTGAGCAAGGTACTTTTACCGCCCCCCGAGGGACCGACGATGGCTACCGATTCGCCTGCGCGGACATGAATTGACACGTCGTCCAGCACATACGGCTCGTGCTCGGAATAGCGAAAGCGCAATTGACGCACTTCAAGGCTGGGCACCCTGTCGTTGCACGCGTCATCAAACGCATCCGGACCGGCAATCGGCTCGGCATCGTGCAGCACGATGTCGGCGAGCCGCTCACCGTGCAGGCGCAACATGATCACGTCGACAATCTTGTCGATCAGACCGGCCACCCGACCGTTGAACTGCTCCTTGTACGAGTTGAACGCAATCAGCATACCGGCGCTGAATTGCCCTTCCAGAACCAGTCTGGCACCCATCCAGATAACAATGATCGTGACCAGCCCGAACAGCACGCCGTTGAAGGCCCGATAGGCGAGTTGCAGTTTTTGCGGGTGCAGACCGGCATTGATTTCCTCGACCAGTAAAGCGCTCCAGGCACTGCAACGCTGTTCATGCCGATTGAACAGCTTGATGGTGCGCACACCGCGCGCGCTTTCCAGAAAGTGCGACTGCTGGCGAGCAGCATGGACCAGCTGGTTCTCGCTGGCACGCCGCAACGGCCCGAACCAGATCCAGCGCGCCAGCCCGTAGATAATCATCGCCACCACAGCAACAAGCGCCAGTTTCGGGCTATAGGCAATCATCAGCCCCAGCGTGACGACTGTCATCAGCCCGTCCAGCAGGGCCTCAATGAACGATGTGGTCACGGTCTGCTGGATGGCCTTCAGAGAACCGAAGCGCGAGACGATATCGCCCAGATGGCGACGCTCGAAAAATGCCACCGGCAAGCGCAGCAGATGGGTAAAGACATTGATCTGCCACTGTGACCCGAGCATCGTGCCCAAGTACATCAGCGCCCAAGCACGGGCCAGCGCAACAGTGTGCTGAATGATCAGCAATAGGCCAAAGCCGATCGCCAGCACCGTCAGCAGGTCCAGGTCTGCGCTGACCAGCACCTTGTCGATAACGGTCTGCATGAAAAACGGGCTGAGGATTGTGCACAGCTCCAATGCCAGGGCCAGAAGCAACACCTGCGTCAGCACCCGGCCAAAGCCCTGTACTCGTCCCAGCAGTTTGCGCAGCGGGATCGGCGGCTGTGCAGCGGCGGGCTGAAAATCACTTTCCGGCCACAACTCCAGTGCCACGCCGGTAAATGCTGCCGACACCTCGTCAAGCGTCAGCTTGCACACGCCACGCCCCGGATCATGCACCACCACACCGCGTGCGTTGACCTCCTTGAGCACTACGAAATGGTTGAAGTTCCAGTGCAGCACGCAGGGCAACTGCAACTGACCGAGCGCATTCAGCTCGACCCGCAACGCACGGCTGCCCAACCCGAGCCGCGCCGCCATGTGGGTCAGTTGCTTGAGGTTGACCCCTTTCATTGAGGGCGAGAGACGTTGCCGCAACGACAAGAGGTCACTGTGCTGGCCGTGATAACTGGCGATCATGGCCATGCACGCCAGGCCACATTCAGTGGCTTCGGCCTGGAGCACAACCGGCAG
Source organism: Pseudomonas syringae group sp. J254-4 (assembly GCF_032586855.1). Taxonomy (NCBI): domain Bacteria; kingdom Pseudomonadati; phylum Pseudomonadota; class Gammaproteobacteria; order Pseudomonadales; family Pseudomonadaceae; genus Pseudomonas; species Pseudomonas syringae group sp. J254-4. The sequence goes on along the minus strand of NZ_JAWHOO010000007.1, from coordinate 160,909 downwards.
CTTTCTCCCCACACCAAAAGCGAAGGTATTTCTCAGGTTCAAAGCCGCTTTCCTATTCCGCGCAAAGGCTCCAGCATCCATTCATAGAGCGGCAGCCTTTCCTGCATGATGTCGGCGTCCAGTTGCATGCCGGAACGCAAGCGCTCGTGCATGCCCTGGCCGTCGATGGTTTGAGACGCCAGGGCAACCGTGACCCGGTAGAAAGGCCCCTGTTCACGCATCGGCTCGGAAACGTTGCCCAGGGTCATGACTTCATCGGCCGGCAACGCGGTACGCGAGATCGATGACACCCTGCCCGGTTGCAGTCCAAAGCGTTGATAGGGATAGGCCTGGTAACGCAACATCACCGTGTCACCAGTGCGCACGAACCCCACGGAGCGGCTGGGCAGATACAGTTCGGCGTGCAGTTTTGCGTCGGCAGGCACAATGCTCAGTAACGGTCGCGTACTGTCGACTCGTGATCCATTGGAGACCGCGATCGCCGTGGCCTCACCCAGCGTCGGTGCGGTGATGAAAATCTCTCGTTTGGTTTCACTTTCGATCAAGCGGTCCTGATTCTCGGCCAGCCTGCGTCGCAGATCGGCAAGCTGCTTGCTCTGGTTGAACGGCAGCTCGACCAGTTCCGCCCGCAGCCTGGTGCTTTCGGCACGAACCGTCAGCAGCGAGCGATTCAGCTCTTCGCCCCGCAGGCGCATGTCCAGAACTGCATCCTGCTTTTCCTGAAGCTGATCACGGGACACGTAGTCCTGGCGTTGCAGGTTGGCGTAGCGCTCGGCAAGGCCCTTGGTCAAAGCCAGCCGCTGACGCGTCAGGTCGATCTGCGCGAGTATTTTCTGCTGCTCGGTTTCAAGCGCCGCGACCTGACGTTTCTTGCCCTCCAGCTCCTGAAGATGCAGAGCGAGCGTCTCGTCGATTTCCTGAGCGAGGCTTTCCTGACGACGTTTGATCGACAGGCTGATCGCCCGTTGCGCGCCACCCGCCTCACCGCTTTGTGTGTCGCTGGACAAGGCCATCAGCACAGCGCCGTCTGCAACCTGTTGCCCCTCGACGATGTCGAGCCGGGTGATCACGCCAGCTTGTGGTGAGTAGATCCTGATCAGGCCGGTTTCAGGCAGCAGTACGCCGCTTGCGGCTGTACGTTTGGTGTAGGTGGCGAAGGTCAGGAACAGGCCCATGCTGATGCAAAACAGCAACGCCACCGCAGCGGCCAGCCTCATCGATAATGGACTGACCAGCAAAACCGTCCCCAACGTACTGCGCTTTTGCGCATCAAGCGCTTCAGGTCGAAAGAGCATGAATGACCATCGCTTCAATCATCAGGAATGCTCCATAAAACAGGCACCACAAACGGACCACGCATTACAGTCCTGACGACAACTAACCTCAATAGCACACATGAACTAATGGCCAAAAGACACACTAACGAATAGCTCATTTGTGCTATTGAGGTGTGTGTAAGCGGTGACTTTAATGGTGTTGTCTTCCGTCGTTCAACGGTACGGAAGCCCTGATTTATCAATGACACTTTCAGAGGAAACAACGCCATGACTCAAGCAGTGAACCCACAACAGGCACATAATGCGCTTCCTGCCGGACCAGCACTTCGAGTGCTGAACGAGACCGAGTTGAGCCAGGTCGGCGGTGGTATTGAATTCAGCGCATTTGGTTACACCTTCGCAGGCGGAGAGTCGTTTGCGCCAGGTTTCAATTATGCATCCATCACCAACTCGCGGGGTATTCCGGTTTATTACACAACCTGGCAGAACTGACAGCGTTATCAATGCGCGGCTTACAGAACCCGGACATTGTCCGGGTTTTATGCTGACGGCTTCTATTTCTGAAGTGTGAATTCGGCTTTGTCAAAAGACAGCCAGCAAGCATCATTGTCGGTCCACTTTGATTCACTGGTGCCCAACACACCTTTCACAAGAACCCTGTCGCCCTTCTTGAAGCTGCTTATTTTTTTCTTGTTGACCAACAGGTCATCACGGGTCAAGCCCTGGCCCGTGCATTTGGGATTGGACGGATCGCTGAAGATGACCGCAATCTGATTCTGACCGACCGCCGTCCCGGTTTTAGTAATGCGCTGTACGACGCCAGGAATGATCAGTGTTTGAGCGTCCCATTTCTCTTTCGCGGTGACCTCATTGGTCTGCCAATCGCGCCATATTTCTGTCAAGGTTGTTTCTCTGGCTTCGGCCAGCCCTCTGAAATCCCCGCTCAGTACATCACCCGTTTGATCAAGAACGCCATTGGTCATTGACATGGCCTGATCAAGCCCCGCACACCCAGACAATGCCAGAATCAACGGAAACAAGGCTACACTTTTCATTCACACACTCCACTGACTGGCACACCAGGCACCTAACGCTGCCACTCATTATTTAAATAATTAACGTCGAATAACTTCGCACGCAACCGTAGTCACGGCGCAACAGAACATCAATAGTACAGATGCACTAAGTCATCACTGGCCAACTGATTAAACCGGACATTACTGTGTGCCACTAGTGCATACGCGTACGTGCCACTAGTACATGCGTGCTATTTCCATTCAACCTTCGCCTCTCAATACTCCCGTTGTTGGCACCCCGCCGAACGGAAACGCCTAAGCCCTCAGGGCTGGCAGCCACCCCTTGTGGTCTTTATGGAGTATCTGGAGTCGCTATGAACCCCTTATTCAAACTATCCCCGCTTGCTTTTGCGGTTACTCTTGCACTGCTTCCAGATGCTCAGGCAGCGGATTACGTTCTTACCAATGGTCAGGAAACCTTTAACAGCGACCGCGTCATTGATGGCTCGATCGAGGTGCGGTCAACTGACGGCAACTCTTCCAGCCTCACCATCAACAGTGGCGCAACCGTGACCAGCGAAGGCGGCAACATTGTTGGCCAAGCCAGCAGTACCGGCGTCAACCCGGCCCAGGCCAGCGTCATAGTCGAAGGGGCCGGTTCGCGCTGGGTAGTACCGCGTACCTCATTTGTACTGGGTAACACGATCGTTGTCGGTGGGGTCGGTCAAGGCGACCTGAACGTGCGCAACGGGGGTCAGGTGTCGGTGCGGGATCTGGATCTGGGTGATGTCAACGGCGCTCGCTCCAACGCATTTTCAAACGCGCAGTTGCTGGTGAGTGGCCAGAACTCCCTGGTCGACGCGGTCAATATCGAAGCCGGTGGGGTGTTTGTCTACAGGTCGAGCATAACGGCCAATGATGGTGGCAAGATCAACAGCCAGCAGGTAGACATCGACTCCGTCGTCAATCTTTCCGGCGCCGGAACCCGCTGGGACAACAGTGGCGCGTTCAGAAACAGAAACAACCTTACTCTCGATAACGGCGCAGTACTGACCACCGACTCGCTCTTACTGGGTTCGGCCATCATCGGCCGCAGCAATCAGGTGAGTATTTCCGGACAAGGCACCCGCCTGGCAGCGCAAAGCATGACGCTCGGCACCAGTGACTCTCGCACTTACCTGACGCTGTCCGACGGTGCCGAGCTGAGTTCTACCAACGGTATTCTCATCAGCACCATCAGCAGCATCAACAATCCGACACGCGGCACGCTTGCTGTGGGCGGTCCGGTCGTGACCGACCCCAACCGTACCGATATCGATTCGACGACTGCCGGAACAGCTCAGGCGGCCGGCCGACTGGACCCGCAAACCGCCATTAATTTCGGCACCGGCAACGGGGGGCATTTGGCGTTCAACCATACCGATACTGATCTGCAGGTTGCCAACACGCTGAACGGAACGGGCCGAGTGTATGCGTTCAACGGCAATACCACCTTGAGCGGCGACCTTACCGGGCTGGCCGGCAGCGTCGTTGTGCGCGGCGGGCGACTGGTGCTGTCGGGGAACGTCGACCAGGTCAATCAGCGCGGCAATACAGCCACGACCCAAAGCCTTTCGCGGTTTAACGTAGGCAACGGCACCCTGGTGGTCAACGGTATTGCCGGGCGCACCGAGTTCGGGACGTATACCAACAGCGCCCAGGTACTGGACGGAGGTGTTCTGGCCGGCGTCGGTCAGGTGGGTACTACGCAGGTAGCTTCCGGCGGTACCCTGTCGCCCGGCGAAAGCGCCATAGGTGCGCTGACCATACAAGGCGACCTCGACATGGCCGCTGGCTCACGTTACGCCGCGGACATCGCAGGCGACGGTAGAGCAGACAAGATCAACGTCAGCGGCACAGCCACCCTGCGCGGTACGCAGGTCAACGTGACTGCGCTGGATCCTGCGCAAAGCTATCAGAGCGGCAGAACTTACACCTTGCTCTCTGCTCAGGGCGGTGTGGTCGACGGTGCCGCCGCAGGGACCGCCTATGCCCAGGCGCTGACCAACTCGGCGTTCCTGAATGTCGGACTGCAGCGTACCGCCAATGATCTGAACCTCACCATCGAGCAAAAAAGCGTAGAGCCGACACCTACGCCAACCCCGACTCCAACTCCAACACCGGAGCCAACTCCAACTCCTGAGCCGACACCAACACCAGAGCCTACACCTACGCCCACTCCAGAACCCGCACCAACACCAGGCATCTTTCAGACGGTCATGCTGACTCAAAACCAGTTCAATACCGCTGGCGCGCTGAGCGTACTCGAGCAAAGCGGTGAGCCCCTGCGCCTCTACAACAACCTGCTGGTTCTGGATGCCGAAAGCGCTCGCAACGCAGCCGATCAACTGTCTGGCGACTACCTTGGCAGTACTTCAACAGCCCTGATCGCCAATAGCCAAGTGGTGTCCGGAGTGTTGGGCACCCGCATGCGTAATCTGCTGGATACGGGAACATTGCGCATGCCTGCCATGGCACTCAATCTGATGCCAAGCACACCGACCACGCAAAACGGTGCCTGGGTGCAGCCATTCGGCAACTGGACCAAGACAAGCGGCAATAACGGTGCCGGTGGTCTGCACCAAAGCACTGGCGGCCTGCTGTTCGGGGCCGATGGTAGCTTCACACCGGATTGGCGCGGTGGCGTCTACGCTGGCTACAGCCGTTCGAAGTTCGACGCCGATGACAGCGATGCAGACGGTCACAGCGACAACTATCATCTGGGCCTCTACACCGGTGGCCAGATCGATACCCTGCGCCTCAGTGCTGACGTCGGTTACACCTGGCACAAGCTGGAGAGTGAGCGGAATGTGGCGTTTGCCGGATTCAGTGATCACTTGACCGGCAAGCGCAACGCCCAGTCGCTGCAGGCAAGTGGTGAGGCGGCCTACCGCATACCGGTCGGCAGCATGGCTCTGGAGCCTTTCGCCGGTCTTTCCTACGTGCGCTACGACGCCAAAGACCTGCACGAAAAAGGCGGGCCAGCCGCACTGGACGTGTCCAGCGATAAACAGGACACCTTCTTCTCGACACTGGGTCTGCGCGCGTCGTCGAGCATCAATGTGGCGAACGTCAATACGCAGGTTTACGGCTCAGTAGGATGGCGACGCGCCTACGGTGACCTGGACCCGCGCAACGTCCAGTCTTTCGCCGGCGGTCCAGTCTTCGAAGTGCAGGGCGTCGCTCAAACGCGCAACACCGCCTTGACTGAAGTGGGCGCGAAACTGCGCTTGAACAGGCAGACCGATCTGGACCTGTCCTACCAGGGGCAGTTCGGTACCGACACGCGCTTCCATTCGGTCAATGCAGGCGTGACCGTTCGCTTCTGACCGTAGTTGTAGCGCTCGGCGTTATACACAAGTCTGCTCTCGATTCTGGCCGGAGGCCGTGGGAGCAAGCTTGATCGCCAAGGGTCCAGTACAGCACCGAAAACGGGGCGTCTGGACCCTTTTTTGTTGAGCAGGCTCATCACGGACTTCAGGGTCGAACTCACTCTCGAATGAAGATAGATCGTACTTCTCGTTCAGCTGCCTGAAGAACCTCGAACGCAGCGTAGCGCCTGCGATGCTGGTCTGCGAGCGCTCCCTGTACCGGTGTAAACACGCGGTCCAGGCTCGCCATGCGTTCCATGACATCAAGCAGACGTAGACCCGCTTCAGCAGCAACGGCACCCAGCATGGCCGCCCCTCGCAATACCGGTTCCTCGGTATCACTAACCGCCACCGGTACACCGGTGGCATCGGCAAGCAACTGCCGGACGAAATCGCTCTGGGCTGCACCGCCACTGGCAACGATCAGCTCGATAGGGATACCGTCACGCGCCAAGGCTTCGAGCAGTTGCCGCAGACCGTAGGCGATGCCGCAGAGGCCAGCGACGTATAAGCCGGGAAGTCCCTCCAGCTCCCGATCCAGGGTCAGCCCAGCGAGCACCGCACGGGCATCGGGATCAGCGAACGGCGAACGGTTACCGAGGAATTCGGGCACCACGTGCAGACCGTCGGCCAGGTTCAGCGCCGCGCTGCCGAGGGGCGCCACCTGAGCTTCGAGCCAGGCAAGCAGCGTCTGGCCCTGTCGCTCGGCCGTCTCGCGTGCTTCTCCTACTGCCGGATGCAGAGAGACCAGGTGATCGATGGCCGACCCCGCCGCCGACTGCCCGCCCTCGGTGAGCCAGAGCCCCGGCAGCATAGCCGAGTAATACGGGCCCCAGACGCCATCGACGTAGGCCGGCACCGGACTGGATGCCATGGAGCAGGCCGAGGTGCCGAAGATATAGGCCAGACGCTGCGTGACCGCCGTCTGCCCATCGGGGGAGGCACCGCCGAGGGAGCCGACCCCGCCAGCATGGGCGTCGATCAGCGCCGCGCCCACCGCCGTGCCCGGCAGCAGGCCGAACTCGGCTGCCGCGCTCGGGCAGAGCCCTTGGCCCAAGGGCGTACCGGGTTCGACGATGCGCGTGCCAAGCCGTACGAAACCTTCTTCTGCCAGTTCGCCAAGCCCTATGGTCTCGAAATAGGAGGCGTCCCAGCGTTGCTCGTGGGCCAGATAGGTCCACTTGCAGGTGACGGTGCAGGCCGACCTCGCCAGGTCGCCGGTGGCACGCCAGGTGAGATAGTCTGCCAGGTCGAAGAAATGCCCGGCGCGGTCGAAAGCCTGTGGCCGATGACGTTTGAGCCAGAGCAGCTTGGGCGTTTCCATCTCCGGCGACATGCGCCCCCCTACGTAGCGCAGTACCGGATGGCCAGTCGCGGTGATCTCGATCGCCTCCGCCGTGGCGCGATGATCCATCCAGACCATGACATTGCGCTGGTCGTCGCCTGAGTCGCCGACGCCGACCGGATCGCCCGCGGCCGTTACCACCACCAGCGAGCAGGTGGCATCGAAGCCGATGCCAGCGATAGCCTCGGCCCCGACGCCAGCCTTGTCCAGCGCGCCGCGGACGCTGCTGACAATGGCCTGCCAGATCTGCTCAGCCGACTGCTCGACCCGCTGTCCACCGCCATGCCAGATCTCAAGCGGAGCCTTGGCCGCGGCAAGCAGCCGCCCGCTGGCGTCGAACACGCCTGCCCGCGCGCTGCCAGTTCCCACATCGACACCTATGAAATGTCGGCTCATGGCATTAAAGGTCCACGCTGAAGGGCATGATGACCAGATCGCGGACCACCACGTTGTGCGGCCGGGTCAGCATGAACAGCACCGCTTCGGCGACCTCGTTGGCCTCCATCAGGGCACCCGACGCCTTGGCCTCGTCGAGCTTGGATTGCGGCCAGTCGCTGATCAACGCGGTGACCACCGGCCCGGGCGCCACCGCGCCGACGCGAATACCATGTTTAATCAATTGCCGACGCAGGCTATGAGTGAAGGCCTGGATGGCATGCTTGGACGCCGTGTAGATCGGCTCCCATACCACCGGGATCAGTCCGGCGATGGAGCTGGTCAGCATGATGTCGCCACTGCCCCTTTCGATCATGTGTGGCAGCACCGCCTGCACCGACCGGAAGGCGGCGTTGATGTTCAGGTTAAGCATGCGATCCCACTGATCTGGATCGCCATCCGCAACTTCGCCGCCGATGTAGGCGCCGGCGTTGGCGTGGAAGATGTCGAGTCGGCCGAAGCGCTCGAGGATCTGCGGCAGCATGGTCTTGACGCTGTCCGGATCAAGCAGGTCCACCACCACGGGAAAGGCGTTCGGGCCCAGCTCGACGCAGACCTTTTCCAGGCCTTCGCGAGAGCGGTCTATCAACGCCACCTGGGCACCGGCGGCGAGCATTTCCTTGGCGCACGCCAGGCCGATACCGGAGGCACCGCCGGTGATGGCGGCGACTTTCATGGATAGTTTCTGGTTCATGTGTTCACCTCTGCATTTCTGCATTCGAAAGTGGGGTGTCAGCGTCACGCCCGCCCGTGGACAGCCCGCGAACGGCGCGCCAGGGCGTCGATGATGACCGCGAGCGCCAGAACGGCACCGGTGATCATGTAGCGCAGCGCCGAGGACAGATCGAGCATGGTCAGGCCGCTGGCGATAGACTGGATAACGATCACCCCGAGCAAGGCGGAGTAGGCACTGCCGCGACCGCCGAACAGGCTGGTGCCGCCAATCACCGCCGCGGCGATGGCATTGAGGTTGACGTCACCGGTCCCCGCCTGCTGACTGGCCGAGGCCAGCCGCGCCGCGGCGAGGATGCCGCCCAGCGCAGCCAGGCTGGCGCACAGCACAAAGGCCGAGGTGTAGATGCGCCGCACATTGATACCGGCGCGGCGCGCAGCTTCGCGATTGCCACCCACCGCCATCAGGCTGCGACCCCAGCGGGTCCGGGTGAAGGCATAATTCATCGCCACCACCAGCGCGACGAAGAAGGCGAAGATCCACGGCACCCCACGATCCTGGTTGAGGTAGTAGGCGACAGAACCGAGCAGGACCGTCAGGGCCAGTGATTGCAGCGCCAGCCCGACCAGCGAGGGCGATGACAGCTGCGCCTGGCGCCGCCGCGCCCGTTCCCGGTAGCCATTGGCGAACCGCAACGTGCCGGTCAGCCCCGCCAGCAGGTAGGCCAGAAGCGGCGGCAGGGTGTCGAGTTGGCCGAAGCTCACCAGGAAGGAGTCGTACGGCAGGTTGATGGAGCCGGCGTTACCAAGCACCTGAAGCTGCAATCCCAGCACCGTCAGCAGTCCCGCCAGAGACGCTACGAAGCTGGGCATGCCCAGGCGGGTGAACAGCAGCGAATAGAGGCTGCCGATCAGGGCACCCGCGACCAGGGCAGCAAGGATCGCCAAGCCCACCGGCCAACCCTGATTGACCCAGAGAACGCCCACCAGCGCTGACGCGAAGCCGCTGATGGAACCCACGGACAGATCGATCTCCCCCACCATCAGCACGCACACAACACCAAGAGAAATGATGCCCACGGTAGCGGCGTCGAACAGCAGGTTGGACAGGTTGGCGCTGGAGAGAAACACCGGATTCAAAACGCCGAAGGCGGTCCAGATCACCACCAGGCCGATCACTACTGGCAGCGGTCCGAGGTCTCCGGCGCGAATCCGCTCGGCCGTGGCCTTGAGGCTGGCGGCCAGGCCCACGGTCTGGTTGACGCGGCTGTCGCTCCGGTCGAGTAACGCCGCCGTTTCGTTGGTCTGGCTCATGACGGCTGCTCCTGACTGGTTTCGAGGGTGGCGGCCTGACGGCGCAGAGCGCGCCGCGAGACCGAATTGTCGTCAGCCCCGGTGATCGCGCCGATCAGCTCCTGGCTGCTCACGTCCGGGGCGAAAATACCGTTGTTGCGCCCAAGACGCAGCACGGCGATGCGATCGGCCACGGCCCGCACGTCTTCCATGTTGTGGCTGATGACCACCACCGCCAGCCCCCGGTCGCGCACCCGTTCGATGAGGTTGAGTACCTCGGCGGTCTGGGCCACGCCCAGAGCAGCGGTGGGCTCGTCGAGCAGGATGACCTTGGGTTCAAGCAGCAACGACCTTGCGATGGCCACCGTCTGCCGCTGCCCGCCGGAGAGCGCGGCGATGGGTAGCCGCACGCTGGGAATGCGCGCCGATAGTTCGCCCAGTAGCTTCCAGGTACGGACCTCCATGGTGGTCTCGTCCAGGGCCCACGGGTGCAGTTCGCGGCCAAGAAACATGTTGGCCACGACGTCGAGGTTCTCGCACAGCGCCAGGTCCTGGAACACTGTAGCGATACCCAGCGCCTGGGCCTGGGCGGGACTGGCAAGGCTCACCGCCTGCCCGCCCACCTTAAGCGAACCGGAGGTGGGCTGGTGAACGCCAGAGATGATCTTGACCAGGGTGGACTTGCCGGCGCCATTGTCACCGACCAGGGCCACCACTTCGCCGGGATACAGGTCCAGGTCGATATCGGATAGCACCGAGATCGCACCGAAGCTCTTGCAGATACCACGCAAGCTCAATACGGGCTCGCGCGGGACCGTCTGGCCGGGATGATCAGCCATGTTTGACTCCCTTGTATTGTTGTTGATGTCCAGCAGGACGTAAGAAGTCAGCGCGAGCTGAGCAAGGCGGCTGTCCGTCAATTACCGCGCTTGCCCCGCCCGCGCAATGTCATCAGGGCTTGATGCCCAGTTTCTGACAACCCGCGGCATAACGATCCGTGCACAGCTGGGCAGCGGTCTGGATCGGTTGGCCGGCCACACGTTGATCTATAATCTGCGCCTTCAAATTCTCGGCCGTGACCAGAGTCGGCACGAACAACCGCGACGGCGCGTCATACAGCGTGGTCTCAGGCTTGGGCGTCTTGCCAGCGATAAACTCGCCCGCAACATCAGCCGCCGCGCTGGCGACGATCTCGCTGGGCTTGGAGATGGTGTTGTACTGGTCGCCAGCAATGATCAGCTGTAGGCCGGCCACGGTGGCATCATTGCCGGTGATCGGCGGCACCGGACTCACCCCGGCCGCCTTGAAAGCAGCCACCGCACCGCCAGCGGTACCGTCGTTGGCAGCCACCACGCCCAGGATGCGCTTGCCGAAGCGGGTGATCTGGCCGCTGGCCCATTGCTGCGCCTTGGCGGGTGCCCACTCGGGCGTGTCGTAATCGGCGAGGATCTGATAGCCGCCTTCGGCAAGCCCGGCCATGATGCCCTTCTTGATCAGCCCCGCAGCGGCATCGGTGGGCGAGCCGCCGATCACAAGCAGGCCACCGCTCTGCGGATCGACCTTCTGCGCCTGCAGGTGCTGTACCAGCGAGGTGGCGATTGTCTTGCCAATCGCCTCGTTGTCAAAGGACACGTAGTAATCGACCGGCACCGAGGTCACCGGTCGATCGTAGGCGATGACCTTGACGCCACGGGCCTGCGCCTGACGGACCAGGGAGCCCGCCGCCTTGGAATCCACCGGATCGAGAACGATGACCTTGGCCCCCTGCGACAGCGCGGCGTTGAACTGCTGCTGCTGACGGGAGGCGTCGCCGTTGGCGTTCTGGTAAATCACTCGGCAGTCGGCACAGACCGTCTTCATCTGTCGCTGGAAGCCTGGCAAGTCGTGCTCTTCGTAACGGGTGGAACTCTGGTCGGGCATGAGGAAAGCCACCGGCGATGCCGCGGGCGGGGCCGCCTGCAGACCGGAGGCGGCCAGACTGGTGCCGACGGCAAATGCCAGCACGGTGCGGGAGAGCCGGGAGAGCTTGAAGATTCGCGCCATTTTCTTGTTATCCTTGGATAGGGCTTTGAACCGGGCTATTCGTAGACTGCGGCCCCGCCCGGTGGGTGGGGTGTGCTGCGGCGGGAGGCTCAGGATCGCTATACTCCCCTACCTGACGACACACACCCGACCGACGCCGATCACGAGATCCGACGAAAGATGGATATGGCCAGCGGCACAGCATTGCAGACCAGATTGCAATCCCATCGACGATGCTGCGTAAATTGCACAATCGATGGTGCAATAAGATTTACTCCTCGACTTCTACCACTGTCAAGTGACTTTGCGACCAATGGAAAAGCTCTGTGATGCCCCCTAGCAGCAAGAAGAAAGCGACCATCTACGATCTGTCTCAGCTTTCGGGCTCTTCCGCTTCCACCGTCAGCGCGGTGCTCAACGGCTCCTGGCGAAAACGACGGATCAAGGAGGCGACGGCGCAGCTCATCCAGTCTCTCGCTGACGAACATGGTTACAGCACCAACCTGCAGGCCCGTGGCCTGCGGCAGTCTCGTTCCGGCCTGGTCGGGCTGATGCTGCCGCTCTACGACAACCGTTTCTTTTCCGCACTGGCGCAAGGCTTCGAGGCACGCGTCCGGGCGCGTGGCCTCTGCCCGCTGGTCGTCAGCGGCTGCCGCGATCCGCAATTGGAGCTTAGTACCGTGGAGTCGCTGCTGGCCTACTCCATCGACGAGCTATTCATCGTCGGCGCTACCGATCCGGACAGCATCCACGGCGCCTGCGCGCGTGCCGGCGTGCGGCATCTCAATCTCGACCTGCCGGGTACCCTCGCCCCATCGATCACCAGTGACAACTACGCCGGCGCCTTCGAGCTGACGCAGGCAATCCTCAGCGAACTGGCGCCCATCAGCGACCTGTCATCGACGGATCTCTGCCTGTTCGGCGGCTACTCCGACTATGCCAGCCGGGAACGGATCGGCGGATTTCTGGCCGCCAAGCGAGCGCATTTCGGCGAAGCCACCAGCGACGACGTCTTCAGCGCCCCCGGCTATTCGCCAGCCATGACCCGCCAGGCCCTGACCGCTCACGTCCAATGCCATGGGCGGTTGCCGAGAGGGGTGTTCATCAACTCCACCATCAACCTGGAGGGCCTGCTCGGCGTGCTGCCGCAGCAGTCGACGGACCCTGTCGCGGACTTGGTGGTGGGCTGCTTCGACTACGACCCCTTCGCCTCTTTCCTGCCCTTCCCGGTCTACATGATGCGACAGAACGTCGAACGCATCCTTGAGCTGGCCTTTGAACTCATCGACCAACCCGAGCCAGAGGTTCGGCTGTACAAGGTCGCACCGATACTTGTATCACCACGCACGGCACTGCCCAGCTTGCTTGATGCATCCGCCCAAGACTATTGAGCTGGGCTATTTAAGCTGCAGGCGCGACTGGCTAAAGCAGGCTTGAATACCTGGACATGCCTGTCAAAGGACTGCGAAAAAGCAAACAACTGCGGGGCTATCTGCTCATAGAGCCTACCGACGTCTTCAGCGAGGTGCCCTATGTTCAAAGCGGTCTCGGCTGAAAATTTATCCTTGAACAAAAAAAAGCGTCCCTGGGGACGCCTTTTCTGTTGAGCTCAATCTTCAAGTCAGGCTTATACCTGGCTCAAGCTTGCTCGTCTTGCTTGTCATCGTCGTCATGCTTGAGTGCTGGCTTCATGCCTGGCTGAGGCGCGTGTTCAGCGTTGGGCGCAATTTCTTCGCCGTGGTTCTTTTTCTCTTGCTGAACTTTTTTGTCGTGGGCGACGTTACGTGGGTCGGTCATGGGAATTCCTTGATTGGGCAGAGGATTCAAGCACCCATCGACGTGATGCGTTGGCTTTGAGCGCCGGGGCAAGATTTGGAGTCAGACTGGGCGGAGGCGTTCAGTGCATTTCGCCGGCAGCACGCAACCACTCGCGCTCATCTCTGATGATCGACCCCGATCAACTAACGCTTCTAGCCGCTTGCTCAATATTGGAGCCCTGCCGCAAGTGTGCAGTTGACACGGTGTGCTGCCCGCAGAACACAAAACGTTCGCATTTATCCATCCTGCCAAGGTCAGATCCAGAGGATCCGTGCAAGCCCCTTCCCAATCCGTTCGGGTTCCATGCCTAAAGGACAATGTCATGGCGTCAATCGATAGCAAGGCCACCATCAACTACACCGTGCGAACAGGCCCGGGGACAGTGCAGGTCGACCCCTCCACGGGTGGCGATTCAAACTGGAGCATCATCCTTCAGCCTGACGGCAAGATCCTTGTCGGCGGTGAAAGCTTCCAGACTGCCATTGGCTACCCTGGCTCGCCGGGCGATGAAAGCTATGGCACGCGCGGCAGCTACACGGCGGTGCGCCTCAACAGTGACGGCAGCCTGGACAACAGCTTCGGCCAAGAGGGAATTGCCCTCGTGCCCGGCAACCTGGACCCGGAAGATTATGCTTACTACGTAATGGCGGTACAGGCCGACGGTAAAGTGCTATCAGCACAGCCAGGGCTTGGCGGTTTGAAGGTAGAGCGCTTTAACGTGGATGGCACCCTGGATACCACATTCGGCAATGGCGGTGCCGCGGGCCTTGATGTCCCGTTCGGCACCGATGGAATGGCTATTTACGCCACAGCAGATGGCTCGGTGTACGTCAGCCTTCGCGGCACGTCCCAGGCGATCGTGTTCAAGCTGGACAGCACCGGGGCTCCGGTCGAGGATTTCGGTGTCAACGGCGCACTTGTCCTCAACCCGACCGGGTATTACGGCACCGGTAATATCGCCACCGTTGTGCAGCCCGACGGCAGCGTATTGCTCGGCAGTTGGCTGTACGTGGGCGCCGACGGCCCTCACGACCCGGGCGATCCGGTTTATGCCGTTCAGCGACTTGCAGCCGACGGCAGCCTGGATACCGCGTTTGGCGTGGACGGCGTGGTGTACTTCGATACCGCGCTGGGGCTGGACTACCGCGCTGCGATAACCGTGCAAGCCGATGGCAAGATCATCGTGGCCGGCGAGAGTAACGACAATAACGCCTTCAACGTACTGCGGCTGAATGCGGATGGCTCGTTCGACACCTCCTTTAGTGACGATGGCAAGCTGACAATCCAGGTACCCCAAGGCGCGTCGAACTATGCCCACTCGGCAATCGTTCAGCCCGATGGCAAAATCCTTATCGCCGGCGACGTGATCACCCGTCTGAACGCCGATGGCAGCCTGGATACCACCTTCGGCAGCCAGGACGGCCAATACCACGTGGACGGATCCAGCCAGGCCAACCACCTGATTGGCAACGACACGGCCGAGATTATCCGCGGCCTGGGCGGAGACGATGTGCTGCAAGGCGGGGGTGGCCGTGACGTGCTGGCAGGCGGGACGGGCTCAGATATTTTCCGCTTCACCCAGATCAGCGACAGCTACCGTACCGCTACCGAAACAGGCAGCGACCGGATTCTGGACTTTGATGCCGCTCAGGACCGTGTCGATCTGATTGCGTTGGGCTTTACCGGCATTGGCGATGGCCACAATGGCACGCTGGCCATCCAGGCCAACGCCGAGGGCACTCGCACATACCTGAAAAGCTTCGATGCCGACGCCAACGGACAGCGCTTCGAACTGGCGTTTGAAGGCAACCTGACGGGGCAGTTGAACAGCACCAACCTGGTGTTCACAGCCCCCGTCGTCGAAGGAACGGCTGGCAAGGACGTAATCACGGGGAGCGCAATGTCGGAAGTCATTTATGGCCTTGCCGGCAATGACCGTATCGACGGCGGCAGAGGCTCGGATGTGATCATCGGAGGCGCAGGCGCCGACCTGCTGATCGGCGGCGACGACCCGAACCTTTCGGTCTATGGCCGTAATGGCATCAATGACGCTGACGTATTCCGCTACACGGCAGCCACTGACAGCTACCGCACGGACAGCCAGAGCTTCGTGGACCTGATTGTCCGGTTCGCAGACAACAACGACAAGATCGATGTGTCGGCGCTGGGTTACACAGGATTCGGTGACGGTACCGGCACTACGCTGAAGATGGCCTATAACACGGATCTGGACCGCACCTACCTCAAGGATGTGGAACCTGACGCTCAGGGCCATCGGTTTGAGATTGCCCTCACCGGCGACTGGACCCAGGATCTGGGCAACAACGATATGATTTTTGCGCCAACCGCGGAAGTGTCGCTGGTGGGTGTGGCTAGCGCGGCCACCCAATCAACAGACATGGTGTAAACCAGGGATAACTACTGTGGGATCGTGGGAAGCCGGGGTTCGCCTTGAGACGGTTGTGCGTAGCCAGACAGCGTATACGCAGTCTTACAGGCGGGGTCAGCCGTACGAAGTACTGATCGCTTCATGGGTGTTGTAGCTATAAACCCCAAACAAAAAAGGCGTCCCGAAGGACGCCTTTTCTGTTGAACTCAAAACAACTGTTTTTGAGCTCTGATCTTCAACCCTGATACAGCTGGGCGAAAATGGTCGGGGTAAGGGGATTCGAACTCCTGACATCCTGCTCCCAAAGCAGGCGCGCTACCGGACTGCGCTATACCCCGATGATGCTAAAAAACACCTCCGAGGAGGCGTTTTCTATTTGGGTGACGCTTGTGGCATCACTCCCTAAGATCCAGCCAGATACAAACTGACCAAAAATGGTGGGTCGTGTGGGATTCGAACCTACGACCAATTGGTTAAAAGCCAATTGGTTTCACTCCCTCAGTTTAGGCAGAACCTCCTGATGAAGGCTCTGGATCCAATCCGCAGTCTCTAATGTCCCCATTAGAGGCTTTAAATCATGTACATAACCTCGCTTTTGTCCACCAAAGGTGGTGTCGGTAAAACCACTTTGGCTGCCAACATCGGCGGCTTCTGCGCCGACGCCGGCTTGAGGGTCCTCCTCATCGACATGGACCCTGTGCAGCCTTCACTTTCCTCCTATTACCCAATGGCACAGGAAGTCAGCGGCGGCATATTCGACCTCATCGCACATAACCTGACTGATCCAGAGCGAATCATATCGAGGACAAGCATCCCGAATCTGTCCTTGATCTTGTCAAACGACCCCAACAACCAGTTGATTAGCCTCCTGCTTCAGGCTGCGGATGGTCGTCTGCGATTGGCTTCTCTGCTGAAAGCTTTCGAGGGTCATTTCGACCTGATTCTCATTGACACCCAGGGCGCACGAAGCGTCATGTTGGAGATGGTGGTTTTAGCGTCAGATCTTGCTGTATCCCCGTTGCCACCGAACATGCTCAGCGCCCGCGAGTTTAACCGTGGGACGTTGCAAATGCTTGACGGACTGCGTCCTTACTCGAGGCTTGGCCTGCACGTCCCTCAAATCAAGGTTGTAGTCAACTGCCTCGACCAGACCGTTGACGCTCGCCAGATCCATGACGCAATCAGAGTGACCTTCGCTGATAGCAAAGAGATCGAGGTACTTCAAAGCACCGTCCCTGCTTCAGTAGTTTTCCGGCAGGCATCGACGTCGGGTATGTCTGCGCACCGGATCGAATACAAACAACCGTCCAACCGTCGAGCCCCGAGTGCGCTTCAGATCATCCGTGAACTGGTGATAGAGGTTTTCCCACAATGGAATGACCTCTTTGAAGCCATGACCGAGTCGGCTGTAGCGAAAATCGTCAAAGAGGATCGCTGAAATGGGGACGCCACATTTCACCGACGCATCCGGGATTACTCCGGAATTGATGCGCAAGCTCAACGAGCAATACAACTCATCACAGCTGCGCGCCGCTCAGACCAAGCTTACGAACACGTCACGTGAGCTCCGCAATTTAAGCTCCGGCCATCAGATGGGCCGCGGCTTGATTAGCCGACTCGGTGATTACTTGAGCGTAGAACAGCGTGAACTGCTCACTCAGGCCGCGCAGCTCCTTGAATCAGTCAACTCTCATGTCGAGCATGCCAAGGAAAAACGTGTCCGCGACGAGAAAGCGGCCAAACGTCGGCAGGACGCGCGCAACGCAAGAGCGAAACTACTGATTGCTGCTACATATCCCCTGCCCACTGAGAGCCTGGACCAGAAACTTGAGCTCCTCAAAACAGTGCTGTTATTCAACCGTATTGGCGTATACGACGGTTTCTACACCGCAGTCGAGCTCAATAGCAGAGTCAGACGCGATCTACTGACGCCGTTTAGCCAACTGATAGGTTGGACCAGCCTGACAGCTTATCGAGTCAGTTGCCTGGACTCACTTCGTCACCAGTTCGTTGAGGCACTGACTAATAACATCTCTTACAACGATGGATCTGATGTCGAGGACCGGCTTGCCATTCTGAAGTCAAAAGCCCGGGAAGAGCGGGCTAAAGCCGAGCTCACTGCTGATGAAAGTGAGACCCTCAGACTCTGGAAAGAGGCTCTGGCACTTGAGACAGTACCGGAGGTACGGCCATGAGCATTGACCGCCAACGGATAATCGACAAAGTCATCAAGTGCTTCGCTTTGGCTCGCTCTGCGGGTGCATCCCCAAATGAGGCTGAGACAGCCCTTCGGCAAGGCCGCAAGCTAATGGAGCAGTACAACCTCGAAGAGCTTGAGGTGGACGCCCACCTCGCCTGCGAGGCCTCAGCAACTGCGGGTACGAAGCGAGCGCCTGCAAGTTGGCTGCACAGTCTGGCAAGAACATGCGCGAGCGCTTTCGACTGCGATTGCATTGCTTACCAAGCGCGGCCTGGAGACTGGCATTTCAAGTTCATCGGTTTGGGAGTATCGCCAGATCTTGCCAGCTATGCCTATTCCGCGCTTCATCTGCAGCTTGTTTCGGCGCGTCGTCAGCACGTATCGCAGCTCAAACGCTGCAATCCAACCACCAAAAGACGACGTGGACGGATTTTTGCGGAAGCATGGATCAATGCGGTGGCCAGCAACGTTTACAAATTCGCCGGTCGACAAAACGCTGAAGCTCAGCAAGCGATAAGCGCTTACCTCAGCCTGCACCACCCCACCGTAGTCGAAAAAGAGCTTGAGCCTACATCTGTTAAGGGCCACGACCTGAAATCTCAACATCAGGGCTGGACGCAAGGTGCTAGAGCCGCGTTGCACAGAGGCGTCGATCAGCACTCCCAGTCCCCGGCAAGAATCGGGAGGGCTTGATGGACATTTCTCATATGTCACCTCCCCACTCCGTGGAAGCCGAACAAGCTGTGCTTGGCGGACTCATGCTTGATAACGAGTCCTGGGACATGATCGCAGACCGTATCAAAGCCGATGACTTCTACCGGGCCGAGCACCGTCTGATATTCCAGAGCATTGCTGGGCTGGCTGAATCGAACAGGCCATTTGACGTGGTCACGGTTTCCGACTCCATTGCGGCTATAGATGCTGCTGGGGGCTTGGCTTATCTCAGTGAGCTCGCCAAAAACACTCCTTCTGTGGCCAACATTAAGGCTTATGCAGAAACAGTGAGTAACCGAGCTCATTTACGCCGGATTATTTCACACGGCTATGCATGCACCCGGGAGGCTTCAGATCCTCAAGCGAATGCGTCTGAGGTGCAGGACATCATCGAGCAGCAGCTGTTTGCATTGGGACAAGGTCGGCAGACTTCCGACTTTGTGGATGTCAACCAGATGCTGATGCAAGTGGTCGACAAGATCGATCATCGCTTCAACGCCGGAGAGTCGGTTGTAGGTGTCCCTACAGGAATTGACGATCTTGATGAGCTGACCGGTGGGCTGCAGGCAGCGGATCTGATAATCCTCGCTGCTAGGCCAGCCATGGGCAAAACCAGCTTAGCGCTCAACTTCGTTGACCCGGCGCTTCAAAAAAAACCGGAGTCCACCGTTCAGATCTACAGCATCGAGATGCCCGCCGAGGCGATCATGTTCAGGCTCATCTCAATCCTGGGGCATCTGAACCTGGAGAAATTGATACGTGGCCAGCTCGACGATGAGGACTGGCCAAAGCTCTCTATGGCAGTGGCAAAGATCAACTCATATGGGAATCGCCTTGTAATCGATGACCAAGCTGACCTGACTCCTTCATCAATCCGTGCACGAGCACGCAGGGGTGCACGGCGCTTCGGAAAGCCATCTCTGATATTGATCGATTATCTGCAATTGATGAAATGTCCAGGTAAAGAAAATCGGGCCAACGAAATCAGCGAAATATCACGCTCGCTTAAAGCGCTCGCCAAGGAGTTCGACTGCCCAGTTGTCGCGCTTTCCCAACTAAATCGAGAGCTTGAGAGACGCCCTAATAAGCGCCCCATCAATGCTGACCTTCGTGACTCGGGCGCGCTTGAGCAGGACGCGGATCTGATTCTCTTCGTGTATCGGGACGAGGTTTATAACGCTGACACCGACCACAAAGGCATCGCCGAGCTGATTCTTGGTAAGCATCGGAATGGCTCACTCGGCACAGTCCGAACGGCCTTCATCGCCCAACACACTCGTTTCGAAAACCTCTCAGCCGCCGCATGGCAAGGAGCTCGATCATGAGCGCGCGCAATAAACCTCTTTGCATAACTCATGAGTGCCGCACTTGCGGCCACCACCACCCTTTCACTGCGGTCATGCCAGCAGGAAATCGTGCGCCCGAGTGCCCTTCGTGCCACAGCGGTGAAGTCGTCGAACTGGAGCTGGTGCACCCACAGTGGAGCGTTGTGGCCTCCAGTAAGGCACCAGACAGCAAGGAATACACCGTCGTGTTCCGCATGAGCCCAGGTACTTCCAGAAAAGCCTTCATGACAAAACTCACTGACACCTTTGTCGACCACGAGGTTGAAATCCTAGAGATCCAGTCGGGTGACAAGCTCGGCGGATCGGGAGGCCAGTGACATGCAGCTATATCACACCACTGAAGAAGATTTGCCTGTCCAGTCGGACCGGGAAAAAGAGCGCCTCCGGAGCGATATCGAGAAGGCGATGGCTGATTACTTAAGTCGTGGGGGCGCTATCAACCAGGTTGAAGCAAGCCAGCGCTCGAATGACAGCTCGTTCGTTATCAATTCTGAAAAAACCGCACAGTTGAAGGCGGATACCACCACTCGTGGGCGGAAAAAAACAAACGATCTGACCGACACAGAGCTGGCGCGACTGCTGAAAGCCCACTGCACAGCAGGGGCATCACTGGCGTCCGCCGCTGCAACGATCAATCAAACGCGGAAGCGTTGTGAAGCCATAGCTCGTCGCTATCAGATCCCTTTCCGCTCTGCTGCTTTTACAAAAGCGAGGGCGCGGTCATGAGCAATACATCTACCTCTCTTCGAGGCAGGAAAAAGTCCCTGCAGGACTTGGCTGACTTCGCCATCTCACAGGGATGGGCAGTGCATCGCACTCATGGTGGACATATCAAGTTCACCAAAGGTGGGTGTTCACCCATCTTCACTTCTTTCACACCCAGCGACCACAGGGCCGGCCTCAATGCTCGCGCTCAATTGCGCCGCGCACAAAACCAAAGCCAGATTGGAGATCGCCATGTTGAGTAACGAAGCCGTGAATATTCGTGAGGACGACAAAGACGAGAAATTCGTCATCCGCCTACCTATAGGAATGCGCGGTCGTGTTCGAGGGGCTGCAAAAGCGAACCATCGCTCCATGAACTCAGAAATCATCAGCCGGCTTGACGCGACTCTTCGTCAAGACCAGGAGATCGCAAGGCTCAAAGCTGTGATCGATGTGCTGCTGAAAGCCGAAACCTCGACCGGCAACGTCATCCAACTTCCTGAGGTGGGCCAATAATCATGGCTAGCAAACTCACTGCAGATCAAATCTCGGGCAAGTTGTTACAAGGCTCATTCAGTCGTTCTGGCCCCACAGTTGATCAGCTGCCAGACCCGATTGTAGATACGCCCATGGTTCTCACCCTGGACGAGATGAAAGCTTTCGAGCAAAACCCGCGCACCGTGACCAATGCGAAGTACAAAGAGATCAAAGATTCCATCAGGCAGCGCGGCCTGGATCATCGCCCTACAGTCACGCGTCGACCTGGCGAAATTAAATTCACAATCAACAACGGTGGCAACACACGCCTGCAGATTCTGCGGGAGCTATACAGCGAAACCGGCGAAGACCGCTTCTATCGGCACAATGTCCTGTTCCGGCCTTGGGATTCAGCACGTGGGGAGATTATCGCGCTCACAGGTCACCTTTCGGAGAACGATCTTCGCGGTTCTCTGATGTTCATCGAAAGAGCTGTGGGTATAGAAAATGCTCGTGCCATTTACGAGAAAGAAGCTGGTGAGCCCATTTCTCAAAGAGAGCTGGTCCGGAAGCTTAGTGCCGATGGCTATCCGGTTTCCCAGTCACATATCAGCAAGATGCAGGATACGGTTCGCTGCCTTCTCCCTGTCATACCCAGTGCGCTTTATTCCGGATTAGGAAAACCTCAGATCGAGCGTCTCCTTTCGCTACGCAAGGCTGCTGGCCAGACCTGGCTCACGCATACAGAGGGGAAAGAACACATCCCTGACTTCGAAGGTTTGTTCCAGGACGTACTTTCGCTGTTCGATGGGGATGCGAGCGAGTTCGTATACGAGCGGGTTCAGGATGAGCTGATCAGTCACATGCAGTCGGGAACGGGGCTGTCTTATGAGCAGCTCCTGCTCACACTGAGTGAAAATCAGAACCAAGCACGGCGTTCATCTGTGATCGATACACCAGTGAGTTTGACGCCAGCTCAGCAGCCTCGACCTGAAGGTCTTCCGCCCGAGGGTGACGATCCGGGTAGCGATCAGCAACAGGAACCAGGCATTCAGGCTCCCCCACCTGAGCCTGGCAAAAACAAGGGCAAACAGGACGTATCACCAAAGTCCTCAAAAAACGAGGCTGACAAGCCACCGCCTCAGGCTCCCGAACTTACCGAGGAGGAGCGCGCAGCAAGGCTTGCCGGGCATATCGTTAGCCCGATATCCACCACTGAACGTGTGCAGGATGTAAAGCGGCAGTTGGCAGCCCTCGATGGGGAAAATCTGCCCGACTTCAAGACAAATGCGCTGATTTCGATACCCGTCCAAGCGGGTGGGTTACATCCTATCTCTGACGTCTGGTACATCGAACGTATCCTCGACCAGCCGGATGAATTGCGGCCGGTAATCGCTCAGCTCGCCCGGGAAATCGCCCACCTGTCAGGCATCAACCCAGACAGCGTGATTGATGTCCCAGGTGGTTTGGGCTTCCTCTGCCAAGACCCTCCTGAAGATGTAGACCTCAGCGATCTGGCCAATAACGTACTGACCCTTCTCCAGTCGATTAGTGGGGTATATGCAATTGCCTTGATCAAAGAGTCCCCCGAGCAACCCCTGGATGTGTCCGAGTTTCAGTTCACCGCCGCGCTGGCCCAGTTGCTGTTAGGTAGCCCGAGATACGAAGACCGTGAAGCAATTCTCCAAGGACGTTTGGACGATACCTGTCTCGTGAAGCTTTTCCGACTGATTCGCCTTGGCCGACGGCTGGTGGAGCTGGAGATGGGGAGCGTCAGCGTGGTTCAGACCCCATGAGGTTTTTTTCCGACGTTGTGAGACAGGAGTTTGGTCATGTCGAAAAAACATAACCCCCTCAACGAAGCCATGGTCGCGCAAATTCTGCATCACTTGCGCAACGGTGAGGTGAGGCGCTGCCTTGATATGGGACTGGACCCAGAAATTCTGGCACTGCTCCAGCATCCCTCATCACAAAGTGTGTTGCTTAACTCTGCAGTTATCTGGTGCCGAGTGGCAGTTGATCCGGACATGGTGAAGCGTCTGCTAGCGAACAAGGAGCGCACCGATCAGGAAAACCGAATAGTGCAGCGCGCGCTTCGCTTAGGGGCGACTACTCCAATGCTGCAGGAGTTCTTCGGCATGTCCCCCCAGGAAGTGTCTTTGCAACGGGTACTGGTAGGTGTTCCTGGACGCCCAGGGCGGTTCAGAGACATTCCCGATGACGCACCTCTCTGGCATAGGTTTGTGCAGCTGATGGAAGAGTACAGCGTGGATCATACGGATGGTGTCGCATTACTTGATATCGCGATGATGCTAACAGAGGAAATAAACGTTCCTCCTGAAGAACCCCACAGCCTGCCTTCGGACCAGATCACTCTGGGCCTCGTCTGGAACAAGATTCAAGGATGGCTGGCTCAGGATCTATACCCCACTGGCAAGAAGCGTAAATCGGCAAGCCTCGTAATGCTGGGGGAGTCTCGTCAACAGTCGAAAGCAAACGCTAATCGGAGCCGGCCAGGTCAAAGCCAGGCGAACAAGTCCGTTGGCAAGGTAGAAGGCGACCGGATGTGATAAGGATGAACCGGCGCCCTTCTCTGGGGGGAGCCATTAATGCCGCTGCCGGGGCTCTACAAAATCATCTGCTGCTCCAGCAATTAAAGCTGGCTCAACAGCAGAGCACTGGCTCAGATAATAAGAAGTCGGTTGCTGGCTCAGAGGCTGATGAGACATTAGACGGTATCGTTTTCAGTGGGAATCCACATGAGACAGTGCCGCGAAGTCTCCTGCTTGATGATCGGCTGTCACCGCTTGAGCGCAACGCTTGGCAAGTTTTCAGATTGCTTATCAACGCAGATGGCATCACTGCCTTTCCAACTTATGAACAACTGCGTCCATACCTGGGCTCAGTACCAGGAAAGTTTGCATCCAGAGAGACTGTAGCGAAGGCTCTGACGGTGCTTCGCTTGACGCGCTGGCTTAGTCTCGGGCGGAGAGTGAGAGACTCACTGAGTGGTCGAGTGCAGGGAAACGTCTACATCCTGCATGACGAACCGGTTGGTTGTGTTGAGGCCATGGAGCTTGATCGCGACTACCTGTTGCTTGTAGGCCATTCCCTCGATCATGCGAATAAAGCTGTCAGGACCGTGGCAGATTTGGCATTCAAGGAATTCGCAGCCGACCCGAATCAATCGACAGGCGTACTGCCCACGCGGCTTGATGTCATTGAGGGTAGATGGCGGAGTCAGGGTTGGCATGATGCACCGAAGGCCAAGGATCGCGGAGAAGACCAGCCTGAGTTCGGAATCCGAACTAAGCAAGAAAGCAAGCCTCCGGCACTGAGTTCGGAATCCGAACTCAGTGAAATTAGTGAGCAAGCGAATCTCGACAGACCGAGTTCGGAATCCGAACTCAGTCTAAAATCAGCGTCATACGGCACAGTTCGGATTCCGAACTCATATAGTACGTATACGAATACAAATACATCTGTATGTAAAAGCTCTGTACCGCGCGAGGCTCTGGGCGCTTCAGCCGATCTACCAGCAGGGTTTGAAAGGTTTACCGAGGATCAACGTTTCAGGGCAGTAACCGCATTGCAGAGCGTTGAGCCGTCACTGCGGGAACCGTTGCTTGATCAATGGCGTCATCGTTGCAATAGCGGATCCGTAAAGAACCCATTCGGCTATCTGTTGAGCTGCATGCAAAAAGCCCTGAGTGGCGAATTCAACGCCCAGTGGCAGGCACCTCAAGCGTCATCTCAAAATCCACAGGTGCACTCACCTCAGCCGAAACCTCGCGGCAACGAACCTGGTCAACCCAAGCCGACTCCCCCGCCTCTCGTGAATAAAGTTTCGCCCCAAGATCGCGACGAGTCCTCACTTGCTGCCGGGCGCAGCTCAATGATGGACATCAAACGGTTAATCCGCCCGAGATCGCAGGGTTGAACAGCTCAACTGAATGCTGCCATCACGGCAATCACTGTGACTCCACTGGAATTACTTTGAACACCGGTCAGGGTGATTCCCCGGGAATCACTCCGAGCACCGACCACGGTGATTCCACTGGAATCACTTCGAACACCGGTCAGGGTGATTCCACTGGAATCACTTCGAGCACCGACCACGGTGATTCCCTGGCAATCACTTTGAGCACCGACCAAGGTGATTCCACTGGAATCACTTCGAACGCCGGTCAGGGTGATTCCACTGGAATCACTTCGAGCACCGACCAAGGTGATTCCACTGGAATCACTTCGAACGCCGGTCAGGGTGACTCCATTCGCCAGCCCCCGAAAAACAGGGTCTCCAACAAAAAACCATTCCGATCAAGAAACGGTTTGTTACTGACCCTGAGTTGTACGCGCAGGCAGTCTTGCCTCGCCCTATCAATCATTTCTTATAAAGGAAGCGCTCAGCATGGCTGACAACTTTCAGCTCAACCTCGGTTCATTGCGAAGCAGCGTCAACCTGACCCTGCACACCCACCATGCCTCGCGCCTCTGGTTTGGTCGTCAACGCACCGAAGGCAAGCCTGGCATGATCGGCCTGAGCGGCTTTGCCAACATCCTCAATCGCATCAAGCGTGGCTGTGAACAGGACGATCCTTATTCGGACTGGTTTCTGATCCTTATAGAAGAAAAGATCGAAGCCTCTGAACAGGAAATGAAAGATATCGACGCCAGGCTGGACGAGGTTATGGCCTCACTGCCCCCGATGCTGTCGATTGGCCAAAACCTGTCCGTGCAACCGGTGACACTGCCGCTGTTCCTATCCACGCCGCTGGCGTTCAAAGCGGTCTTCTTGCTCACGGCCTACGACGAGCTGGTGCGGCGCATTCTGCTGGCCAGCCACGTCGGTCTTATAGACAACAACGCCAAAGGCCAGTGGCTCGATGAGGGGGCCGCAATACTGCGTCGTCTTTTCGGCCTGAGTCAGCGCTGGAAGTTCTCGGGAGCAAGCCGGGATGATTTTGCGGCAAAGAACGCACGTTCCGAACAGGCTCGTGAGATGTACGCATCGTTTGGTGAAATCCCCCAAGACATCCTGGAAGGAACACGCAAATCAAGCTTCGCGCCGTCCGCCGCCGCGACATCAACTACCACGATCAATGATGACGATCACGAGGATGGCTTCGAGGAGACCATCACGCTGGGCCTGCCCCACCAAGACATGCCTGATCCTGAGTCCGACAAGTGAGCAGCGTGACGGCCAACACTGCGTATCAGACTCAAGAGGGTCACAGTCTGCAACAGGGTGCCTTCCAACCCCTGCAACAGGATGCCTTCATCGGACTGCAACACGCGCCCTTCCTAAAAGGCCTTTTAAAACCTTTTAAAGGTAAGGGGGGAATGCTCCAGTTGGCGGAGTTATGCCGGTCCCTTGAAGGTGATTTGAATGCGCTGGCCGAAGATCAAGTGCTGGCCCAGGCGAACAGACATCCCTACACCCTTCTGCCTGTCCGGATGGTTCGGCAACGAACAAGTGCTGGCACAGTTTTTCTCCGCTGGCAGGAAATGGGGACGCGCCAGATGGGCGTCAATGTCTGGTCCAACTTGCTGGCCGACCCCAGAACACCCGAATCACTGCTCCAGGATCTGCACTCCATGGAACAGCAGCGCGTCGCTTTGAATATGCAAATAAGTCTGGTCCATACCATCGGCCGTCAGGCCGCCGAGTGCGCCGTAAAGATGGCCCAGGCAGATGCCGTTTACACAGGACGGCTGCAACAGATCTCACAATCCAGCGGCACTACACCGCATACCCCGAAGGAGTCCTAACATGGGCACATCAGTAGATTGGGAAGGTAACATTGGCTCTGATGCAGAATTCAAGGAGTTCCCCAACGGCAACAAGGATCCGCGCCGTTTGCTACGGCTGAACGTTTACTTCGATAACTCGATACCTAAAAGCGATGGGAAAGGCTATGAGGACCGGGGCGGATTCTGGGCCAACGTAGAGCTTTGGCATAAGGACGCAGAGCACTATGCCAACATTTATCAGAAAGGCATGAGGGTGCTGATCCATGGTCGGGCGGTCATGGATACCTGGACCAAAGATGGGGAGGAAGTTACTGCGTTGAAGGTGCAGGCTTCACGTGTGGCGATCCTTCCAGCAAGAATTGAAGCCGTGCATTTAATCCAGTCCCAGACTCAACAGGCGGCGCGCGCTCAACAGACTCAACCTGCCCGACCAGCGCAGAACGACCACGATGCATTGCTGGATTTCGACGACGATATTCCGGTGTAGAGCATCCGAGCGAAAAATCGCGCGCTCTGCGTGATGCTGCTGGTGGAAACGAAACTGATCAGCGTCGTTCCTCACCAGCAGGCAGCTCCTTCTGAACTGTTTTCTCCCCGGAGAAAAAACGCCCTGTACGTGGAGCTTGTGGTGAAAGAATCGCTCACCTCGGCAATCCCAAGTTACGATAAACCTCTCACTGGTCGAAACTCATGAGTCTCAATAACTTTGTTACCTATGTCATCCGCATGCCAAACGACACCGCGTCAAGGACAGCCCTGGCTACTGAATTGAATGAGGTGATTGTCAGGAATGGAGGGGAGTTGAGCGGAAGATCAATGGGGGATGAAATCACGCTCAATGAGCTGTTTGAAGCGCGTATGAACGACCTAGATGTCCAAGAAGCTCGGAGGGCAGCTCAGGAGCTGGCGACAGCTGAATACCTCGAAGATTGAAAAAAACGCCTCGTTCGTGAAGTCTTGGATGTATCCGATCTACTCCACGGGAATCCTCAGTTGTGAGAACAACTCCTACAGCGACGCACGAGACTTCGGATCGGCGTCGATTCAACAACCCTCACCATGCTGTGATGCTCGCGGGGGCTGAAGCGGCGCTTAAAGGCATCCCTCTCCACGAATGCCCTTACCGGCACCCAGCTATGCGCGCATCGTGGCTAAAGGGGTTTGCCCAGGAGCAACAACAAAGCTTCAATTTCTGACTCAGCGCGATTAATACTCTCCCTCTCGTTTACGGTTACGCATGGCGAGCGCAGATCAGGTCTAGGACAGTGCTGCCTCAAGTCACTTTGAGCTCATTGATTCATGACCGCAGAGTCTATTCGCGAAAAAAAATTCGTCAAAACTCTTCTCGATATTGCGAAATTTCCAGAGCGTCATCGTGCTGTTGCTATGACTTGGGCTGATCATTTTGACGTACCGTCGGAACTACGCGATCAGTTCATGCTGCACTACCTCACCCACACGTCGTCAACTCGATGCTGGTGCGTTGCTCTCCATAACGATGACTCGGTGACACGGCCGACAGTGGCGCGAGTCGGCAGGCAGCTTCAATACTTCGATGGCCATCTGATTTCCGCGGTACGCTTTGATGAGAAAATAAAAGTCCCGGTCCATGCACCGACGACGAGCCGTGCATTGAAGCTGGCTCATAAGATGATTACTCATGATGGTGCGGATGCACTGTTGACGTCGTTCTGCAAACATGCACGGGACTTGGCGCGTAACGAATCTGTACTTAGCATCAAACCGCTGGTGAAATACAATTCAGGGGTGCTTAATTCAGAAGGCAGAAACAACCGTTTTTACGCTCCACGTAATCGTTTTTACATCACCTGTATCGGCGCGACACTGAAGAGGTTTTGTCAGAGTCTTGACCAAGAATTGCTACATGCAGTGCGCTCTGTACAGTGTCCTTCCGCCAAACTCTACAACTGGCTCGCTCAAGGTGATCGCACACGACGTCTACAGGCGTTGAAAGCACAGCCGGTGTTAGTTCCTGTGTTAGTCGTTAGTAATGGAGTGTCTTGGCCCACCGATCCGGAGCATCGGGTACCGGTACCGTGCCCTTGGGTGAGCCTCCAAGAGTTTTGCTTTTGCTGCGAAGGTGAATATCCATTGGACGCGGATACGTTCTTGGGGCGAGCAGTGGACACCGGCTTACCTCTAAATAGCGTTTTCGCGTGGCTGTTCACAGCACCGAAGTCTGCGATTACCTTCCTTGGCCAACAGCGAGTCTACGATACGGGAAGTGCGTTATCACGTTTGAACGCTGAGGGTTTGGATTCTGGATGGAATGCTCTGATTGCCGGTGCGCAGTTGGGGAACCGCCGCCCGACGAACAAGACCGAATGGCGGGCCTTCTACTCGTTTCAATCGTCAATACCGTGGCAGGTGCTTGTATCGTTGGGTGACATGAACAATTTCATGAAGGGCTGCCCAACTGATTGGGCTGACACGGCATGGCCTGAAATCGCTGCGAAGCTGGTGGACCTCAGAGAGCTTTTCAATAACCTGGACAGAGTGGGCAACCGCCAAACAGTGGGCACACGAAAGCGTCTGCGCAAGTTCATCGGCTTGCTGACATACAGACAGCTGTCCAATTTCGTTGACGCCTTCCACGCCGCTCTCGCTGATATTAGAACGAGGCTGGAGCGGGAAATCCCGCCGAATCCATCAGATTCATTGACTCGATGGCCGGGATTTCTTCATGACCACGGTCCCATCACTTGTGCTGCGACTGGGCTGAAAATAGTTGAATTGCTCTGCCCGGATGACTTGGATCGGGAGCATTCCTATATGGGTCACTGCATTGACACTTACGACTATCGCGCGTACTCGGGCGACTGCAGGCTATTGTCGATCCGATCTGATGATCACCCAGTAGCGTCGATTGAGATCACGCTGATGCTTTCTCGCAACGAGGCGGCGACAGCGGAATATACGCTCAAACATCTTCGCCTCGCGCAGATCAGAGATAGCAGTAACCAAACACCCGCGCCCAACTCTGCATCGATGAAGGCTGTCGAGTGGTTTTTGGCCTCCGTCCGGAGTGGACGAATCGCAACGAACCTGGATTGGCCCAACTTAGCAAAGAAGCTGGATCGCTACGCCGACAAAGCCTCAATTTACAATATCCACTTTGGGGAAGAAGTTGTCGGTTGGGCAGAGCGGTACATGGGCAGGAGGCTCTGATCATGCCCTCGCCCCGATTGATAAACAAGCGACCGGTCCTGCTTCGCAAAGCCGTTTTCGATGGTTACGACTTCGGTCTGTCACTCAGTTACCTCCAAGGTGCCAACAAGCTATTGCTTCGCCGGAGGGGTTTTTTCATACGGAGGTCTGATCACCCGTTAAATCAATTTTGGCGCGTGCCCAAGGACAAGCTGCTCGATGACCTCGATGTGCTTTACCGGGAGCTGGCAGAGCTTGCGGATGGCCAACACATCGAGAGCTGGCAAGCGTTCAGAGACAGGATCACCTCTGCCCAGTCTGATGTGCACCGTGACGCTTTCACCTGGGGGATGAAGTTCCGGCTCGCGCCGTTGGCGGAAGGCGGTGTGATCCTGTCGGGAGATTTTCATCCTGGTGCAGTAGCAATCGCCAAGCGCATGCGTGGGGTGTTCCTGTCGGCGGGCAAAGCTTGGCGGGTGCAGGGCACAGCAGAGTTGGTCCGCAGCAACCTGATTCTAGAACTGGGCTTGGCCGAAGAGCAGTTTGAAATTCTGGACACGCTGCAGGAGTTGCTCGCTGACGGGTCGGTCAAGGCGGTGAGTGAGGTCACGAGCATCCGTCTGGGGGGGCACTCTCCGGAGTCGACCAAAAGCGAAGAGGAAATTTCAGACTCAGGTATCTACCTGGCATCTGTCCCCTCCATCAAAAACACCGAGCTGACCAGCGCCGAGATCGATGAGGCGCTGCAAGGATTCTCGCTGATGGATCATCAGCCAGCAGGTATCAGGCACCTGCTGCAGCGCACGAGCGCGCTACTGGCCGACGATATGGGGCTGGGCAAAACTCGCCAGGCGGTGATTGCCGCTGGTATACGTGCCCAAGGCAAACCGGTTCTGGTGATAGTGCTCAACAGCCTGATCATCAACTGGCAGCGCGAGATCCTGATGGTATTTCCCCAAGCTCAGATCGCCATGCAAACCTTTGATGCGAACGCTGGATGGATCATCGTGAACTACGAGCGACTGGGCGATTTTGTCATGCACGCGAACCACTTCGCGGTGATGGTCATTGACGAGGCTCACCGACTCAAGGAACCCACTGCTGCATGGACACGCCACGGCTTCGACATCGCGGCTCAAGTACAAAACCGCTACCTGCTAACGGGCACGCCAGTGCTCAATCGCGAAGCGGAGCTGCACACACTGCTCAGGCTTTCAGGCCACCCAATAGGTCAACTGCCCCTCAACGAGTTCTGCGAGCGATTCGCCGGCAGTCCTGAGTTTCGCAAGACGCTAAGGGATGAGATATCTGACTGGATGCTTCGTCGCCGCAAGGATGTGCTGCCCAACCTGAAGGGGAAGCAGCGCCAGACTGTGCCGGTGATACTCAGCCAGATAGAACGTGACGAGTACAATCAGATCATGCGAAGCGACCAGCACCGATTCGCACGGCTGGGCGCACTGCGTCAACTGCTCGAGCGCGTGAAGGTACGGATCTTGGCGGATCTGATGGCCGAGCTGGACGTCGACGACAAGGTGATCCTCTTCTGCGAGTATCAGGAATCCGTGGCCACGTTGCGTGAACACTGCCTCAAGATGGGCGTCGGGTGTGTGACGTTAGTAGGCAGTGACTCGCCCAAGAAACGACAGAAGGCGATTGATGCTTTCCAGCAGGATCCGGACTGCAGGGTGTTCATCGGGACCAGGTCGGCCGCCGGCACAGGTTACAACCTGACAGCGGCGAACTATGTATTCTTTCTGGGGCTTCCATACACACCGGGGCTGCAGGACCAAGCTGAGGATCGGGCTTATCGCAACGGGCAGTTACGCATGGTTGTAGTCAAAATCCCTTTAGCTGAGGACACTATCGACCAGCAGCTGTGGCAGATGCTCATGGACAAACGCGCCCTGGCCAGCGATCTGATCGATCCTGAAGCGGAGGAATCGAGCAAGTTGGCTCTTGCCGAGATCCTCTAATCCACTGTGGCAGGTTGCCATGCTTTTGAGCTATGTTGCTGAGGCCTGAATATCCAGGCGGATGTACTCTCAAGGAACGACGATGGCCAAGCCTAAAACTATTGCCGAAATTAACGCGCTGTACTCCTACAAAGATGAAGTTCCGAACGGAACGAACGACGGTAAACTGGTTTCCTGCGGACAGCATGGCGATTACAACGAGCTCGAAACGGTGTATAAAACCAAACTGAAAAAGTCAGTTGATGCAGATGAGATATCTGAGCAGGATGCAATTGATATTCTTCACTCTGCGTGCAAGCTCGTGGCAAATCCACGCCAGCGCAAAGACTTTTATGACCATATCGATGCAAAGCTCAAAGAGCTGATTGACTGATCAATTTTTCTGGAGGGTGGCCGCTACTGCCCTCCTTTCCGTATTGCCCCCCCCGCTGCCCAATAGAATCGAACAATAAGGCTTTGCTTAAATTCTCTGAGTGGTTTGGGCGACATCATGACGGGTGTTACCAAAGCAGCTATGATTGGTCCAATCTTAGCCATCCCGCACACACGCCAAGCTGCCGAGGGAGCTCCTCATGCTCAAATCGATTGTTTCAAATCTGGACCCTGTACTGCTCAGATTCTCTAAAGTTTTTAACGGGTGCGGCTTTTTGTTCATCGTGTCTTACGTCCTGCTTTCCATGGTGTATCAGATGCAGATCCCAAACTTCGACCAACTACGCTTGGCTCAAGATTTCGCGCCGCTCATCGCTTCCGCACTTGGTGCCGGTGCTGTGTGCATGGTTCTGCAGATGATGATCAGAACAAACGCCCGTTCAAGCTGAAGTCTGTACCTCGCTGAAGAGCGCTATGCTCTGTCAACTGGCGGGCTGACTGATCAGGAGGGCTCCTACTAACGCCCTCCCACCCTCACGTATCCCCTCGCCTCCTCAAATAACCAGAATCGATCCGTTAAGGGTTTAGCAGTGCTTTGCAACCTGAGCGCTGGCACCTTGGCCACCATCAAGAAATGGGGTCAAGGCACACATGATCAGGCAGCTTTCCACACTTTCCATACTCGCGCTGTTCGCCGGATGCACGTCTGTAGCGGACAAACCGGTTGGACCTGCTTTCGACAGCAGCCAGAATCCTGAGCTGCTCTCGCCAGACCTGTACTCAAGTGGCGCAAAGTCCGGCCAGGAGCCGATGGTCCGCTATGGTCGATACGCTCTGGTGAATACCGCACCAGAAGCCGAACAGCGTGACCTGATGGCCCAGATCATCGATGTCAGCATTCCGGCCAATATGCATCCGTCCGTCCAGGATGCGATGCAGTATGTGGTCAGCCGCTCAGGCTACACCTTGTGCTCACCGGGCACCGGGCACGTAAACATCTTGTTCACACGCCCCCTTCCTGCTGCCCAGTACAAGCTCGGGCCAATGAGCCTGCGCAA
The DNA here is from genome assembly GCF_032586855.1 of Pseudomonas syringae group sp. J254-4. Lineage (NCBI taxonomy): Bacteria > Pseudomonadati > Pseudomonadota > Gammaproteobacteria > Pseudomonadales > Pseudomonadaceae > Pseudomonas > Pseudomonas syringae group sp. J254-4. The sequence continues at coordinate 127,462 of NZ_JAWHOO010000007.1, read as the reverse complement.
CACGCTGCAGGTACTGGCCGGCCCGGCATGGCAGGTCAAAGTCAACGAAGTCACGCGCGGTGTCTGTTTTGTACTGCGGCCAGGTTACCAACTGCCGGAGACGTCTAAGCCCGTGTCACTGGCTCAACCTGCCCAACCGGCCAGCACTGGATCAACTTCGGTAGCCAGCACCTCCCCAGCCGTTACCGTTGTAACTGCCCCGGCAACCGGAACCCCATTCAGCAAGGCCACATCGCCTGCAGGGCAATCGCAAACCACGGTCGTCACGCAGGCAAAAGCGCAACCAGCTGCATCCATCAGCACCCCAGCCAAGGAAGGCCCCCCTACACAGCAAAAGCCGACTCCTGTGAGCGCGGCTCCGGCGAAGGCCACATCTCAGACCACCGTCACCAAGAGCATCGCTTCGACAAGCCAGGCTCCGACAAAACCTGAACCTGCAGCGAAACCCGTCGCAACGGTTGCGCCACAGCAAACGTGGAACGCGCCTGTGGGCAGTACCTTGCGTCAATCGGTCGAAGACTGGGCCAAGCGGGCCGGCTGGCAGGTTATCTGGGTGCCGGAGGATCTGGACTACCCCATCGAAGCACCATTGAGTTTTACAGGCTCCTTCACCTCGGCAGTCAGGCAGATATTCCCACTCTACGACAACGCCAAACGGTCCTTTGTGGTGGACGGTAATGAAGGAAATGGTCAGCAGGTTCTGCACGTATCGGAGAGGAAAAAATGAGCATGCCCTTCATGCGTCAGACCGCTCTGTGCCTCGCTGTTTTGTTGGCATCAGCCTGCTCAGTCCAACGGGTGGATGAAGCTGCTGCACGGGCAGAGGCTACCGCCGATTCTGCCGGCCGTTACGTAGCTATCCAGCGTAACAAGCAGCAGCAGGAACGCCGCGACACAGTGATATTCAGCGATAAACCCTGGGTTTCAACGCAGCCAGTTGTTGCGAGACGAGGCATCCCCTCCAAGTATGACTGTGAGGTCGCCTACCGGCCTGCTGGCAGTGTCGGAATCGCTGAAATTGCCCAGTACATTTCCAGCCAGTGCGGCATCCCCGTACTTGTCTCGCCGGATGCGCTCAATCCTGGCCTGCTGAACGCCAATGCACCTGCCCAAGGCAACAATGCTCCTCCGATCAGCACAGCCCCCAACCCTGACAGCCTGGCCGGGCTTTTGCCTGCAGGCATTACAGGCGGCTCCAACTTGGCGCAGGCCTCTCAGGGCAGAAGCTCTGACTTCGCATCGATGCTGACACCGAATCTCGTCAGTGGGTTGCGCTACTCAGGGAAAGCTTCGGGTCTGCTGGATGACGTCACCGCGCGGCTGGGACTCACCTATCGATTCAATCCCAACTCACGGTCAGTGCAGGTCAGCTATTTCGATACCAAGGTGTTCGACGTCTACGCATTTGGTGACGTGCAGGAAATCAAAAGCACCGTCAGATCCGGTATGACCACCTCCTCAGGTTCGGGCAGTGGTTCGTCGAGCGGATCGTCCTCAGGAAGCAGTTCTTCGGGCGTTTCAGGTGACTCGGGCAGCAACCAGAGCACGACAGTCACACTCAACACATCGATCCTGACTGACATCCAGAGCAACGTGAGGGCCATGCTTAGCACGTCGCCGCCTGGCCGCATGTATCTGTCGCCCTCGACAGGGACGTTGACCGTGACAGACCGGCCAGACGTGCTTTCGAACGTTGAGACCTATCTGGCCAAGACCAACCACGCGATCACCCAACAGGTGCTGTTCAATGTGAAGGTGTTTGAGGCGACTCTGACCGACACCGATCAGCTGGCTTTGAACTGGGCGGCCGTCTACAACTCGCTGAGCACAAAGTGGGGCCTGTCTCTGTCGAATACTGTGCCAGGCATCAGCTCCAGCGCTATCTCGGGCTCGGTAGGCATTGTCGATACAGCCAACTCCGCCTGGGCAGGTTCCAACGCGATCATCCAGGCAATCGCAGAACAGGCCCGGATCTCGAATGTTCGCTCGCCGTCTGTGACCACATTGAACCTGCAGCCTGCTCCACTGCAGATCGGCAACGTTCAAGGCTACATCCCATCGGTTCAAACCAACACCACTGCGTCAGTGGGCTCCAGTACGGCAATTACTCCAGGCACGATCACCTCCGGCTTCAACATGACGCTGCAACCACGCTTGATGGACGACGATGAGATGCTGCTCATGGTTTCGATCAACATGAGCTCCAAACCTACCTTCGAGCCATTCACCAGCAACGGCTCCAGCGTTCAGATCCCCAACTACGATGCGAAAAGTCTGTCGCCAAAAGTGAAGCTCCGCAGCGGTCAGACATTGATCCTGTCGGGCTTTGAGGAGCTCAGCGACAACACGGACAAGATCGGCACAGGTTCACCTGGATTCTTCGGTCTTGGCGGTGGTCGTAAGCGCACCTCGTCAAAAAGCATTCTGGTGGTGCTGATCACCCCGATTGTGACCAACTGACATGGCGAACCCGTTCTCTCTGTTCCGAAAGCGCGCCCCGCACGCTCAATTGCCCAGCGACGGCAAAGTTCAGATTCTGACTTATCACGGTAGATCTTTCGTGACAGGCCTACTGTGGCACCCGTTGGGTAGCCTTACTGGCTACATGAAAGAAGCACGACAGTTCGGTCGCGCCCAAGAAATGGACATTGTCGCCATCAGGCATACCGAGTCGGTGATTCAGGCCGGGTTCGTTTCGCAGAATGACGGCGCAGTCAAAGGCATGTATTCCCTTGCAGCATCACTCGCTGGGCAACTGGGCGCATCGTGGCTGGCTGCCTGGAGGATCGAGGACGCCGATGACAGATACGCCTTGGTCGCAGTGTACCGAGGCGCGGTCATCCCGGGAGCAGACCTGGTAGGCAGCAGTGAGGAAATAAAAAAGAAGGTGGCTCAGCAGCTGAGCCGCTCGATGAGCTTCGACAAGATCTTTCTCCCGCCGGAGTTTGCTCGCGGTGGCGAACGATTCGACCCAGATACATTGTTGCAGCCTTCAAATCTCAAGCGCGAATACAAGCTGACACCGCTGGCATTCGGCCTGTCCAGACAGGAACTGCTGAAAGCCGCGGTGATTGGTTCGTTGGTCGTGGCCGGCCTGATTGGGTGGCAGCAATGGAACGAACATAAGCTGCAACTTGCTCGCCAGGCGCAGGAAGCGGCAGAGGCGGCAAGGCAAGCTGAACTGGATGCCCTGAACCAGCGAACAAACTCACCAGTTGTGATCGAGGCGCTTGTGCATCCGTGGGTAAAACAGCCTTCTGTCCCAGTTTTTCTTGAAGGTTGTAACGGCGCAATCGACCAGTTACTACCGGCAATCGAAGGGTGGCTATTCGTCTCCGCTAAATGCGACGGGACGCTGATGTCGGCCAACTACAACCGCACTGGCAACAGCACCACGATGGCTTTCACCGCTGCTACTGCGGGCTACTTTGCTGATACGCCCGCGTTCTACGACGAGGGCAACAAGGCCGCTGTGAAGCTCACCTTCGAGCTGCCGCTTGCGGGTGATGACGTTCTGAATCCTGCCACGCAGGCCTTGGACAGCATCACTTCATGGCTGCAAGCCCAAGACCTGCAGCCCAAGATCACGGAAGTACCTGTGACGGTTGTCCAGCCACCAGCGTTGCCTGGCCAACCAGCGCCTCCACCACCACCGCCCCCGGATTATCGACACTTCGAAATCCGCTACACGAGCCTGTTGCCGCCAGCGATTGTTCTCCAAGGCGTGCAAAGCACTGGAATGCGCCTGCGTGAAATCAAAACCGACTTTCAAGACGGCAAATTAACCTGGAACGTCATAGGTGACCTCTATGTGCATTAACACTCGCGCTTCAATTCTGCTGACCTTTCTGTTGTCCTGCGTAGCCGCCGGCAACATGGCCGTCGCGGCCGATCCATCTCCCACCGACATCAGTCGGATCAACATTGGCGAGCTGTCCCAGGTGCAGAGTGAAACCCTTCTCTTCAAAGCACAGGCGGCGCGAGCTCGTGCCAAGGAAGACATCGTAAACGGGGGCAAGACATCTACGTCTGCGCCGGTTCAAGTATCGCAGACCGCTTACACGATGCCCGCCCCGGTCAGCAATACCGCACCGCAGTTGCCGGTGGTCAAGACCGTGTTCAGGACGAATAACGCCCTGTATGCCACGTTGCTGTATGGAAGTGGTTTCGAGGTCGATGCATCAGTTGGCAATGCTGAGCTGCCAGGCGGATTCAAGGTAATCAGCGTGTCCCTTGACAGCGTTGTACTGGGCCATGACGGACGCCGATATCCCCTAGGGTTCTCGACCAGGGCACCCATTGGTTCGGTTGACGCGCCCCAAATGTCACTGCAGACACTCAAGCCTATAACTCCCGGCCAGCCCTCGGCTATGAGTCCGCTGTCCAGCATGTCGCAGGAGTTACAGCGATGAGCGGCGCGGTACGAATTGAGCCAGAAATTGAGGCTGATCCGTTGGCACATCAGGTCACCCGACCGACCGCGCTTGTGCAACCGATAACCATCGCCATGCAGTCTGACGTGGTCGGAACGGTCCTGACTGCGGAGGGACAGCGGTTGGGGGATATCACCAGCGAGTTGCGTCAGCTGGTCGCCCTGTTAGCACCTGCCACTATGGCCGAGGAAGCAGAACTGCTCGTGTCGTCTCAGCACATGCACGACCCTTATGTGATGGCATTTATGGACCGCCTTGACCGAGCCGGAGTGCCGTTTCAGATCATCAGCAGCACGCTCAGCGAGATCAAGTCGCTGTACCAAAACGTCGGCAAAGCTTTCGCCGGATCTGTAGACAGTACCCAGCGCCAGCAAGAGGTGATTCGTATCATTGGCGCGGCCCATGCACGACGCGCTTCCGACGTGCATTTCATCGTTGGCCACGAAATCACCTACATCAAGTTCCGTGAGGACGGTCTCTTGCGGGAGTACGGGCAGATCCAGAGCGCCGTAGGAAATGAGCTCTGTTCTTCACTCTTCAACTCAATGTGTGACGTCAAATCCGAGGGCTACTATCAACCGGAGTTGAAACAGGACGCGCGCATAGCTCGCACCTTCCTCGATCAATTGGGACTGTCCGGAGCCCGTGTAGCCACACGCCCTTTGGTCGACGGGCCCCTGATGGTGCTGCGTCTGATCTATGACGATCAGGAGAAACAGTCCGTAGACGATCTGGGGTTTCTGCCACAACAGAATTTGCTGTTCAAGAGGCTTCGAAGCCTCCCTTACGGCGTGATCATATTGACCGGTCCGACTGGATCGGGGAAATCGAAGTCGCTCCAGGTGCAGATCAACCTTCTGGCTGAAGAATGCAAGGGCACGAAACATATCCTTACCGTTGAGGACCCGCCCGAATATCCGATGCGTGCAAATCAGTCCCCTCTTGCCAGCAATGAGACATGGGGAGAATCGATTACAAACTCCGTGCGACTCGACCCCGACATACTTATGTACGGGGAGATTCGCGATCTAGAATCTGCTCAGGGAGCATTGCGCGGTGGTATGACTGGCCACCTCGTTTTAACAACTTTACACACCAACAACGCTGTAGCAGCAATCCCTCGGCTGATCGACATGGGGGCTGATACAAGCCTGGTCACCGACCCAACACTCATCGTCGGCCTTATCAACCAGTCTTTGCTGCCAACGCTGTGCAGGAAGTGTCGCGTGCCTGCGCACAGCCAGATCAGTACCTTGGATCCGCAGCTGGTCGAGCGGCTTGAAAAGATGACCGTGCTGGATCAGGTCTATCTGACCGGGCGTGGTTGCTCTCTATGCCGTGACGGGGTGGACGGCAGGGCCGCTGTCGCAGAAATTATTCTCCCGACCCACCGGTTCATGGAGGAGATCCGAAAGAATGGCCCAAGCGCTGCGCGTCAGTATTGGGTCAAGCACATGGGTGGTATCACGAAGGTTGCCCACACGCTCATCAAGATTAATGCGGGGCTGATTGACCCGCGTATGGCAGAGGCCGTAGTAGGTCCACTGGATTTTGACAGCTACATGCTGGATGCCGAGTCAACTGAGGCAGAAGCCTATGCTCAGTAAGGTGATGGACGCTTGGACTGGGCTTGTAGATAGCTTTTACAGAAACCAGTTCGGAGGCAATGAGCGTATCCGGCTGTACGACAGCATGACCGCTTTGCTGGAGAATGGGGTGCCACTCGACCTGGCCCTTGATCGTATTGGATCAATCTACAGTGATGGTGGCCGCCGTGCTCGACATCCGATCGCCCTTGCCAGCTATGGCATAGGCAAAGCTGTGGACGGCGGCAAGACGCTGGCCCAGGCATGCCTTAACTGGGTGCCTTATCAGGAGCACGCCGTCATCAGCGCCGGTGAGAAGTCAGGGAACTTGATCCAGGCATTCAGCGACTGCGTGCGCATCATCGAGGCTCGGCAAAAAGTGATGAGCCTGGTGCTCTCAACGGCCTTGTACCCGATATTTGTCTGGAGCTTGATGGCCTACTTGCTGAACGTAGTCGCCACTCGGGTGGTCCCTGCCATGAGCCGCTCATCCAACCCAGAAGCCTGGTCCGGCGCACCAATGGTTCTGAACATGATCGCCACCTTTGTGACTAACTGGGGGCTGCTGACTTTGTGCCTTGTAGTGGTCCTGGTTGTCACCAGCGTCGTCACTCTGCCTTATTTCCGTGGGCCTTGGCGGACACGGCTGGAGATATTGCCTCCCTGGTCAATCTACAAAGCGCTCCACGGCTCAACTTTCCTCCTCAATATCGCGGTCATGCTGCGAGCAAATATCGATCCGCTCGGAGCGTTGGACACGTTAAAGCGCGGGGCAAATCCGTGGCTGCGTGAACGCCTGGAAGCCGCTCACTATGGGGTTCGGATGGGTAAAAACTTCGGCGAGGCTTTGGATCTTTCCGGGCATGAATTTCCAGGCCACGAAGCGATTCAATTTCTGATTGTTCTCTCCACCACGCAGAGCTTCTCGGCTGCAGTGCACCGCTACAGCCTTCGCTGGTTGGAGATATCACTGAAGCAGGTCGAGCGTTACGCAAAGACACTGTCCCTCGTATCCATGGTTCTGATCGGCCTGTTGATGATGCTGGTCATGGTCGGAGCCTACAGCATGACCGGCAATGCCACACAGGGCATGACGCACTGAGCACTACACCCGTTACCCACATACCCAGGACCACACACATGCAAAACATCACTCAATCCGCTCGGGCGAACCAGATCGGCTACATATCGGTTGAATTGCTATTCGTTCTCATCGTTATCCTGATGGGGATGGGCTACGCCCTTTACAACGGTTGGAGCGCGATGGGCAGTTCGGACGTCAACAACGAGCAAGGTAACGTCGGTCAACTGATCGCCAACACTCGCAAGCTCAAAGGCAGTGCCGGTTACGGAGCGTCAGGGACCGATCTGATCGCCCAGCTTAGCTCTATTAAGGGCCTTCCTAATATGTCCTTCTCCGGCGGCAAGATTTACAACGCCTGGAGTGGGCAGGTCACTGTGGTTGCCAATGGCATGACCTTCACAGTCACCGAATCGGGCTTGCCCCAAGATGCCTGCGTAACGCTGGCCACGACGATTGGACGCGGGCATAAGGTCACCACCGCTATCAATGGCGGCACGGCTGTGAGCGGCGAGGTGAGTTCTGCTAATGCTACTAGTGGCTGCACTACAGACAGCAACACCCTCGCTTGGACGGCCTACTGAGCATGAGCCCGATCATCGACACGCCCTTTGTAGACCTCTATCTGGGGCCGGATTTCACGGACGTAAAAGGCCTGGATGGCCAGAGCGGACGTGTCGAGGCTCCGGAGAACTGGAAAGAAAGCGCCCAGCTTTTACGAGAGGAATGCTCCAAGCATTTCGAAGTGCATCAGGATCCTGAGTTCTCGTTGATCAAAGACGGGACGGTGCTTCGCGTCACTCAGATACCCGATGCCTTCGGCCAGGCTGTCTTCGTACTGCGCAAATCAAATGCGCAGGTGCGGCAGTTCGACCAGTTGGGTTTTCCAGAAGACCTGGTCGAATCGTTGCTTACAAAGCATGTGCGCGGGCTGGTGATTTTCTGTGGAGAGATGGGCACTGGAAAGACCTCAAGCGCGGCTTCGCTAATCATCGCCAGGCTAATTGCGTGTGGTGGGATAGCGTTGGCTGCAGAGGATCCTGCCGAGACAGATTTGAACGGTCGTCACGGACCTGGTCGCTGCATCCAGATGCAAGTTTCAAGACGCAATGGGGGTTATGAGGAGGCTCTGATGAGGGGCCTTCGCTCTGGCGCGGACATGATGCTTATCGGGGAGATCAGAGACACCCCGACAGCAGTTCAGGCGGTACGAGCGGCGATCAACGGCCTGTTTATCATCACCACAGTCCACGCGGGAACCGTACCGCAGGCGATTGAGCGAGTAGCAACTCTTGCGGAGCCGGCAATCAGCAACGTCCGATCAATCCTGTCGCAGGGTTTGGTGGCGGTAGTCGCGCTTGCCCTTGAAGGTGAAGGTGCAATGAGGCATCTGAAGATCCAAAGCCTTTCACTCACTGGACCTGACGGCCCTGGTATTCGCGAGAAGATCCGATCGAATCAAATCGCAATGCTTAGCCAGGATGTGGATCAGCAATCGAACAGGAGCATCTGGGGATGAATCTTTTCAAGCCCGGCCGGACCAGAACAAACGGTTTCGTGATAGTCGAGCTGCTCTTCGGCTTGATCATTTTTGCCATTGCGTCGGCCATTGGCGTTTCGCTGGTCGCAGACAGAATGGATGCGCAGAACTATCAGATCGCAGCTCAGCAACAGCAGCAGATCGCAGAGGCCGCTTCTAAATACCTAAAGGACAATTTCTCAACGGTCTATGGATCCGCGGGTACAACCACACCCGCAACGATTACTCCACAGATGCTACGGAACACCAACTATCTGCCAGCCAGCTTCAGTGACACAAATGCATTCGGTCAGCGCTTCGTGGTGCTTGCCCGAAGGGTAAACGTCAACCAGCTAGAATCCATCGTGATCACTACCGGCGGACAGGCTATCGATGAGATCGGTACACGGACGATTGCGGAAAATATGGGCGCGCCGGGTGGCTTCATCCCGTTCAACAACACCGGCGTTATTCAGGGAGTACGAGGCGGCTGGCAACTTGCGCTGAGCAACTACGGGATCAACCCAGGCGTTGGCCACACTGCGAGTGCCTTGTTTCTCCAGGATGGTACGCTCTCCAACGACTACCTGTACCGCAACGCCATCCCAGGAAAGCCTGAACTCAATCGCATGAACACGGCGCTCAGTATGGGAGGAAACAATGTCAACGATGTAGCTGCATTGAACGCCTCTGGAACAGTGACGGTTGGAGGGAATGTCGACACTGCTGGATCAGTCAACGCCACTGGTAATGTGAGTGCGTCGGGATCAGTCACAGCCCAGGGAAATGTAAGTGCATCAGGATCCGTCACAGCCCAGAGCAACGTCATCGCTGCAGGTGATGTATACGCACAGTCGGTGAACGCCTCGGCCAACCTCACGGGCGCGGCTGCCCGCATATCAGGCGAGACTGTCACAGGCGGTTGGTTTCGCACTCAGGGCGACACCGGCTGGTACAGCGAAAAATGGGGCGGTGGCTGGTACATGAGTGACTCGGACTGGGTACGGGTCTACGGCGACAAGAACCTCTACACAGGCGGGAACATCCGGGGTGGGACAGTGACTTCTGAAGGTCGCGCGACCGTCGGTGAATACCTGCAACTCAATGGCGTAGCCACTGCCGGCACAGCCTGTGCTGCAAACGGTATGGTTGGTCGCACCAGTACGGGTCGATCGCTTTCCTGTGATAACCAGGTCTGGGTAGTGAACGGTTCAAGTGCCCCTACCTGTACGGCACAGACAATCAATGGTTACGACGCAAATGACGCGACTACCTATTCCTGCCCAGTCGGATACACCAAAGTCGGGTGGGACACCACTGGCTCCGGCCAACGAAACAGCAGCACTCCGGGAATTGTGATCGGCCAGAACGACTTCGCCACCATTTTCTGTTGCCAGTTTTGAGCAGGCTCATAGCAGTCATCGAGGACGTAGAGTGAACATTTACTGGCTTGCAATGGTGGTGATTACAGCAGTGCTCGGAATGGTTTACGAGAAGTCACACCAGGCAGAACAGAGCTCCCAGACCGTGGAGATCTCCCTGATTGCTCATAACGTCCTCGTCTACAGAAATGCCTTGGCCGAGTATGCATACACTCACAAAGCTGCGTCAGGCAGGGTGGCAGATAACCAGTTGGTTCTGCCCACTTGGTACGCTCGTTACCCTGGAGTGGATGGAGTGATCGATGCTGGACGAAGTTACGCGTTCTTCGGATCCCCTCCTCCCGGTCTTGTTTCAGAGATGATCAATTTGACTGATGGATCGCTGGCCATCGGCACGGCGGCGTCTGGCAATCTTGTCACACCGTCATCAGGTAGCGTAGGGGTCGCATTACCGGCAACAGTACCCAACGGCGCAGCCGTGGCTTACCAATGAGTCGATTTACGGATCGTCACAGATGCAAACAGAAAGGTAGCAGGGGCGCATGCCCCTGCCGCTGTTACTTAGAATTGTTGGATTAGCCGAATCAGACGAATAGACCAGTACGCGGTCTGCAGCGCTCTGATCAACTCTTCAGGTATGAATCGCAGCATGGCGATGTCCTCTCAGAGTGAATGGGATCAGGGTTAGGCTCCTGACATATCCACACGACAGCGAGTAAACCCCCTAGAGGAGTTGACGAAGGGGGTTACCAGCAATACTCTGAGATTTCCGAGGTCCCGTTGTATGCGTCATGTGTTGCATCGATGTTAATCGCAAGAAAATTGCATTGCCACCTGATATCGATAGTGACGCCCCCAGCCCCCGCCTCGCGCGGGGGTTTTTATGACTACGCGATTTTCGTAGAAATGGTGTTTTGAGGTATCTGGAAGCATCCGGGAGACCTCTACGAGCCTTTCCGTCAAATTTCGAGATTTGGAATAAGCAGTAGCTACCAACCCTAACTCTCCGACGAGTGGTAGTGATTGAAGGGGCCTACAATCCGCGGCTCTCAGTATTTGACCTTAAACGTCGGAGAGTCTTCCGGTCGCTGACCGCGCCGATCATACAAACGCGTCGTGCTGATGTTTGCGTGCCCCAGCCAGATCTGCACCTTGGCAATGTCGGCATCATGTTCAAGCGCGTTGGTAGCCGCCGTGGCCCGCAGGCCGTGCACGCCTAATCCGTCCACGTGGATCTGCGCAGCGCTTGCCCACTTACTGACAACGCCATAAACCCCCTTGCCGGTAATCCCGGTACCGGACGTCTTGCCGCGCAGCGAGCGGAAAAGCGCACCAGGCGTCTGCGCTCGATCACCATCACGCACCAGGTACACGTAGATCCGTTCAGCCGCGACCGGGTGCAGTGGCAGGTAGCGGATCTTGCCGCCCTTGCCGTGGATCCGCAGGTGCTTCACACCACGGCGCTCCTGCAGGTCGCCGGTCTGCAGCAGGCTCAACTCTTCACGGCGCAGTCCTTGGTACAACAGCACCGCGAGTATCGCCCGGTCGCGCGCACCCTGGAGCGATTCATCGTCCGGCGCATCGAGCAGCCGCTTGGCCTGGTCGTCGCCCAGGGCGGGAGTCTTGCCCTCATTGCTTTCAACTGGGGGCCTGGCCACTCCATGCACCGGGTTGCCCCCGGCCAGTGCATTGTTGTCCAGGAGGTAATCGAAGAGGCTGGCCAGCGCCGCTAGTTTGCGCCGGATCGTGGCTCCAGAAAGAGCGCGTCGCTCGAGCTGGGCGCGCCAGGCTAAAACGTGTGCCCGGTTCACGACGCGAAACTCTTCGGCACCGGCCAGGCCGACAAAGCTGCAGAAGTCGCGCAGATCGGCCTGGTACGCACGGCGCGTGCGCGGGTTGCGGATATTGGCGAACCACTCGACGGCTGCCGGCACTGAGGCCAGCTCCTGAAATTCCAGTGCTGTCAGTCGCCGCTCCCCGGTGTTGGCCATCACCAGCTCGCTCATGCATTTCGCTCCGCATCGTGCCGCGCTTTGATGGCCGGCCACTCAGGGGAAGCCATCAGCTCGCGGATCAGGCGTTTATGTTCCGGCTCTGGCACCAGGTGCTGCCAACGCTCCTGCTCCAGCTCCATTTGCCTGACACCGCGTAACTGAGCCTCAATCTTCACACCCGCTGCGCCGAGGCGCGCTCGTGCATGGCACCAGAGACCTTCCGACGTGGTGTATTCGTACAGCGGCACGATGGGCAGCCCGTGCAGTTGCCAAAGGTGCCAGAGGACGGCAGAGCCGATGCCCTGTCGCTGACTACCGGGCCTGAGCTCAATCATGTTGATGTACAGCCGGTCGCGCAGCGGGTTGATGCTGTAGTCGATCTGACCCACACGCTGGCCGTCGACCTCAATGTGATCGATGAAGTCAGTACCGGGAAACACGAAATGACCAGGCTGCGATTCGGTGCGCTCGTTCACCAGGGTAATCGGTCGCACAACCACACTCGCGACGTGCCGTCTACTGAAAAAACCACGAATCCTGCTGAAAAACGTCATATGCCCGCCTGAGATCGAAAGAGCCGATAACCTATTTTATCACCCATTTTTACATAGCATGTGCCGCCATTCAGATACGTGGCTGGACTGAACGTCGGCGGGCGTTGAACCTCCGACCGCTCCCCATAGTTAGAAACCGTCAGCACGAAGCAATCAGGTTTTGTGAAAAAAAGGCTACTATTGATCCTTGGAGCCAAGAGTGGCTCATGGACACCACGATTCCCGTAACAGATTAAGGCTCTGGAGGCTCAGCATGAATTTCTCATTAATAGATAATCCTCAATTGGCAATCGTTTTGGTAGTTGCACTCGTCCTCATCGTAAGCGTGACAGTGCGATTCGTGTGGAAGCGCAAGGTAAGTGTTAAAGCTAAGAACGGTGCTGTCGCAGTCAACGGCCCCAACAAAGGAACTATCAATGCTTCATATCGCAAAGGAAAATAAATGCGGAGCCTTTGGAGTTATTTTAAATTCAATAAAGCAAATGACGCCACTGCGGTAAAGGCGAAAAATGGAGCGGTAGCCTTAAACGGGGACAACAATGGGACTATCGTTATCAACGATACGCACACGATAAAATCTGCAGTATCTGAAGCGTTAATCGCACAGACAGGTATTCTTAACAAGGGCCTCTCAGGGGAACTGCAAACCGAAATTGGGCGGCAAATAGACCATTATCGGGATATAATGAACAGTGGCCGCGTTAAAGAAGCGCTTGGGCTATACTCGGAGCTTTTGACACACCAAGCGAAAAATTTGCAACCAGTATTCATATTCCGAATAAAGGCAAACATTGCGATTTGCGAGCACCTACTAGGCAAAGATGATATAGCCGCACGCCTACTTCTTGAAGCTTGCACTTATGCTCCAGAAGATGAACGTGCAGTTGCACTCAAAGCTTTCGCGCTCATCATTGATGATAGGCCGAATACTGCTATTGAATATGGCTTAGCAGCACTGAAGAATCACCCAGACAATGAAACTCTTGCAAGCTACATCATCCAGGCAGTAAGAATTAACTACCAACATTCGGAGACATTTGAAAACCCTTTTTCGCAATTTCCGGATCACCTAAAGAACTCCAAACTAGTAAAGCTAGCTCACATACACCTCCTCGCATCACGAGAAACCGAAGGTTGGCGAGAGCTAGCGAATGAGTACCTGTGCGAAGATCCAGATGACTTATCGGCTAAAAGCCTTGTCGCGCTTGGTATAATCCAGCACTTTGTTAGCAGTCGTCAGAGCCCAAACGGTTTCAAATTTTCAGCAGCTGACATATCGCAATTAAAAACCGCGTCCGACCATCTTCGAGATTATTGGCTCGAGTTCCAGAGTAGCGACCGATTAGCAAACAGCTGGGACTTGCAGTCCATACAGTGCCTGATAATTTCTTTCAAGCTGACCGCAAACTTTGACGAACTGCGGGAACTTTGCGCTTATGTTCTTTCAGATTTATCCGAAGACCAAGGACTAATTGAAACAACTGCAAAATGTTTGCTGGACATTCAAGAACCAGAATTATGCAGAAAAGCCATCACAAAATTGCAGAACCTTGACGAATCGAAAAAGCTGAGTTTTCTGCTGAACGTTACCAGCCTAGACTGGGACACCCTATCCAGATACCAAGAATTCCAAATCTCTAAATTTGATGAAGCCTTCAGTATCCAAGCGAAGATTGCGGTATATATCGCCAAGGCAAAAAAACAAGACTCTAACGGCAAATTAAAATTAGAGCAGTTGCTGTCATCGACCATTCTAGATAGTCGATGCCGACTCTTATTGTTCCAGCTCTCTTATAGCTGCGGCGTCCAAACCATTGCACTACTAGCACACAGCTATGGGTCCAAAACGTCGAATCAAGACTTCGATGTCATTGAATTCTTTCACTACATGAAGCTAGCTAGATATTTAATGCTCTGGAAGGAAATAATCTATAGATTGAGCTCATATCCGGATAGTTTAGAAAATCCAGAGCTTAAGCACATGCTCGCCTTAGCCTACATCAATGAGCAGCACATTCGATCTGAGGCAGTTTCATTTTATGAAGAACTCACGAAAGCCCCTGCAGGATTCGAGCTTTTACTAGGGATATTCTGGTACAGACAAAAAGACTATGCTGAATCTCACAGATTCATTTCACTCTATTTTGAATCCAAAGGTAAAGAGCTCTACGGCCTGATAATACTGATTGATATAGCAAGAGAAAAAAAGGACATCCACGAGCTACAAAGGCTCTTTGAAGTACATGTATTAGATGATTATGATGGCTCGCCAATTGAGTGGATGCACATCGCTAAGGCGTTGGTTCTGGCTAGCCGGCCTGCGCAAGGGCTCAAATTAGGCCATAGAGTATACTCTCAAAATAAGAACTCACCCAAAGTTGCACTCAGCTATTTTCATCTATTCCTAAACGCCAATAAGACAGCGCTTTTGACCAACGACTTGCCAGCTGGTGCAGGATGCCGCTTAAGGCTCACGTGCAGTGATGGAACCGTTGTCACTAGGGAGGTCCCGGAGACAATCCAAGATGACATCCTGCTCAATCCCGACGGTGTAGATCCTTATATAAAAGAAGTGCTGGGCTGCAAGGCTGGCTATGAATATCAACGGCAAAAAATGCAAGGCGTGGTTGTCTGGAGACTGGAAGAAGTTAAGCATCAATACCTGGACGCTTTTCAGACTATTTGCGAGACGTATGAAACACAATTCCCAGATGAAGGAGGATTGTGGTCAATGAAAACAGATGATGGAAACGTGCAACCGCTTTTGGATTTCATAAAGCGTCAAGCAGAAGCTGACGAACACTTTGTCACAACAGTTAATGACAAGAGAATTCCGTTAGGAATTGCAGCAGGAATGCGCAATAAAAATGTAGTTGAGGTTGCAGATCTCATAAGAATGACAGGAGAT
This sequence comes from Pseudomonas syringae group sp. J254-4, assembly GCF_032586855.1. Classification (NCBI taxonomy): domain Bacteria; kingdom Pseudomonadati; phylum Pseudomonadota; class Gammaproteobacteria; order Pseudomonadales; family Pseudomonadaceae; genus Pseudomonas; species Pseudomonas syringae group sp. J254-4. The sequence continues at coordinate 112,005 of NZ_JAWHOO010000007.1, read as the reverse complement.
AATATTTATACTTGTGTTGGGACGCACGAAGAAAGAGATCAGGCTACATCCACAGCTATCAACTACAAAGGAAAGAACGCAGTCCTCGACACATATACAGCATGGACAGCCGCTCAACTTAAACTTGGCCCCACGCTTGTTAAATATTTTAATCAAATCTATATCACACAATCAACTATCGACTCACTGGAACAACTTCTCCGAGAATTTGAAACACACAACGGCGCTGAATTTAGCATTGGATGGCGTGCAGGACAGTTTGTCAGAACCGTGTATACGAAAGAGGATATTGAAAATCAGCTCGGTGCGTTTACCAACAACCTTCAAGCTCTTGTTAAATATTGTACAATTGTAAAATTCAACTTTCCAAGCGCAGTAGATGAGGTTACTGAGCTGTTATTAGAATTTGCTTCTGAATCTATTGAACCGTTTTTCGTGGCGAAGCAAAACGATGCTTTGCTGATCACCGACGACGGCTTTTCTAGAGAGTTTGCAACGAACAATTACCGCGTTATGGACAGTGTATGGCTACAAATAATCGTCAACATAGCTCATCAAGAAAGATTGATGGACACCCTGGAATACAGCGATGCTATTCTTGGATTATGCAGTTATAAACACAGCGCTGTCTCAATCACTTCAGCGGTCTTGGAAATGGTCTTTCAAAACGACTCAAGCGACGACCTGCGCGATTTCGGATTTCTCTGTATGAGCGTAGGCGGGCCAAAGGCCGAGCAAAGCAGCCATTTTGACCTAATAATGCGCTTCATCATCAATCATTGGTTATGCTCGTATAACCCGATGTTCAATCAGACTATTGAACGCCTGTTATACAAAAGTCATGGAGATGCTTACCCATCAACCAAAGCAATGAAAGCCACGTCCATTTTGCTTGAGAGGGTGCGCCAGATGCCTAACGGCGTAGGGTTGCTGAATGAAATGATGAGTATGCCGATACTTAGATTAGACAAATTCGTTCATGCTTGGTGGTCGGGACACTTTTACAGCTGAAATCTTTACGATTTGACGCATCTTTCCTACCCAGATGAAATAGGGTGGGAATCCGTTAAGGGTTTCTTGATGCGCAGACGCCCTGCGGCAGGCAAGGTTACTCCTTTGAGCTTCCCCCACTCATCGGAGTCATTATGCGTTTGTATCTGTGCGAGAAGCCCAGCCAGGGTAAAGACATCGCCGCCGTACTCGGGGCCAAGACACGAGGTGACGGCTGCATCAAGGGCAATGGTGTGGCCGTGACCTGGGGAATTGGGCACTTGCTGGAAACGGCTCCACCGGATGCCTATGGCGATCACCTGAAAAACTGGAGCCTGGACACACTTCCAATCCTGCCTGCGGAATGGAAAGTGCTAGTCAAGCCGAAAACCGCCAGTCAGTTCAAGATCGTCAAGCAGCTACTCAAGCAGGCCACCGAGCTCGTCATTGCGACAGACGCTGACCGCGAGGGCGAGATGATCGCGCGCGAACTGATCGAGTATTGTGGGTACCGGGGACCGATTCAAAGGCTATGGCTGTCTGCGCTCAATGAAGCATCCATCCGCCAGGCGCTCAACACCGTCAAACAAGGCTCTGAAACCTACCCGTTGTATCTCTCGGCGCTCGCTCGCTCCAGAGCGGACTGGCTCATCGGTATGAATTTTTCGCGGCTATTCACATTGCTCGGCCGACAGGCAGGGTACACCGGTGTGCTCTCGGTGGGCCGTGTTCAAACACCGACCCTTCGCTTGGTGGTCGACCGCGACCGGGAGATCTCGAACTTCGTGCCTAAACCGTTCTGGAGTGTCGAGGTTCAGCTCTGGACGGCAGGACAATCTTTCCTGGCGAAATGGGTCGCAGACGAGTACGTGGTAGATGAGGAAGGCCGTTGCCTTGATCAAGCCGCAGCGGCTGCAGCACTGGCCGCGATGAAAAATAGTCAGGCTGCAACGACTGTTTCTGTTGATACAAAGCGTGGCAAGGATCCAGCTCCGCTCCCGTTCGATCTGAGCACCCTGCAGGAGGTGTGCTCTGCAAAGTTTGGGATGGGTGTGCAAGAGACGCTGGACGTAGCACAGTCACTTTACGAAACTCACAAGGCGACGACCTACCCAAGGACCGATTGCGGGTACCTGCCGGAGAGCATGTTTGATGAAGTGGCTATGGTCCTCGATGCTCTGAACCGAACTGATCCATCTATCGGCAAGACGCTGCAAATGATCGACCCGGAGCAACGTTCCCGGGCATGGAATGACAAAAAAATCACTGGTCCCCACCACGGTATAATCCCCACGCTTGAACCAGCAAACCTTTCAGCAATGTCTGAGAAGGAACGCAAGGTCTATGAATTGATCCGCGCGCACTTCCTTGCGCAGTTCCTGCCTATCCATGAGTACGACCGGACCGTGGCCACCTTCGAATGCAATGCAGTTCCACTGCAAGCAGTGGGCAAGCGAATCGTGGTCCCAGGCTGGAAGACTCTTTTTTCAGCATCGTCCGAAGAGGAGGCTGATGAAAGTGGTGGCCGCTCTCAGATCCTGCCAGCGCTGCAAATTGGTACTCGGTGTGACGTTCAGGACCTGCATCTCAAATCGCTGAAAACCGAGCCGCCCAAGGCTTACACCGAAGGTACATTGATCAAAGCGATGAAAACCATTGCCAAGCTGGTCAAAGATCCACGACTGGCTCAAAAGCTCAAGGAAACCACCGGTATAGGTACTGAGGCAACACGCGCAGGCACAATTCAGGGCTTGATCGACCGAGGATCACTCATCAAGAAAGGTAGCGCGCTGCGAGCAACTGAAGCAGCGTTCTCGCTGATTGATGCGGTCCCTCCTGCTGTGGCCGATCCCGGCACAACTGCGGTATGGGAGCAAGCACTTACGATGATCGAGCAAGGCACCCTGACACTCGATGATTTTATCGCCAGGCAATCGAGCTGGATTACCAAGCTCGTCGACCAATACAAAGGCACCACCTTGTCGATCAAAGTGCCCGAAGGTCCCAAGTGTCCGCTGTGTAATGCGAAAACTTCGCAACGTAAAGGAGCCTCAGGCGTTTTCTGGGCGTGCTCCCGTTACCCCGAATGCAAAGGTACGGTGAACATTGGTACAAGCAAGAAAAAAACGCCGGGCAAGTCAGCCAAGCCGCGAGCCGCCACTGCCAGAAGCAGCTGAAAGGCTGGTTATAGCGGGGTTACAAATGATGTGCCACAATGGCGCTATTACCAGTTCCACCCCGCTGGTCACTGACGGTCATCAGTGACACCCTGGAGAAGTCGGCCTTGCCTTCATTCTCCTACCCCAAAGTACGCAAAGCATCGGGAGGGGCGTACAGATCTTGTTGTGAATTCTCCCTGTGTCTCCCTGTTCAGTAGCAGACACGCAGCCGTCTAACTCGTGAAAGCGGGTTCATAGGCACACAGAGTTCACAGAAGGTTCGATGCATAATCGTCTAAGGGCCGCACTGGTGTTGCGGTCCACTTTTTTTTAAAAAACTCTCCCGACTCTCTCGGAAGGTAACCTGGTCATCTCGCAAAGCGGGATGACCAGGTTACCTTCCGAGGTAGCCACTTTTCGCTACCGGTGCCCACCGGTGAAAAAACGGGCTCCCTTTGTGCGCGAATGCGTGCCTTTTGATAACTGGCCCCAGCCACGACAATGGGCCGGGTGATGTCGATGTAGCAATGCGTGAGATCAATGCCCAGGGATCCTCGCTGAGCTAGCGCTCACAGGTGGCAAACTTTACACGTTGTAGCAAAGTACACATCGGCTGAGAGCTATCGTCATGAAATTAGATAGCTCTCAGCACGATTCCCACTGAGCCAGCTTTCGAAAATCATGGCTTCTCCAGTTAGATGAAACGCCTGTTCGCGTGAAATTCCTCCAACGTATTGTTGGTTTGTATGAACAAAACAAGCTTTAAGTACGCCTCGCTTTTGCGGGGCTAAGTCAGTAAGGAACGCTGTATTTTGCGTTCGTCAATGTCAGGAATGAACATGAGTATATTGAAAGGATTGCTTGACTGGATGATCACTAAATTTGCGTCAAAGCAGTCTCCAGTAAGACCAGAAACGGTTGAAAACCAAGCGGCTCAGGCAGCCTTAGAACTCGCTGCAATTCTCAGGGTGGGGGGAGCCTTGGAGCATGACGAAATCCCCATGATCACACGTCGACTGCAGTCCGTGGTTGATGCAACAAATGCGGTGGTGGCTGCCTGCGAACCTATTCAAGCGGAAGGAAGATACTGTCGTAGAGAGCTCTGAAACAAGCATCTCATGCTGATCGTGGTCAAACCCGACAGCTCGTGCTTGACAAGCCTTCACAGAATTCACATTCTCAAGACATGTACCGCTGACGTTGTCAGCAACATGCCCGGGTAGTCAGGATCTCAAGACTACGATGCGCTCCACGCATTGATCCATCCCCAAGTTCGCAAAGCTTCCGGAGGCGCGAACGATCGGTGTTGATTGCCGATGGATGCATATTTTACCTTGCACTAAATGCTCTGCTTTACTCGGCTTGGCCGGGACATGTGACCTATTTTTCATACCCTCGGGGAAGCCTTTCCCTTAGGGAGAAGTGTCTCCGTTTTCTGCTGTTTAAACGGAGATAAACCATGTCAAATTATGCGGCTATATACTCATCGTCTCAAAATTCTGAAATCACCAAACGCGTTGACGTACTTTACAGCGAAGCATGCCGTGAATATCCGACATACGAAACTCTGGTCTTTGAGCATTTTTGCTCGCAGATGATTGAGACTTTCGGCGATGACGAACTTGCGCCAGAAGCGGCAGATGCATTTAGCTATGCACGCTCGGACTATGATTATCGTTCCCCTTCAGAAATCATGGCGGCAAGGGAAGTTAATCGGAGCCATGGAATCTGCAGCCACGGCCTTACTAAAGACACCTGCCCATGCGGTTGTTTTGAGTTCACAGGGCAAGAGGTTTACGAGGACTATGGCCCTGATGAATGTGAACCAATTGACGCTGATTTCCTTGTAACAACTGATCCTACCCTCGCAATGAGTGATGAGGAATGGGAGCTTATGAACGAACAATGGCGTCAGCAAGAAATTTTAGAGGCTAGTAGACCAATACGCACTTTCCTAAAGACTTTGTGGATCAAGGCGTTAAACTTATCAACAATCCGTCAAAGGTAGTCAGGATCTCATGACTACGATGCGTTCCACGCATCGATCCAACCTAAAGTTCGCAAAGCTTCCGGAGGCGCGAACGATCGGTGATTAAACGCCGATGGATGCACATTAAACGCTTCACTCACCCAGCGGGGAATCACTCCCCTACAGGGCGGTGTTCTCCGCGATATTCCCTGGAGAAACATCATGAGTACAGCAAGCTTTCGTTTTGGCGTCATGGTCGGCACTGCATTGCGTGAATGCATACGTGCGGTCAACCAAAAGCCAAAACCTGCAACAGTCCATGTGGTAACAGCGCAGTGCAGGATAATGCCTGAACCTGCGATGACCCACGACGAGTGCGAAAACTACTGCAGCGTGCCCGCCATAGTGCGTCGCAAAGGGATCAATCTTCGTGATTGGTATGAGGCTAATACGCAAGAGGCTCAAACCAAACCGGTGAGGAAAGCCCGTAAATCTCGCGCATCTCAGGTGCCTGAGACGTCCAAAAAGCAGAATGCTGACCCAGCAGTTAAGGCCCCTGTCATGGGTTCGTTGGACCAGCTCATTGCTTGATTCTCCCCGCCCCCGAGAAGCCCCTCATTCATTGAGGGGCTTTTTTTCATTAAGAGGGTTGACAAGCGAATCGCCCTTAAAGGATTCTAAAGACATGTACCGCTGACGTTGTCAGCAACATGCCCGAGGTAGTCAGGATTTCATGACTACGATGCGTTCTACGCATTAATCCAACCCCCAGTTCGCAAAGCATTCGGAAGCGCGAACAGTCGATCAGATGTCTGATTGATGAATGCACATTGATTCACACACCCCACCGGGACCTTTCCCGTCGGGTTGGTCTCATGCTCAGCAGGAGACCTTCATGAAAAGCAGTCTTGCGCTTTACCAAGCATTGATTTCAATCGATGTAACGGAAGACCGCGCCGCTGCAGTCGTCGATGCTCTGGAGTCGGATATGCAAACGCAACTCGCGACCAAAGCCGACATCGATAAGCTCGAGTCCCGACTCGAACTGAAACTCACCATTCGTATGGCTGTCATGCTGACTGCTGCCGTAGGCATTATGCTTACAGCATTCAGATTCATGCATTGATTGTCATAAAATTCGCTCTACCACCCATGCGGGGAATACCTTTCCCCTTGGGCGAAGTGTATCTCCGCTTTGAACACTCAAAACTGGAGATACATCATGAGCAATTCCACTAACGAATCCAAATACTTCGACCTGCACACTACTGGTATTGGTTATCTCAACCGCATTCGTGAAGTGAAGCCTCGCAAGGGTAATCCTTTCATGGCTGTCACCGTTGCCGCCCTCAAAGGCAGTACAGAATCGGTTGAATACACATACATCGATTGCAACGTGGTTGGTGCTGAAGCTGATAAGCTGATTCGCCGTTGCCAAGAAGCAGTTGATGCAGACAAGAAAGTTCTTGTGAACTTCCGTATCGGTGATATCTGGCCTGATATTTTCACTTACAGCAGTGGTCCAAAGCAAGGTCAAACAAGTGCCAGTCTCAAAGGTCGTCTCTTGTACATTGCCTGGATCAAAGTTGAAGGTGAATACGTTTATCAGGCACCTCTGAAAGAAGAAGCACCTGCCTCTTCTGAAAGCCAAGCGCTGATCACACCTGCTGAAATTCAATCTGAAGCACCCGCTCCAGCTGAATCAACAGCGAAAGTTACTCCTGCGCCTGTTACTCCCTCTGCAAACACACCAGCCAAACCGGCTCGTGCAGCACGAGGACAAAGACAAGCTGCTTGATAGCAATTTTACAAACTCAAGGCGCCCTTTAGGCGCCTTTTCTTTTCTCCAATGAGCAGGTAACGAAATCATGAAATCCGCCATCGCTGTTCTCGTATTTACGCTGCTCAGCATTTGTTTTTTTGAGTATGGACAACAGTTCGCCTCACAACTATCGACTCAAATCGGTGCCTGTGGACTGGTAGCCGCTTTCCTCTCTCTCACAATCACTGCCATCACTTCTTGATACGCAGTATAAATACACACCCCCTAAGGATCCCCATCCTTAGGGACAGGGGACTCACACATCGAGCCCCCTAATGTCTCAAAATCCTAACCGACTGCCACTGCTTATTGAAATTGGTCTTCTGGCGTCCAGAGCGCTTACGCAAGAGCGTATTGATCATCTGGTTGTGGCAGGCGAGATTACGCCGCATAAGTCAGCTGACGCTCATTGGGAGGCGGTCATCGACAAGTTGGAAGACTTGGTACTCATGGATCACATCGACAACTTTAATCCGAGCCACAGTCCGATACTTGCTGGTTCGGGGCTCTTAAACTCGTACTGGACACTCAGGCATTGGAAGGAACTAGCCGAAAAGCCTGATTGCTGACATAAACTCACAAAGATTCCATACCTAACGTTCTCAAGAGCGAAAACCAACCTGACCGGGTAATTCACCTCCCGGTCGGGCCAGGTGGTTACCCGCACCTGGAGAATTACTATGTCCATCAACATAAATCACTTGCCATCCACTTTGCTGAAACTGCCTGTTGTGCTGACGCCTTCCGCCTGGAAAGAATCAGTTCATTTGGAACAACCGTCACACATTGCAGAGGTCGGCAATCGTCTTGGCGAAGTCGTACTCGAAGCCTATCGCGAGCTGCATCTGCAGCCAGATGAGGGTCAGATCGACTTCGGCATCTATCGTTTTCTACCCAACGGTGATCGCTCGGGGCGTCATTGGCTCGAACTGAGACTTCATCGGATAGATGCCATAGACGGCAGTCCCTACCTTTGCATTTCGCTTAGAGCTGAACAGCCTCTCAACCTCTTCTGACCCAGTCGTCAACCTGAAACCACGAACAAGCCCGAATCTTCGGGCTTTTTTTCGGGCTCCCATATAAGTGGCCTGCCCGATAATCCGGAGTAGTCATGATCAACCTGCCCGGCTATTTGGCCATACGCACCATCAACGGTCGCAACGGCGCTTTCAACGTTGGGCGACTTTCGACGTCCATCGGTGAGTTCGTTATCAAGGACGCGCTGCTGGACCAGTACCACGAGGGCAAATATCGAGGTGATTTTGTGATCACCGAAATTCGTCCCTCCTACTACACAAACGGCGGCAGATTAGTGGTCGAAGTCCGAGCCAGGCTGGACAGCATGTCTTTGGACGATGTGGCTAACCTGAGCGCCGACGAGGCTGACAGGCTGTCCAACAACGAGACTGACCCACTCGACGAAGAAGCATCCGGCGGCTCGTCGTCAAACAGACCTCGTCCGGCTATTCAAACAACATCCAGAAGATCAGTTTCTGCTGACAGTGACGCACCGTTTGGGATGACGAGATCCGAGCCTGAGAAACAGGTCACCGCACATGAGGCTGATGCAGAGCTGTTCGGCACGATCTGGCCAATTGGACGTTCAGTCAAGCTGGACACAACTGTAGACCGTAAGCGTCTGCGGCAACAATGTGTTCGCCTTGGCGAGCTCGGGTATGAACTTGACTTCAAGCTGCAGATTTGGAATCTCAGCACTGATTGACCTTGTTTAGAACTGAGCGTTTTCTACTTTCACTTCCCCTGAGGGCTCCCTCATGGGTGCTCCTCATTACTGACTGAAGGAGCATTACATGCACCCACTTTTCATGAATCTCAAGAAACAGATCCTGGACACCATTGAGGATCAACTCACCAACAACGAAGAAGCCCCTGACGCAGAAATCTGGAACATTCTGGTCGACGAACTCGACCTGACCATAGAACAGGCGGACGCGGCCATAGCAATGCGACCGCGCTTTCGATGCGAGATATTCATTGCGGGGCAAAGCCCGTTATATCAAACAAACACCGTAACCTTCGATCCGCATCAGAAAAAACTCGTGGCTGCTGAGCCTCTGAGTTTCGATCAGATCTTAGAGATATACACGATGCTGTTGAAGAGTCGACCGTGTTACCGACTCAAACTGGGGGCTCACTGGGCCGCTGGTTTGAACTCAGAGGGTGAGCTGTATTGCACCCATCTAAACCCATGCGACAAAAACATCATGTTTGAAGTTTACGACTTCGACCGCGATGCGTTCGTTGATGGTCGCTGGCAGTATGAGACAGAAAAACAAACACGGGCGGCAATCGAAAACCCCATATTTATCCGCTAAACACATTGAATCCCGAGGGGCATCACCGCCCCTCAGGGCGGTTCCCCTCCTGTTTTGGAGGTCCTAATGACGAACCGCACTCAACTGTTTCACATAGAAGAATGCCCGGATCTGTACGTCGACGCGTGCGTCTGTGACGAGCAGCGAAACCTGATATTTCTCTCAGCCTGGGGCCGCGACACGGCCATGCAGGAGTTTCTGGCCAGGCTAACACTCGGTAACTCCGAGAACGGCCTGGACCAGTTCCACATTGTCATGAATGACCAACGCATCCCGGTGTTCCCTGATACGGATCTGTTGGAAAAACGCACCACTCGCCAGCTTCGCGGAACGCTCTTCGGTAGCCTGCTGCACTTATGGCTGTTCGATCAGCGTTGCTCGCAGCCGGATAGAGCAAACCATTCTGCTTACGCGCTCATCAATCAAGCCCAAGACCCGTTCGATAAGTTGTGGCCGCTGATCGTAGACACTTGCCCTCTTCCTTTCCTTCCACATTGGCGTGAGCCGGTGATGGAAGTCCTTACTGAGCACAACATGTTGTATCCGCTACCGGGAGCTATTGGCTCGGTGACAGCCTGGCGTTTGTCGCTGCAGCTGGACGTGCTCGAAAAAGTCCTGGGCGAACTCATTCGCGTAGGAAAACTCACCACTGAAGTTACGGCGTAGTTCACGCCACCAGTCTAAGGAGCCAACCATGGCTTTGATGTTCTCACGGCTTGCCCGTAATTTTGCACGCAACGGCTATTACCCCACTGACGAACTGACTCTGGAGCGCACTCTGCAGGCCTTGTTGCCGGCGTCCTCGGGACGGATGCGGATTCTTGATCCGTGTTCGGGAGAAGGAGTGGCTTTGGCTGAGGTCGCACACCGACTGGAGCGAGACCGAACAGAGGCGTATGCGGTTGAGTACGACAAAGAGCGCGCTGATCATTCAAAAACGTTGCTGGACCGAGTTCTGCAGGGTGACTTGATGGACACCATGATCTCTCGACAGTCCTTTGGACTGCTCTGGCTCAACCCTCCCTACGGGGATCTGGTCGCTGACCACTCCGGCGCTTCACAGTACCAGGGTAGCGGGCGCAGAAGACTTGAGAAGGTGTTTTACCAAAGGACACTGCCGTTGCTTCAGTACGGAGGAGTGATGGTATTCATCGTTCCTCACTACGTGCTGGACGACGAGCTGTGTGGCTGGCTCACCAATCACTTTACCGGGCTGCGGATCTGCGCTGCGGTAGACCGGACGTTCAAACAGGTCGTTATATTCGGGATCAGGGTGCGCCGTCAGGATCTGGCAAGACCCCGGGAAGTGGCTGCGATGCGTGAGCATTTGCGGGCAATCGGATCTGGGGAGCAAGCTGCTGATCTGCTACCGGCCTCTTGGCCATGGGAGCAATACGCTGTCCTACCGATCGCCAATGATCTGGAACACTTCTACCGAATCACTCTTGAACCAGAGCAATTGGGTGAAGAGGTTCTTCGTCTGAAAGGCCTATGGCCTGATTTCACGCTGAACTTTGGCCAGACTGGCGCTCATCCGCGCGCGCCCGTGAAGGCACTTTCACGGTGGCACTTGGCACTGGCACTTGCTGCTGGAGCCATAACCGGTGTGGTGACCTCTCGTTCTGGACGTGTCCTGGTGCTCAAGGGCGACACTTACAAGGATAAGGTTCCCAAGACCGAATTCACCGAGGACGAGGACGGCAACGTGTTTGAGACTCGGATCTTGACTGATCGTTTTGTGCCAAGAATTCGGGCATGGGATATGACGCCAGGCTCATCCTATCTAGGATGCGCACTGACCATCAGCTCGGATGCGACAACACCAGCTGCACACACAGCTACCTCAAACACTGCTGCACGTAGTCAGGACGCTTCATTTGAACTGGGCCGTGTGATGCTCACGCACAGCGTTCAAAGTCTGCTTCAAAATAGCTCTCTCGACGTGAGGCAGTACCTGGGCCGTCACGCGACGGGCGATTGGGGCGAGATTTCGAACGACGACTGGGACAGCAACCAGCAAGCACTGAGCGCTGATGGCCGAGTGTTTTCCGGGTATGACATCGACGCAGAGGATGAGACCAGACTCTGGATCATTACCGAGTCTGATCGCTCAGTAACAACAGTCATGTTGCCATCTGACTACTAACAAACCTTACCAAGACCTTTAAATCATCTAACCGCACCTCAGGGTATGAACAATACCCTTGGTGGTGTCGTGCATGCCCTGTTTACCCCATTAGTGGAGAAACATCATGAACGACCTACCTTTGTCTTCGCCTGTAGGCCACCCTCGTGTGCCAACTTTGAACATTGGGCTCACTGAGTTTATCGAGGAGTTTGGTGACGAACTCCTCGCGTCACTCAACCGCTCGAATCCACCGGTCTATGCCGGCATCGACAATCCGGCTCGGCAGTGGGTGCTGGACGGCCTCAAACGACAGCCCTTCCCTGCCCAGGCTCAAGTGGTCCAGGCAATTGCCGCGCTTTTGCTCGATCAGAATGAGCAGGCTGGGATCATTAATGCCGAGATGGGTACAGGCAAAACAATGATGGCCATCGCAGTCGCTGCCGTCATGCATGGAGCTGGTTATCGCAGGACGATGGTCATCGCTCCTCCGCATCTGGTCTACAAGTGGCGGCGCGAGATCCTCGAAACCATTCCTGACGCTCGTGTCTGGGTGCTTAACGGACCGGATACCTTGGTCAAGCTGCTGAAGCTGCGCGATCAACTGGGAGATACCTACGACGGACGTCAGGAGTTCTTTATTCTCGGCCGCGTGCGGATGCGGATGGGGTTCCACTGGCGTCTGGCCTTTTGGCAACGACGTGCCGGCGGTGGAAGGAGCCTGGCAGCATGTCCAGATTGTGGACGTCTGCTCCAGGACCCGGAAGGCAATCTGATCACCGCTGAAGAATTTCAGCGTGAAGAGCGACGTCGACGCTGCGAACACTGTGATGCCGCTTTATGGACGCTGATGCGTCCGGGAAAATCGGATGGCGGCAGCCGCCGCAACACGATCCTTAAGTCGATGTGTCGCATCCCTACAATCGGACCTGTTCGTGCAGAACGGCTTTTATCTGACTTCGGCGAAGACTTTCTCGCCTCGATGCTTCTGGACAATGTCTCTGAGTTCATCAACCTGATGGACGCTAAAGGCAATTTCATCTTCAGCGACCGCCAGGCCAAGCGCATGGAGCGTGCAATGGCCAACATCGAGTTCGGGTTCGGCGAGGGGGGTTACCAGCCCACCGAGTTCATCAAGCGCTACCTACCTGATGGGTGCTTCGACCTACTGGTCGTGGACGAGGGGCACGAGTACAAAAACAGTGGATCTGCTCAAGGCCAGGCTATGGGTGTACTTGCAGCCAAAGCACGAAAGACTGTGGTGCTGACCGGCACTCTTATGGGCGGCTATGCAGACGATCTGTTCTACCTACTGTTCCGGATCCTCACCAGACGTATGATCGAGGACGGCTATAAACCCAACGCGCGAGGGAGCATGGCACCGGCTGCAATGTCCTTTATGCGAGATCACGGGGTATTGAAGGATATCTACACCGAGCGAGATGGCAGTTCTCACAAGACGGCCAAAGGTAAGAAACTCTCCGTGCGGACCGTCAAAGCTCCAGGGTTCGGCCCGAAAGGCATTCACCGCTTCGTTCTACCCTTCACTGTGTTCCTGAAACTCAAGGATATCGGCGGCAACGTGCTACCTGGTTATCGGGAGGAGTTCATTGATGTTCCGATGTCTCCAGACCAAGAGGGGGCTCACCGTAAGCTTGCCCAGACCTTGACCGTCGAGCTTCGGCAGGCGCTGGCCCGTAGAGATACGACGCTGTTAGGGGTGGTGTTGAACGTGCTGTTGGCATGGCCGGACTGCTGCTTTCGACCTGAGGTGGTGAAACATCCTCGATCCAGAGACACGTTGGCTTTCGTGCCGTCGGTCTTCGATGACGACGAACTCATGCCGAAGGAACAGGCCCTTCTGGACCTATGTCTTGCTGAAAAAGCTCGGAACCGCAAGGTTCTGGTCTACTCGGTTTACACGGGTACCAGAGACACCACAAGCCGCATAAAGCGGGTGCTGGAACAGTCGGGACTGAAGGTGGCAGTGCTGCGTGCATCGGTGGACACAGCCAGGCGCGAGGACTGGATCCTCGACCAGGTTGATCGAGGTGTCGACGTACTAATCACCAACCCGGAGCTCGTAAAAACAGGTCTGGATCTGCTCGACTTTCCGACCATTGCCTTCATGCAGACGGGTTACAACGTCTACACGGTGCAACAGGCGGCGAGGCGCTCATGGAGGATCGGACAGAAGCAGGACGTCCGGGTGATCTTTTTCGGCTACATCGGCAGTTCTCAGATCACCTGCCTGCAGCTGATGGCCAAGAAGATCGCCGTATCGCAGAGTACCTCAGGGGATGTTCCAGAGTCCGGACTGGATTCGCTGAATCAGGATGGTGATTCCGTAGAGATGGCACTCGCCAGACAACTCATCAACGCTTGACCATGGCCACCTTCGGGTGGCCTTTTTTTAAAACCCTGCGGGTGCTTCCAACCAACACACTTGCTGCCTCAATGCCAAAAGCCATGGGGCGCTAGTCATGTAAACGGACGCTTTTCCTAATCTTTATCTAGAGGGGTATGCCAAATGGCCACTTGCCTTAAGCATCCTACAAGGAGAATATGTGCCCTCATTTGGAGGGACCTACGATGAACGAAGACCAACTCAAAGAAGCTTTGATCAACGCGACGCAAGATTTTTGGGCAGCCTGCGGCAGCCCGTTGCTGCTGAGCAACCTACCCAACTCTCTTTCTGAGAAAGGAATAGCAGACTATAAGTCCATCCTTGGAAATATTTCCTTGAAGTCCTTTGTCAGCAATTTAGCCAACCAAGGCAACCTCAAAGTTGTAACTCACCCGCAGCACCGCGCAAAGATCGGGCTTATTCCTGCCGAAGAGTCTTACGACTTTCTGCAAGATGAGAATGCTGTGAAGCAAAAGCAGAAGTTCTCCGGTGACAGCCACGCAGTCCGCCTGCTCGACATCCTCAGCAAGCTTGATGATCAGGATTTAGTAAACCTTAATATACCAGTCTCTGTGCTGGCAAAATTGCACCGCATGTCATGAACGTTTTCATTGCGCTGGCAACCACGAACGACTTTCTTCGAAGGGAATTCTTAAAGCTCCGCAATGGGGTCGCCCTTCCCGCCAACCTTAGTGAACAAGCGATAAAACTTGAACTGGGTACTCCAAAAGTTGAGCATTGGGAGACCCTAGAAGACTATTTCCACGCCAAATCAGCTTGCAATGACGCGTTGCTTGTACTGACGGATCAGGCTTGCGCAACAAAAATCGATTTTACTCCAACGGCACTTTTCAGCTACAGACTGGACATTCCCAAGCGAGTCGAGAGTCCTAACCCATTTCTGAAACATCACCTGTCTCGTCTGCTCAATCATTTCAGCGCATTCAAGCAGCTCAACGCAAGAGGTGAAAACTACCTTGTCTCTATCCTGCCGGCCCTGAACTTTGATGCAGACGAATGGCGCCAACTACTCAATAAAGTGCGTTGTGAGACACACACTGACACTTTCATCCCAGAGGTAGAAATTCTACTGGCAGACATTCGCAGAAAAAGGCGGAAACCCAGGCGCAAGAACAAGGACAGGACACATTTCTTTATAGATGATGATGATAAACATTTTTTATATGGGCCCGAGCATCACTCACACTTCGAAACACGAGAACCTCACACCAAGTCTTGTGACCTCAACGGCAGATTCAGGTTTGGCAGAAAAGTGGATGATCCTCGCAGGCACTTCAACGTGAACCGCGGATCAGGGCGGAACCCATCGATTAAGGGGGCATTTGTAAATTGCCATAATGAGAGCTGTGATGTCACTAAAACATCGCACTTGAACATGTTCATGAACGACTTTTTTTGATCGGAAAAAAAGGGGAATCAATTAATTGATTCCCCCTTCCTGCAGCCTATCGCTTATTCCACCCTCACCGTCAATAGAAGAGATTGCGGCTCTGAAACAAGTCGTTTCTGGTGCTTTCCCAGGTATTGGCAACGCATTCATCAGTCGATGACCAGGCCGGTGTCCAACGTGTTGGATTCAGCAGCCCGGAAGGCGTGGAGCGTAGCGCTGTATCGTACGATATCATCCTAACAAACTTTCGCGCAACAAGACTCACCTCCTTCCGGTTGAGTAGCCTCGTAGATCGGCCCGAAATCCTGAGGTCATCCTTGAGATTTCCTCACTCGGAAACCCATCACAATCGAAAAACGGTTTCCTACTGCTTCTGATCACACTTTTTGCGAACGTGCCTCACATCTTGAGTGAGGTCCTCCATGAAGCTGCCACTGCGCCCTTCTCTTTCCCGCACCACCGTCCTGCAAATCGTGGCCCTGATCGTCCTGATCGGCATGCTGGTCTATCAGCAGTGGCAGATTCTCCACCTGAAAACAGGTTTTGAATCAGCTGCGAACCTGGAAACCGTCAACGCCATCACTCAACGCATCAATGGCGTTGATGACCGGCTCGATGCTGCCAGCCAGCTGAAGTCCGTGACCATCGATGATTTCAGGGCCGGCCAGCAGGCTCTGTCAAACCGCATCGATGCCGTTCAAGCCCTCCTGAAGCAGGTGCAGGAGGCGGCGAAGGACGCTGCCCAGCAGGGTGCCACAATGGAAGAAGTTGTGGTCATGGGCGCTCGTATCGAGGAGCTGCAGGTGAAACTCCAAGACCTGCGTGCGGCTAAACCAGCATCTGTTCAAGTCACGGCAGCCAAGCCAAAGACTTCACCATCCTCCCGCAAAACAACAGCACAAACCAAAGCACCGGAGGTACCTCCACCGTTTTCGGTCGTGGGTGTGGAGTATCGCGGGGGCGAACGTTTCTTGTCAGTTGCCCCGCCTGGCAGCACTCAACTGAGTCAGCTGAATCTGGTACGCCCGGGCGACATGGTTGCGGGGAGCAACTGGCAGCTCAACAGCCTGGATGACTCCCGCGCCCTGTTCAGCATCAACGGCTCAACCCGCATTCTGCCCCTGCGCCCTTAGAGGTTCACATGACCGTTTACAACCTGCGAATGTTCACACTGACGGGAGTCGTCCTGATCACAGCAGCTGGCATGGCCAACGCTGCAACCAACAGCTCTGCACAGTCCACGAGTAGAGAGCAGCAGAGCGCCTTGCTGGACAGCCAGTCGCAATCGAGCGACGAGGTGCTGGCACGAGACTGGAACCTCAGTCCTCAAGAATGGCAGCGCTATCAGACGCTGATGCAGAGTTCACGAGGTGTGTATTCCCCCGGGCTGGATCCGCTGACTGCATTGGGTATCGAAGCCCGCAATGATGAAGAGCGCCGGCGGTATGCAGAGCTCCAGGTCAAAGCCGAGGCGCAGCGCACGGCAAAAGAATTAGCGTACCAACGCGCATATGACGATGCCTTCAAACGCGTCTACCCGAACCTGATGCCCATCGCCAGCTCTGCGCCCCAAGGGACGGCCGCGAGCCCAGCTAACCAAGGCAACGGCCGATTGGCAGTGTTTGTTAAGGACGACTGCCCGGAATGCTCGATACGAGTGAAGGCCCTTCAAGCTCAGAAGCAGCCGTTTGACGTGTACATGGTGGGTAGCCAGAACGACGATGAGCGAATTCGCAACTGGGCGATTGTCTCGGGGATCGACCCTGCGAATGTCAGAACCCGACAAATCACCCTCAACCATGACGGTGGACGTTGGCTTGGCCTGAGCTTGGGTGGAGAGTTACCGGCCGTTGTGCGAGAGGTAAATGGGCAATGGCTACGTCAGTGACGTGGGCAGGCCTTGCCCTGCTGTGCTTCGCGTTGACAAGCCATTCAGCCGAGCTTCCCCCGCCGGCTTATCAGCTGGCTGCCCACGCCGCGAACATTCCGTCGGAAGTGCTCTACTCGGTGGCACTGCAGGAAAGCGGGACCCGACTGCGAGGCCAACTGGTCCCGTGGCCTTGGACGCTGAACGTTGCCGGCGCTAGTTATCGTTTTGCAACCCGTGCCGATGCCTGCACCGCACTTATCATCGCACTGGCACAGGCGGGTCCCAAGCGGGTCGACGTCGGATTAGGTCAGGTCAACATGGGCTGGAACGGCCAGAGGTTTAAATCAAGCAATCCGTGCGACGCGCTCAACCCCTACAAAAACCTTGATGTGGCTGCACAGATGCTCGCCGAACTGCGCGCGCTTGGCGGTGACTGGATCACCGTAGCAGGACGCTATCACCGGCCTGCCGGCGGCGCTCCAGCCGCCAATTACCGCAAGGCTTTTGCCAAACATCTCAGCCGGGTAACCGGCATCCAAATGCTGGTGACCAATCCATGAACCATACAGTGATCCTCGGCGCAGCGCTCTGCCTGCCATTTATGATCTGCCAGGCTGCAGAGCTCACCGTTGTAGAAGACAAAGGTGGTGACTCAGCGCTGCCCTACTATCGATCTCTCAATCCCGAGCCATCCTCTTCTGTCTCAAATGCCCCGACCTCGCATCTAAATCCTGTAGCAGCACAAGGATTGCCGGTACGCACCACTCGAATGACTCCAGGGACAGTTCAGGGCCGAATCATCAACGCGCCAGGCCTGCAGCCTTTGTTCCTGATCGGGGACGATGAAACATCACGCCGATGGCTGCAAGAGCGCGGTGCAGTGCTGAAGCAGATGCAGGCCGTAGGACTGGTGGTCAACGTGGCCACACAAGAACGACTTACCGTAGTCAGGAGTTGGTTGCCCGAGGCGCTCGTGTCCCCCGCATCTGGTGATGAGCTTTCTCAACGTCTCGGTCTGAATCACTATCCGGTGTTGATCACCCCAACCGCCATCGAGCAATAGGAGGTCGGGTTATGGCTCACGATTACGCCATCGAATCACTGCTCAGGCCCGCCGTTGAGCTCTACACCGTATATGTGTGCGCTGCAGGTGCATTCCTATGCGTGTTCGCGCCCTGGGCTTTTGCGCTGACGCCACTATTTGGCATCGTGACCTCTGCGGGCTTTCTCGCTTTGGGTTTAGTGCGTCTGAAACAAGCTTGGCAGGTGCTGCGCTATCGCCGAAACATCCGTCGACTGCCTCATTACACGATGACCAGTAAAGAAGTGCCGGTCAGCAATCAACGTCTGTTCATCGGACTTGGCTTTCGCTGGCAGCAGCGCCACACGCAACGGTTGATGGATACTTATCTGCCGAAGTATTCCAGCTACGTGGAATCCACCTCGTGGTTCCGGGCAGCGCGTCGGTTTGAGGAAAGAGCGGAGTTTGCTCCCTACCCTGTCCGGCTTCTGGCCAGAGCCACATCATGGGACGTGCCCATCAACCCAGTGCGACCTCTGCCACCCGTAGGCGGCTTGCCAAGGTTGCACGGCATCGAGCCATACGAGGAGAACGTCTCTCTTCCGTTGGGTGAGCGAGTGGGCCACTCACTGGTACTGGGCACGACTCGAGTCGGCAAAACCCGTCTGGCGGAATTGTTCATCACGCAGGACATTCGGCGGAAAAAGCACGGCCAGCACGAGGTCGTCATCGTCTTTGATCCGAAGGGCGATGCAGATTTGCTCAAGCGCATGTATCTCGAAGCCAAACGCGCCGGCCGCCTGAATGAATTTTATGTGTTCCACCTGGGCTGGCCAGATCACTCGGCACGCTACAACGCCGTTGGGCGTTTTGGGCGTATTTCGGAGGTGGCCACCCGGATCGCTGGGCAACTCTCCGGTGAAGGTAACTCAGCAGCATTCCGTGAGTTCGCATGGCGTTTCGTGAACATCATCGCAAGAGCCCTTGTCGCATTGGGCCGTCGACCTGACTACCTGCAGATCCAGCAGCACGTGATCAATATCGAAGGGATCTTTCAGGAATACGCACTCAAATACTTTGATGAGTTTGATCCAAAAGCGTGGGACGCCATCGTCGCCATTGAAGGCAAGCTCAACGAAAAAACCGTACCGTTCAACATGAAGGGCCGTCCGTTTCGCGTGGTTGCCATCGATCAATACCTCTCTCTGACGCGCGTAGCGGACCCGGTCATGGATGGTCTGCGAAGTGCGGTCCGCTACGACAAGACCTATTTCGACAAGATCGTCGCCTCGCTGCTGCCGCTGCTTGAGAAGCTGACGACTGGAAGAATGGCGGAACTGATCTCGCCTGATTACCAGGACGTGAACGACCCGAGACCGATCTTTGACTGGATGCAAGTCGTCCGCAAAAAGGCCGTGGTTTATATCGGCCTGGACGCCTTGTCGGACACAGAGGTCGCCGCTGCCGTCGGCAACTCTATGTTCTCCGACCTGGTCTCGGTCGCTGGCCATATCTACAAGTTCGGTGTCGACGACGGACTACCGGGCGGCGTCCCTGGCACCAAAGTGCCTATCAACCTCCATGCCGATGAGTTCAACGAACTGATGGGTGAGGAATTCATTCCGATGATCAACAAGGGTGGCGGTGCCGGCATGCAGGTGACTGCCTACACCCAGACAATGAGCGATATCGAAGCGAAGATCGGTAACAAGGCCAAGGCTGGCCAGGTGATCGGTAACTTCAACAACGTGTTCATGCTGCGCGTCCGCGAAACGTCCACCGCCGAGCTGCTGACAAACCAGTTGCCTAAGGTTCAGGTTTTCACATCCACCCCGGCCAGCTCGGCGAATGACAGTGCAACGGGCAATACCGCGTTCACATCATCCAGTCATGACCAGGTGCAGCAGGTCAGCGTGCCAATGATTGAGCCAGCACATGTCGTCGGCCTGCCCAAGGGCCAATGCTTTGCGCTCATGGAAGGCGGCAATCTGTGGAAAATCAGAATGCCTTTGCCTGGCCATGATCCTGATGAAGTAATGCCGGCAGATCTGCAGGCCTTGGCGGAAAGCATGCGTCAGACGTATCAGGTGGGCAAGGTCGACGACACTGGCTGGTGGTCAGCGCCCGGTTATCAGACGCTAAACGAGTCGCTGCCTGCAGATCTGCTCGACGACTTCAAAAAAATCGCTGTTGCACCTGAGGATGCGGTATGACTCTCGGCGGGCTGAGCGATCGGCAAGGGGGCATCTGATATGGCGGACGTTGCCGATCGCGCGAAACAGCAGCAAGACCACGAACAGTCGTTCATAGGATCTCTCTTCACCCTGCCATTTCGATTCGCGGCAGTAATGTTCCTCTCTCTGGGCGGAGCCATCATCGTCGAATGGATCTGCATGTACTTTTTCTGGCCTGAGGCCGGTTGGCAGCACGCTCGCGCAATGCTCGATCATGAACTCAGCTGGCTCTCCAAGGGGTTCCTGCAGAGTGTGGTTGTTCAAGAGCCTGGCCGAACAGCTACATGGCTGGTTCAAACCACGTATGACTGGCTGGTGGTCAAGACTGGGCTTCAGGACTGGGTTCAACACACATCTGATTATGCTGCCACAGGACAACGATCACGCGGTTTCGATATGCGCTACATGCTCGGCGTGGGAGTCAGCAAGTTTCAGGATTATGGCCTTGCGGCTCTCTACACGACACTGGTGTTTTGCGTGCGCCTGGTGATCCTGACCCTCGCAATTCCGTTATTTGTGATGACGGCGTTCGTTGGTTTTGTCGACGGACTGGTGCGCAGAGACTTGCGCCGGTTCGGTGCCGGGCGTGAGTCCAGCTACCTGTATCACAAAGCTCGAGCAACGATGGTGCCGCTGGTGATCATCCCCTGGAGCCTATACCTGGCTTTGCCATTCAGCGTGAGCCCATTGTTGGTACTCCTGCCATGCGCAGCATTGCTCGGCCTGGCGGTCAGCATTACGGCGTCCAGCTTCAAAAAATACCTCTAGGTGCCCTCCATGCAATGGACAAAAGAACAACTGCCAGCTATTCACTCCTTCGCAAAAAAGCTACTGGTCCAGGCGTTTGCCGGTACCGGAAAGACGACGACACTCGTCGGTTATGCCACGCATAACTCGTCGGTCAAAATGCTGTACCTCTGCTACAACAAAGCTGTTGAGATCGCGGCAAAGAACCGTTTTCCACGGAACGTGACCTGCAAAACAGCTCACGGCCTCGCTTACGCTGTCTATGGCAGCCAGTACAAACACAAGCAGGCTGACAATCTGCGTTTGACCGACATCGCCAGGACGATCAATACCCAGGATTGGGAGCTGGCCAAAGACATCGTTTCGACCCTCAATGCCTTCATGGCCAGCAAGGATCTGGAGCTGCTGGAGGACCACTTTGTGCGATTCCAGAGCAACCGCACACTGACCTCGGTCCAGCAGCAGTACATGAGTAAAGCGCTCAACCTGACCAGAGACGTTTGGGAGAAGATGGTCGATATCAACGATCGCTCAGTCCCCATGACGCACGATGGCTATCTGAAGCTGTACCAGATGAGCCAGCCAGATCTGAGCCAGCGTTTCGGTGCGATTTTGCTCGACGAAGGGCAGGACGTGAACCCGGTCATCGCGAACCTGGTCCAGATCCAAACAATAACTCAAGTCACTGTAGGTGATCGGCATCAGCAGCTGTATCGGTTCAGAGGCGCTGTGGATGCTTTAAACAGCCCGGCGATGAAGGACGCCGAGAAGCACTTCCTGACTCAGAGCTTCAGATTTGGACCGGCTGTTGCCTACGTGGCCAACGTCATCCTTTCCTTCAAGGGTGAAAAGATCCCCCTGCAAGGCCTGGGACAGCCGACGTTGGTGAAACGAGCCTTACCGGACGATCTCCCTCACCGCACCTACCTGCACCGTACTGTGATCGGTGTGATCGAGAACGCGCTGCGCCTGGTCAACCAAAACCACCGCATGCAGTGGATCGGAGGGATCGACAGCTATTCCTTGCGCGATCTGGAGGACCTGTTCTATTTCAGCCGGCATATGAATGACCAGGTCCAGCAGCGCAAATTGCTGACCGACTATGCCGATTACGACCAGTATGTCGTGATCGCGAAGGCCACGCAGGATCCTGAGATGCTGCGCTCGATCAAAATCATCGAAAACTATGAGGATCTGCCCCAACGAATCGAGCAGCTCCGTGCTGCATCTGTCACGTCGGAGCTCGATGCAACCGTGACCCTTACCACTGCGCACAGAGCCAAAGGGCTGGAGTGGGACTTCGTTGGGCTTTATGACGACTTTTCTGCAAATCCGCTTTCCCCTGACATCGACGCCGGCAAACGCGACGATGAGCTGAACCTTCTGTACGTCGCTGTCACACGAGCCATGAAGATTCTGGCCGTCAACTCGCTGGTGATCGACATCATGCAGCGCTTCAAAGACAACCGATCCATAATCGCGGCCACTGCGTGAGGCTGACCCATGACCACTTTTGAATACACCCAGACCTTCGTACCACTCCCCTACAAAACCGTTACCAGCGGCGTGCTGATTTTCAAGTCGACGGACGACACTACCGAACCGGACATGCACGGATATTTGAACAACCCTGAAACGCTGGCCGTATTGAATCGCCACGGCAGAGAAGGATGGGAGCTGGTGAGCGTTCAGCAGATCAATCGTGGCCATGAACAAATTGGCAACCATAACGCACAGGGCTGGGCGTTCGGTTACGCGATCAGCACCGGTTTTTTATTCTTCTTCAAACGCAGCACCGCATCGTTAACTTCATTGGACAAACCCCCCCAGACCTAAAAAGGGTTTCGTACTGATTCCTTCCGGGCCGTTGGTCATGCTGTGGACATAGATTCCTACAGCTTCCAAGGCCCGCGACGTGAAAATCAAACTCCCCGCGATCAAACCAGCGTTTTCAAGCATGCAGATCTGCCTGTCTGCAGTCCTCATATGCACACCGCTGCTTTCCTTGCAGGCGCGAGCAGCCGGCACGGCTTCCGAGCAAGCCAACGTGGAAGTAATGATTCGCCAGCTCAATGCGCTTGAGGCCGTCGCCCAGCGCAGCGCTGACCTGCCCAGTGAATCAGCCCAGCGCTATCACATGGATTACTCCAGGTTAGTCAGCGATATCGCACGCATTCGCCAGGGCCTACAGGATTATCTGACGCCCTCCCGGGCACAGCCCCGTGACCCAGTCGAGATATCAGGCCAATACAACGTCAGCGGTGATCACACGCGATGACGATGTCCTCTACCCAGATCAGTGCCTTTCAGGCCGCTGCCGGCTTTTCACCGGCCAACAGCAACACGCTGTGGACCGGCCTTGCTATGGGCATCCTCATTCTGTGGGGAGTCTGGGTGTTTACAAGCATTTATCGCGGTTGGGCGACAAGAAATCTTGCAGCTCCGGCGGCTGCAGTAGCAGCTACTCGCTGGGCGGTGCTGTTCATGATTATGACATTCATGCTGTTGAGTTGATTTTTCCAAGGAGACAAAGATGATGCTGTATCGATTATTTTCCCAGGCAGTTGCCTTTTTTCAGTCCCGCCGCTTGATCGTCCTGATGGCGGTAAGCCCAGGTAGTGCTTTTGCAGTGCTACCAGCCGCGCAGGCCCCAACGCGCGGGACGGGCACCAGCTTCGCACAGACGATGCAAAACTACGCGTTTGATGGCTTCACACTACTGGGGTTGTGTCTCTGCGCTTACGGCATCGTGATGGTCGGACGCCATGCGCTGGGCGTCTACCACGAAATCCACATGGGCAAAGCCAAATGGGCTGACTTGGGCAGCACTGCCGTAGTCGGTGTGGGCTTGATTGGCGTCACGATCTACCTGGTCACTACAGCTACCAACATCCTTTGAGTCGCAGAGGCTTCCATGACTGAGCTCCAGCAAGATCAGCATGAAGACGGCACCCTGCGTTTTCTGCCAAGTCGATTGAACAATCAGCCAGTGGTGATTGGCGGTCTTACGGCGGACGAGATGTGGGTCACTGTATTCGGCTGCAGCGGCGTAGGCTTTGTGATTGGTCTGCCGCTGGCCTTCATCATCACACCATCAATGCCCGTGGTGTGCGCCCTGATAGGAGGAGTAATGGGACTACTCATCGCATCTCGGGTTTTGCGACGCCTCAAACGCGGTAGACCTGAGACATGGGTCTACCGCAGGTTGCAGCTGCAGACGGCAATGCTCGGTCCGACCTCATTCAACAAAGCCAACCTGGTCCTTCGATCAGGCAACTGGACTTGCCGCCGGAGCGAGCAACAATGAGCCGTTTCTTGAAGTTGGCCGACTCCCAACGTGCCCACATCAATAGCTTGAGGATAGCGATAGTCTTGATCGCGCTGGTGGCAGCAGGCCTTGGTTTCGGCTGGTGGAGTTCGCCGAAGCAATTGACCGTTCACGTTCCGCCAGATCTGCGGTCTGGAAGCACGCGAATGTGGTGGGATGTCCCTCCCCAATCGGTATACACATTCGGCCTGTACATCTTTCAGCAAATGAACCGGTGGCCGGTCGACGGCGAGCTGGATTATCAGGCAAATATCACCCGCTTGGATGCTTACATCACGCCATCTTGTAAGCATTACCTGCAGAGCGATTTTGAACTGCGCAGGTCTAGCGGTGAGCTACGCAAGCGCGTCCGAGGCGTGTATGAAATTCCAGGTCGAGGCTATGGAGATTCGCCAGAGACCAGGACGGTGACCAACTCTATCGATGATTGGACTGTCACGCTCGATATCACAGCAGACGAGTATTACGGCGGGCAGTTGGTCAAGCGTGCCCTCGCGAGATATCCGCTACACGTTGTACGCATGGACGTCGACCCCGAAACCAATCCCTTCGGTTTGGCATGGGACTGCTACAACGGCGCACCACAACGCATCGAGGGCAATGTGGAAGCTCCCGCAACTCCGTCGAAAGGAGTCTTCAAATGAGTGTATTGCGGGTAATCACATGCTCGACATTACTGGTGGTGCTGGCTGGCAACGCCCAAGTCGCCTCGGCAGTCGAGATTCTCCGGTGGGAGCGGTTGCCTCTGGCCATTCCTCTGCGCATCAATCAGGAACGCATCGTCTTCGTTGATCAAAATGTTCGTGTTGGACTCCCGCGCTCGCTGACTGAAAAGCTGCGGGTGCAGAGTACGGGCGGTGCGATTTACCTGTTTGCGAAGGAAGCGATAGAGCCCACTCGACTCCAGCTGCAGAACGCCAAGACCGGTGAAATCATTCTGGTCGACATCGCTGCTACAGAGGCATCTGCGGATCAAACGCCGCTGGAGCCGGTGAAGATCGTCGAAGGTGAAACATCATCCGCACGGTATGGAGGGGCTGCTACAGCACGCTCAGCCAAGGCCACTGCGAAGAGCACGGAATCAACCAGCCGTTCAAGCGATGAAAACGATGAACCAGAGGAAGTAGTAAAGCGAGAAACGCCCGTCCCAGTCGTCCTCACCCGCTATGCAGCCCAGATGCTTTATGCGCCGTTGCGCACCGTCGAGCCTGTAGACGGCATCGCACAGGTGAAGGTTGAGCGCAGCCTTGATCTGGCCACCCTGCTTCCCACTCTACCGGTGAAGTCCACCCCTTTAGGCGCATGGCGTCTGGATGATTTTTGGGTGACTGCCGTGAAGCTGCAGAATCAGACGGCGCAGCGCATCACGCTGGACCCTCGCGAGCTCATGGGTGAATTCGTCACAGCAGCGTTCCAACATCCTTATCTTGGATCACGCGGCGATGCCAGTGACACCACGACCTTGTACCTGGTCACGCGGGGACACGGGCTGACACAGGCGGCCGTATTCTCGGCGACCCAAGCAGATCCGCGTGCAGCGCAGGGAGCGAAGCATGAAAGGTAATCCGCTGCTCAAGTACCTGGTGATCCCATTCCTCCTGTTAGTGATTTTCGTCGGCATCAAGTCACTGGGAAGTGCTCCCGCACCTAATACCGAAACCCCTGCTCCAAAACTGACGGCTGAGCAAGCCAAAGCCCTTGGTGTAGAAGGCGATACGCCGAGCGACACGCTGCGCACGGTCGTCGCTGAAGGACGCGAGCTCAAGCAACAGGTCACAGACGTCCTTGCGCAGAACGCTGCCTACAAGCAGGACAACGAGACGCTCAAACAGCGACTGGCAGGCATTGACCAGACCGTCGACCAGCGCCTTAAAAACGCCCAGGAACAGTTCAAGCTGGATAGTCAGCAGCAACAGCAGAGCGTGTTGGAGGGCTTGCGCAAACAGATGGATGAACTGACCCGAATGGGACAAAACAATAACTCCAATTCGGATTTACCGATTGGGTTAGGTGTTCAGCCTGGTGATGGCCAACAGTTCAAATCGGAAACAAACGGTTCAGACATCGTGTGGATCGATCCACAGGACGCGACGGCCCTGGATAGCAATGGCAAACCGATCACTGCCGGCAATAGCGTCCCCGCGAGCGCCTACAGCTTTCCTACAGCCTTCGGCGAGTCCGTAGACCGAGGACAGAAAGCGCTCACGACAGGTGCTCAGTCTGTCCGCGATGACATGGGTGGCCAGCAACAGGAGCGTAAGAAGGTAAGACGTGCCTACACCCTCCCTCAAAACTCGACGTTGATGGGCTCGGTGGCCATGTCCGCGTTGATCGGCCGGGTTCCTGTTGATGGGACGGTTAATGACCCCTACCCGTTCAAGGTGCTGATCGGTCCGGACAACCTGACAGCCAATGGCATCGACCTTCCTGACGTAGCCGGTGCGGTGGCCAGCGGTACAGCTTCCGGCGACTGGACCCTCTCATGCGTGCGGGGGCAGATCAAAAGTCTGACCTTCGTGTTTACCGACGGCACTGTCCGCACGTTGCCGGCACCGGTTCAGGGTGGCAATCAACAGAATAACAACCAGAACAACTCTGGAGACCAACAACCCATCCAAGGTGGTCTTGGCTGGATCAGTGATCCATATGGCATTCCATGTATTGCGGGCGAGCGACGCAGCAATGCGCAGCAGTACATCGGTTCACAAGCCCTCATCACCGCAGCAGGCGCTGGAGCAGCATCGTTGATCAAGACCGAGGGAAGCACCACCTCATACGTCTCGAACGCTTCTGGGACGCTTGGTAGCACGGGTTTGTCTGGTAACGAGGCGATGGGGAAGATCCTGACCCAAGGAGTCACGGACGTTTCGAGCTGGGTTAACAAACTCTACGGACAAGCGTTCGCGGCCATTTATGTCCTGCCTGGTGCGCAAGTCTCACTGCACATCGATCAAGAGCTGGAAATTGACTACGAACTCAAAGGCCGCAAGGTCAAGTACGCCTCAGGAGCGAACCATGCCAATGCCAACCTGGATTGATCACTTGAGGTCAGCGCGCAGCGCGATGATGTATTGCCTACTTACGGCGGGCTTGCTGGCTGGATGCTCGACTAACAAAGAGCAAATGCTGCCGCATGGTCAAAACACCATGATGGACGTCTGGAACCAAGGCACGACCGGTTCGGCCGGGAGCGCTAGTGGCCGGCAGTTGCTCGATGCACGCTCGGAGTTGCGCCGTCCAATCGATGTACGCGCTACCCAGCCATTGCAGGACAGCGCGGCCTACACCCGTACCGCCCAAAACGAGATCTACAGCCAGTTCAAACGACTGCCCAATCCAGATCTGGTCATGTACGTGTTTCCGCACCTTGCGGGTTCCGACCCAGCACCAGTCCCTGGCTACACCACTGTTTTCCCTCTCTATCAGCGTGTGCAGTACGCCATGCCTGGCGAGCGGGTTGAGGACTACTGATGAATCTTTTTCAACGGTTCAAAGGGCGCGCGCCCCAAGACCCCGCCACGCTTGAGGACGTATCGGTTGCCTCTGTGTCGATTGAGCCCGCAGCTTTGGAGGTTGAGCAGCCTGATGATAAAGACGTGGAGGGCCTGAGGGCTTCCGATCAAAACGACGTGGATGCGGCCCTTGAGCGTTACCTAAAGCGACTGGAGGATCAGGGCATACCCGCGCCAGGCGATTGGAGAAACCCAAAGCAGAAGCCTGCCACAGTTGGCGACGTCGCCGCGCTTTACGACGTCAAGCCGAGCTTTGTCGACCTCCTTCCATGGATTGAGTACCTGCCTGCTGAGCAAGCGATGCTGCTTGAGGATGGCAAATCCTTGGCGGCATTCTTCGAACTGACTCCGATCGGCACTGAAGGCCGGGATCCCGAATGGCTTCGCAAGGTGCGAGATGCCTTGGAGAACGCGCTGCAAAACAGTTTTGACGAGCTCGATACCTCGCCTTGGGTTGTGCAGTTCTACGCGAAGGACGAAACCAGCTGGGATGACTACCTTCGGAACCTGCGTGAATACATCCGACCACAGGCTAAAGGCAGCCCGTTCTCGGAGCTGTACCTGGATCTTTTCAAACATCACCTCGATGCAATCGCCAAACCTGGTGGTCTTTTTGAAGACACCACAGTTTCAAAATTGCCTTGGCGTGGCCAGCAGCGCCGCGTGCGGGTTGTCGTGTATCGCCGGGTAGTCGGTGATGCAGCGTTCCGTGGCCAAACCCCTGCCATGCACCTGGACAACATTTGTCAGCGTTTCACAGGAGGTCTGGCCAACGCCGGCATTAAAAGCAAACGGATGGACGGCTACGACATCCGACATTGGCTCCTGCAGTGGTTCAACCCTCACCCCGATCACCTGGGAACAACGCTCAAAGACTTTGATCGCTTCTTTCAACTGGTGAACAAACGCACAGAGGATGCCGGCGAGGATCTCCCACTGGTCACTGGCGACGACTTCGCCCAGGGGCTCTTTTATCGAGAGCCAAAATCCGATAGTCAAAAAGGCTTGTGGTACTTCGATGGCCAGCCTCACAGAGTCATCATGCTGGATCGACTGCGCGAAGCCCCGAAGACCGGCCACCTGACTGGCGAAACACGTAAAGGCGGTGATGCCTTGCATGCCCTGTTCGACAAGTTGCCTGAGGACACTGTGTTGGCCATCACCCTGGTCATCACCCCTCAGGACGTGCTGGAGGCTCATCTTGAAAAGCTGGCACGCAAGTCGGTGGGTGACAATCAAGCTTCACTACTGACCCGCGAAGCGGTAAACGATGCCAGGAAACTGATCGGTCGTGAGCACAAGCTGTACCGAGGCAGCATCGCCTTTTACCTCAAGGGAAATGACGAAGCACAGCTCACCGCGCGCAGCATGCAATTGACCAACGCATTGCTGGGTGCCGGTATGGAACCCGTAGCATCTGACGACGAGGTGGCCCCGCTCAACAGCTACCTGCGTTGGCTTCCCGGGAACTTCGACGTCAATCAAAAGCGAGCCATGGACTGGTACGTGCAGATGATGCTCGCCCAGCATGTTGCAAACCTGTGCCCTGTGTGGGGTCGCTCCAGTGGTACCGGGCATCCTGGCATCACGCTATTCAACCGTGGCGGGGCTCCACTGACATTTGATCCATTCAACAAGCTGGATCGTCAGATGAATGCCCACATGTTTCTGTTCGGCCCCACAGGGGCAGGTAAGTCTGCCACGTTGAATAACCTGCTCAACCAGCTCATTGCGGTTTACGCTCCCCGCCTGTTCATCGTCGAGGCGGGTAACAGTTTCGGCCTCTTAGGGGATTTCGCGAAAAAGCTTGGGTTGACGGTCAACAGGATCAAGCTGGCCCCGAACTCGGGCGTTAGCCTGGCTCCGTTCGCCGACGCTATTCGCTTGGTAAACACCCCGAGCCAGGTCAAGACCTTGGACGCTGATGACCTAGAAAGCTCTGACGAGGACATGAATGCCAAGCCCGATGAAGACGATGATGAACGGGATGTCCTCGGCGAGATGGAAATCGTAGCCCGTTTGATGATCACCGGCGGTGAGGAAAAAGAGGAAGCTCGGCTGACCCGGGCTGACCGCAGCGTAATCCGACAGTGCATCCTTGCTGCGGCCAGAATTTGCTCCGACGCCGATCGCACCGTCCTGACTGAGGATGTCCGCAATGCGTTGCGCGCGGCCGGGGAAGACACCTCGATTCCGGAGGGCAGACGCAATCGGATGCTTGAAATGGCCGAAGCCATGGACATGTTTTGCATGGGCGCCGACGGGGAGATGTTCAACCGTACTGGTACGCCTTGGCCTGAGGCAGATCTGACCATCGTCGACTTGGCCACCTATGCACGTGAGGGCTACAACGCCCAGTTGTCGATCGCTTATATCTCGCTGATCAACACCGTGAACAACATAGCGGAGCGTGATCAGTACAAGGGCCGTCCTCTGGTCAACGTGACAGACGAAGGCCACATCATTACCAAAAACCCCCTCCTCGCCCCTTACATTATGAAGATCACCAAAATGTGGCGAAAGCTCGGGGCCTGGTTCTGGCTGGCAACACAGAACATGGATGACTTTCCTCCCTCAACTGCACCAATGCTCAACATGATCGAGTGGTGGATCTGCTTGAACATGCCGCCTGACGAAGTGGAAAAGATCTCCCGTTTCCGTGAGCTAACACCTGCCCAGAAGGGCTTGATGCTGTCAGCACGCAAAGAAAGCGGTAAATACACCGAAGGCGTGGTTCTTTCGAAATCGATGGAAGCCCTGTTTCGCGCTGTTCCGCCGAGCCTGTACCTGGCATTGGCCATGACCGAGCCGGAAGAGAAAAAACAGCGCTACGACCTGATGCAGTCCATGGGTGTCGACGAGTTGGGAGCTGCCCTGGAAGTAGCTGCAGATCTAGACCGGAAACGAGGTATTGAACCCCTGAACATTACATTCCCAACACCCCGTGCATTGGAGAACCTGGCATGAGAGCCATGGATGCCCTGACTCAAAATCTGATCGACAGTCTTACCCAAATACTTCAGTGCCCGCAGGAAGACTCCCTGCTCGCATTGAAGATCTGCGCGCCGGTACTGATCGAGCACCTACAAGTCGTCAAACATGTAGCAGTGGATCGCAGGGAGATTCAATCCCAACTGCACAAAGCGCTGGATCAGTGGCTTGAGCACCACCCACAGCCTGAAAGCGCCCAGAAAGCTCTTCTAACGCTGCTGGATCAGGAGCTGCTGGCAAAGCAGCTCCTCAACAAAGAGGCCTCCGCATGAAGGGACCAACGCGCCGCCAAATTCTCTATTGCATCGGTGCGGTCGCCCTGGCTTTCTCGCCCTTTCTGCTGACCGAGCTGAGGCAGAATCAGCTTGGGGTCTCAGGTGCTCCCCTGCCGCCGGCAGCCGATCAGAAGAGGCGAAGTGGCGGATGGGTTTACGGGAGCCGTGATGCCCGTTTCACTATCGTCGAGTATGCAGATCTGGAATGCCCGTACTGCAAGGATTACTTCCCACAGCTCAAAACATGGATTGATCAACATCCAGACGTGAATCTTCAATGGCACCATCTGCCCCTACCGATGCATGAGCCTGCAGCGAGCTATGAGGCTCGGTGGGCTGAGTGCGCGGGGATTGAGAGAGGCAATGGCGCTTTTTGGCTCGCAGTCGAGCTCATTTATCAGCGTACTCGGTCGAACGGTGCTGGAACCGTTGGCAATCCGCAGATCCCTGGGCTTGAAGATCGACAGCACTTCATTGATAACTGCGCTGCGAGTAACCCGTCTGTGCAGCAGGCCGTCATTAGCCAGGCTCACAAGGCGAGCCAGGACGGCATCACAGCCACCCCTACGCTGGTTATCAAGGACAAACGATCTGGCCGCTCGATCAAGCTGCAGGGAGCACCTGACGGTGACGTGCTTCTTTCCGCGATAGATTGGCTGGCTGCGAGGCCGGCTGCTGGTGATCACCAGTGAACGCGAACGTCTTCAACAGCGAAGTATTGGTCAGCTCATGCCACCCAGTCCTAGGTAGGGTGTACTGGAGCTTCGTCTGGAACGGCGACTGCAACTACCCCGACTATTACGGAATCACCGACAGTCGCGATTTCGCAATGCGACTGCCCCAAGGATGGCGCGATCATGATTACCTTCACTGGGCGCACAGATCGCACGTATACAAGGTGTTCGATCCCGACAGTTTCAATAGCGACTACGTGTTGGAGTGGCGCGAGGAAGATCCCGATAACGATGATCAGCCGACGCAGTACCAGCGTTTGACGGGAGGTTTGGCCAACCTCCAATCAAGAAGTGGTCAAAGCATTGAAGAGTTCAGATACTGGATGTTCCACGCAGATTGGCAGGACATTCCATACCTGCAGCTGGTTTGATTCCTCTGATCAGACTCCGCCAAAACTACCAGCTCAATATCTTCGATAAAGCGCGATGCCCTCCTCCAGCAGCCTGTTTCAATTTCCCCCATTGACACAACTGGCGAACTTGTAAGAACCTGGATCGGCAACTTCAGCTTCAAACCCGTAATGAGGACTACCTACTAGTGGCCTCGACGCAGCTAGCTGCGTGAACGTCCCCAAAGCTCGCAAAGCAACCGGAAGCGCGAGCGGCCAACTGACGTTGGTGGCTGCACACTCCTCACTTCATCTACCCAATGGGAATCCTCCCATTGGGCCGGGTTCCCTTTTCGAGAGCCCTACATGAATACCTTCTCACTGCTCATCACCCCTAAAATCGGGGAAGCCCGCGGCGTGCCACGTATTTGGCTTGAGGGCCAAAAACTATTGAGTGCCGGCATCGAAATAGGAACTCGTTTTTCACTCATTCGCCTGGAAGGACAAACCAGGTTGGAGCTCGTGCCAGCCACATCACTAGAGGCCACCAAGGCCGATGTCACGGTCTCCAGGCGGGTTAAAAATGGAATCGCGACGCCTCTAATCGAGATCCGGACAGCCCTACTCAGAAGCTTGTTTAAGAGCGCAGAGAAAGTCCGAGTTGTCATTCGTTTGGGACGGATCGTCATCACTCCCCTCGACAATGACAAGAGGATCGAAGAGCGCCTGGCGCGATTAAAGCGTAAGCTCGATGCTCAAGAACCACTGGCTGTATGCAGTCTGTTTCACGGTGGAGGCGTGCTGGATCGTGCGATACACGCTGGCCTGGCGCGTTCAGGAATTGATACTTTTGTCAGGATTGGCATCGAGCTTGAAGATCAGTACCTGGACGCCAGCTTGCGCAATAACCCGATGCTTTGGCGAGACACTTCATTCGCAATCTGTGCAGATGTTCGGGACGTGCAACGCGGCACTGGCACCCCGGAATGTGACTTGGTTGTTGCGGGCATTCCTTGTACTGGAGCCTCCCGTGCAGGCAAGGCCAAAAATAAACTCAACTCAGCCGAACAACATCCATCCGCAGGCTCGCTATTCATAGACTTTCTGGACTTTGTCCGGTACTCCAACCCAGTCATGGCAATCGTCGAAAACGTACCTGATTACCAGACCAGCACTTCGATGGAAGTGATCAGATCTGTGTTGAAGTCTTTGGGCTACAGGCTGTTCGAGTGCATCCTCGACGGTGCCGTGTTCGGGGCTTTCGAAAGCAGGTCCAGGATGGCTTTGGTTGCATACACGGAGGGGGCTTTTGAGCCTTTGACACTGGATCAGATCACCCCTCTTCGCACAAAAGAGCGCTCACTCAAACATCTCATGGAAGCTGTTCCAGACACTGATGAAAGCTGGAAGTGCTATGACTACCTGGGACGTAAAGAGGAGCGCGACATTGCTAGCGGCAAGGGCTTTCGCAGGCAACTACTGACACCTGAAGCAACCTCATGCGGTTGTATTGGGCGTGGGTACGCGAAGGCAAGATCGACAGAACCATTTATTCGACACCCAAGAAACCCGGCGCTCAGCAGGCTTCTGACGGTAAGCGAACATGCTCGCGTCAAAACCATACCGGTTGAGATCGTTGAAGGAGTATCCAACACCACAGCCCACGAAATACTGGGTCAATCTGTCATCTATACCGCTTTCGAAGCGATAGCGGCCGCTATAGGAAAGTTGATAACGAAGCTGCACAGAACTGCCACGCCGGCAGGTGTGATGGCGGCTTGAGAACGTCCGGCCTACCTTACGGGTAGCGCCGGGCTATCCCCGGTAGGTTTTAGTACCAGCCATATCGCTTGTTGAGTTTCCAAACCTGTACTGTGCATGCAACGGCAATTACGGCGCAGATAACCATGAATACGAGCTCCGGGGTCCCTCTACTGTCCCAGCCGGTCATTGCGCTAAGAGAGTCATACCCCAAAGCCACCGTACCGGCTACGACAGCAGCCGTACCGCCCGAGATGAGCACTAAATAGAGCAGAAATGTTTTCATAGCATCACCCTAGTGTTTGTCCAAGCCAGCCGCCACCCAGCATTTTGCACCATTATATTCATCTTGATTACATGGTCTGCCATGGCAATTTTCCTTGGTTTTAGACGCTGGCATCGTTAGGGAGAGCAGCACCTGGGCTACTCATCGATATAGCGAGCGATATGAATAACCTTGAGTATTACCTCGTCCTGAGACTTGCCAGCGGGCTGGTAATAACCATCATGATCAGGTCGACTTGGCTGGTATGTCACGTCACGCAACTCAGCCCCACAAACGTCATCAAAACCACTTTCGTAACCTGGCACGACCACCAGGCTATCATCGGGAAACGCAGCGAGTGCTTCGATCAGTTCGCCCTTTGTCAATTCATCACCTTTTCCGTGACAATGCCAATTTGGTCGGCCTTGAAAGTTTCTATTATCGAGGGTGTGTTCCCTTGATGGTCAGTACATAGCCTGAATCGGCACCGCTTGCGCCAAATGGGAAATCTACGGGTTCGCCGTTTTTAGCAATTCGCGTTTGGGTGAAGCTGTTGCTTACGGTGTGTGGTACATCAATGACAGCTCTACCTGCCTGCGATTTTTCCATGCTTATAAGCTTTTGATTGCTGGCAGTGACCTGATAGCTGATATCACCGGTGCTGGTAATACGAGGCACCAGCGTCATTTGAAAGCCAGTTTCCAGCTGTGCCTTATGACGTTTGACTACACCCGCTTTTTCAGTTGCGGATTCGGTGTAGTCCACAAGAGACACGTCGCGGAAACGCTGCTGTTTGCCGTTCTCCACACCAGCAGAAAAATTACTCACGAGCTGGCCATTGTGAGTAAGTTCAGAGGTGATGTTGATTGTTTCAGCGGAGGCCGTCGCTGACGCAAGAGCCAAAACCGTAAATACCACTGCCTTCATATTTTTTCGTTCCTTGGTCGGACGCTAGAACTGCATCCCTCTACGGCCTCGGCCCCGGTTCTTAGGCCGGGGCTTATGGTGCACCTGGTGCGATTACCCTTGACTCTGCTTACGACGCTCTACGGCACTGAGCATCAAATCAATGGCCTTTTCCAGATTCGCAACTGCATAGTCGGGGCATGGTGTTGAGCTTGGCTTTTCAGGATCGTTGAGCCACGACCGAACTGTCCGCGCTGCGCAAGGCCGCGCTGTAACCGCCGCGATAAGCTTGGCGCTGTAGGCTTGGGTAATCCCATAGGTATCTAGCAGTTGCAGGTATCGAGTGCGATTATCCACATGCACCTCTTCTAGAGAAATAGGCAATGTTGCCTAGGCAGGCAAATAGGCAGTTCTGCCTATCATATCAATGACTTTTCACGCAGCACTTCAAAGACCTCGCGCGCAAGGGCTGCCATCATCAGAAAAAATCCCAAGAGCAGAGCAATAATAAATGCCTCGCTGTAGGCCAGATCTGCAGTGCGCTGCCCTGCTTCTCCCAGACCTATAGAAGCCAAAACCGCAATCAATTGAGCCACTTCTAATTTCATAAGACGTTCCTTGTGTCTTTTTAGTGCAAAAGTCGTGTGTTTCTACTGGCCAAGCCCCGCACGAAGCGAGGCTTGGAGTGAAGCTGAGCGGCAGCCAGGCCCGCGGTAGGCACTGGGTGCGATAAGGTCTTTTCCTATGCAACTGCGTGCCCAGCAACAACAGTGCAGTGGTCAAGGGATACAGCACCCGAAACATCCTCCACCATGATAACCGGCTCGCAGCACATTACGTATGCCTTTGGTGTCCACATATTCGATTTCCTAACTACTGCGAGCTTGCGTTAAGTACGAGCTTGTGGGAGCAACTGGGCGGCTTGCCCTCGGCTAATTTGCAGTTGCCAAACGGAATGACTTGGGATTGTCCTTGAGCTAACACAACCTGGTTGTGGAAGCTTTCGGTTGTGGTATTGGGAATCTCAACTGCAGTCGCTGGGGTAGTAACGCCCCAACCGATAACGCTGGATTTACTGCGCTTGGTAAGGTTTCCTGCTAACAGAACAATCACCTTGCCGCTCACGACCTCTTTCGGCGTAAGCGCAAGGGCTACCCCAGTCAGGACACCGGAGCGGTCGGTCACCTGATCTTTCACAGGCAACGTCCTTCCAAGCAGGATCGGGGTCGCAAAAGTCGCGATTACGTTTTGCAGCGCTTCGCAGGTGCGCACCCGAGCAGCGTAGGACAGGGGACCATGCACGCCGAAGTCATCCCAACCCCAGCCGGTCCCCAGCTTCATCAGTACGTTTTGCATCGGCTCACTGAGCTTGGCGGTCATGGTCTGTTTTCCTGTCTACGAAACGTAATGCGCATCGAGGAGCAATTTGTTGTGCTCGGCGTCGCTGGTCAGCCCGCACTCATTAAGCGCAGCAAGTAAACCGATGGCCCTCCACTGCTTTTGCAAGTACAGCTCGCCGGTTGCCTGCTCCATTTCCGCAACGGTCTTGCGGAAGTTAGCCAGAACGCGGTCCTTCATTTCTTCATTCGTCATCAGTCTTTTCCTATGCAGCCGGATCGTCTTCCAGATCCGCAGGATTGTTTTTCTGGATGGCCAAGTGGGCATCCATCGCCCAGAACTCAAACCAATCAACGTTAGCCCTCGCTACCTCAGCCCAAGTCATCGTGCCGCTGTCCAGCTCACCCTGATAAAGCGGCTCAAAGGTCGTCTCTCTTTCGTACTGCTCCAACCATGCACGCTGGGCGGGTGTCGCGGTAGTGCTGGTCATAGCCATGTCGTTTTCCCTTACAAATTGAAGGCTGACACGATGAGGGCATCAACTTCGCAATAGTCCTCAAATGACACCAACTTACCGGCGTACAAACCTTGCAGGAACCCCCGCAGCCGAGGCACGTCGGAATGGCTATTCGCAGCGTCTTCTTCATAGGCCTCAAGCGTTTCGAGAGCCAGCGGCTGATCTTTGAGGCATCGCGATACCTGGGCGAATACAGCACGCAAAGCGGCAGCTTCGGCGGCACGCTTGGCTTGCGGCTTGACCAACAACGTGAGCAAGTCTTCATACAATTTGCCACGCTCGATGTTCACCTGCTGCATTGCCGCTTGCTGCTCTGGTGTCGTTGGCTCAGAGACACGCTCACTCGCATCAGTGACGCTGGCCAACACATCAAGCGCAGAACCAACGGCAGTAATGCGCGGGAGCAATGATTGGATATCGATAACCACAGCCATTTGCTTTGCCCTCCTGGGCGTTGTCCTGCTCGATCCGGAGGCCGAAAGTGGCCTGTTTCTGCTGACACTGCCCAGCTTTCTAGGGCTGGGCTTGATCGATCCAGACCTTGAGCGGGCCTGTGCACTCGGGGCATTGGATTCTCTGCGCCATTTTCGACCCTCATTGATTTTCTTCAATGAAGACAACTCTATAGTAAACTATGGAATAATCAACAAATATTCCACACCTATCTGTAGAATTTAATCGCCTTGAAGACGAATGCATGCCTGTCATTTATCCCCTTCAGCCGGTTATAGAATTGGCTCGGTGTGACGTCATGCTTGTCAGTAGCTTCCTTTGCTGAAAGGCCACCAACAAGGTGGTCATGCAGCGCAGCTATGACCTTTTCACCGCTGGTTTTGGTGTCGCTCAACAGAAGCGAAAAATGCTCTGAATCGACCTCACCTGGCTTTAAAAGTGGTGCATCAGCCATCGGTTAAGCCCCGTTACAAAATCTAATTCCACAGTTTACTATGGACCACATATCGCCCGCCAGTTTCGTTTCTACTTAGAGCAATATCACGGGATGCTACCGCGCCTTTGACTTGGTGGCGGCCGCACTATCCAGGCAGACGCCCGCAAACCCCAACCACGCAGATAACGGTTTCCTACTGACTAGAGTTCATTAATCGCGTTCTCTATGCCTGACATCACCTGCAGGTACTGCATCATGCCCCCCTCCAGACACTCTAGCTCCAGTCGCAAGGCCTTCCTGATCTTGATTGCGGCCACTCAGGCCTCCTTCGCGAGCGCGGAGACGTGGATCATTACTGACCGGAACCACCCAGTTCAGGCACCGGCACATGTACGGTTGATCCTCCTGGACGAATCAGAACGGCTTGAGGCCAAGCTCTCTGAAGGACTCCCGGCGAATCAGCAACAAGCCATCGCAATCATGCAGCAACGCCTCAAGAGTAGCGATGCGCAGCGCTTGCAACGAGATCTGGCTTTGGCTCAACAAGACCTCGTAGACGCCTGGAGCATGGGAGTAACGAAGGTGCCTGCAGTGGTGGTCGACAGCAAGTTTGTGGTGTACGGGGAAACTAACGCTACGGCGGCTGAATATCGCATTGCCCAGTGGCGCACCGCCGCCAAATATCAGAACGCATCTGGCCAGGGAGATGCGCCGCGATGAACCTGCGAAAGCCTCCAGCATGGGCAGCCTTAGCCTTGTCGATATCAACCTGGCCGGCAGCAGCGGGCACGGTGACATCTGCCACCCTAGTCGCCTCAACCCTGTCGCCTGACTGTTTGGAGTACAAGGTGGTCGGGATCTGCTACTGGCTGCTTTGCACCCCGTTTGGATGCAAGGTGAAGACGTCGACCAAGGTTCGTCACTTCGTTCCAGACGCCGTAGTCTCAAGCTACTCGAATACCGGTGAAAACCCGTGGATTGAGGTCTCTTCGTTGAGTTCATCAAATTCATTCGCCCAGGATGGCGGTGACGGAACCACCAATCACAACAACGAAGATAGCCTGGCTAAATTCAAAAACGCTGACGTCATAGGCCACCCCGGAGGAGCAACATTCAGTAAGTTTGCCAGCGCCTCGGGTTATGCCTGTCAGGGCGCTGCCACGCCCTACATGCCCTACCTGCTGAGCACTTTGGACACCGTCGCCTGGCGTTACGGAGTTCCAGAATCAGTGTATCCAGAAGCACTTATTCCCGGCCGTCGAGAGGTGGGTGGTCTGACGTCGGGGGACATGTGGGGAAGCGTCTACCCTCGCAGTGGTTTTATCCATCAAGCCGACGATTACAAGGCGGCCTCCGTGATCGCGCAGCGTGCTGGTGACGTGGTCACTCGCAGCGGCCAGGTTCACGTCTATCAACCGCTTCTGGCACAGCCCCAGCCAGGCTACTGGCCTGCAGGAGAATTGATCGAGACCGACGCCACCACCGGTAAGTGGCAAGAGCTGACGCCGACCCTCAGTCAAAGCTGCGCGGTATTTCCAAACTCCCAGCCCCGTGTTCAGGCAACCGATGGTGGTTACGCCTGGGCGTTATGGCGGCCGTATTCCTGCTGCAAGCGGGAAGGACAAACCTTTCTTGGCAGTACGGACTTTCAATGATGATCAAGAGGACTTCAACTATGCGCCGCGCTGCCTTTCTGACTATCGCATTCATGAGCACCCTGACAGCCCACAGTGCTCTCGCCGAAATTCCGGGAATCAATGCAAGCTCGTCGGGCAGCGTGATTGGCGACGACGTGCTCTACAGCGTCGGAGGCGGCAACGCTGTGACGATGGGTACGGCGGGGAATATGGATAGCATCAGCATCGGCGGAGGTTGGAACAGCAACCTGGTCTGCGGAAACATGAACATGAACAACACGCTCCAGAATCAGTTAAATGGAGCAACTTCCGGATTTCAGACGATCATGGGGTCGATGATCTCAAACGCTACCAGCGCCGTTTCATCACTACCAGGACTGATTATTCAGCGTGCCAACCCCGCTTTGTACAACCTGCTCACCAACGGCATCCTGCAGGGTCGTCTTGACTTCGACCGCTCCAAAGGCACTTGCCGTGCCATTGCCGACAAGATGCTCGATGTCGCCGGAGGACAGATGGGCTGGAACAAGATCGCCGAGGGCCAGGCTATGAGTCAGGCGGTGAAAAACGGGAACACAGATGCTGTATCAGCCGTTGCACAGGTCGAAAAGCAGGGAGGGAATGACGGTATTACGTGGCTCGGAGGAAATAAGGCCGGCGGATCTGGCCAGCAACCTATCAAGGTTGTAGGCGACGTTACCCGTGCGGGATACAACTTGCTGAACGGACGCGGCGCTGCCGATACATCGTCCATTAGTCCTTCGGCCTGCAACAACGGCATGGTGTGTTCCACCTGGTCATCGCCTCAGGCAGCCACCACTTTCGCCAATCGTGTACTGGGAGAGCAACAACAACGCACTTGCGAGGATTGCACCAAAACGACGTCCACTGCCGGCGTTGGGCTCACTCCTCTCATCCAGGAATCCTACGACTCCAAGCTAAAGGCGCTGCAGGAATTGATCTCGGGCAACAAAGCGCTCACCTCGGAAAACTTGACTGCAGCGAGCAGCGATTCTCTGCCTGTTACCCGTGGAGTGGTCGAGGCACTAAGGACTGAGCATGACCAAGATATCCTCGCAAAACGTCTTGCTTCAGAGGTCGCTTTATCTGAGGTTCTCGGCAAAGCGCTACTGCTTCAGCGCACCATGTTCACCGGCAGCAAAGAGCCGAACATTGCCGCGAACGATGTGGCCCTGCAGGCGGTCAGTCAGCAGAACAGCAGCCTGCAACAGGAAATTGACAACCTGAAGACCGAGCTGGATATGCGTCGCAACCTGGCCAGCAACTCACCGACAGCCATTCTACAAAGAGCTCAGAGCCGGAAGGACAGCTCCAAGGGCATCTTTCAAGGCGATCCAACCCCTGACCGCCTCGAGCAGCTGCAGAACCCTGCGAAAGGTAACTGATCATGAGTTCATCGCCGGTTGCCAAGGGATGGCTACGTAGGGGCGCGAAGGCGCTCGTTTCATTCACCTGGCCGGTCGTGCTGACCATTGTTCTGGCTGTGATTTTCATGACAGCCATCGCGCATTTCTTTGGAGATATTGAGCAGTTCAGGGAATGGCAAAAAACGCACTACAACTACATGCTGGCCTGGCGGCTGTCGCTTTATGCAGCGATAGGACTTGGCTGGTACAGGCTCAGGCGCACCCTTAAACAGCGAGCATCAGACACACATCCATTTCCCTCGGGTCTTCGGCGCTGCGAGGTCATGGCCATCTTCGTCGTTCTCCTTTTCGAACTTCGCCGCGCCGCCACTGTAGCGGGAGTCGAACTGCCATGATCTTGCACACGAATGACTACCTTGAGTATTACCTGACGCTCGTCGGATGGCTCATCAACAGTGGCATCTGGAACATGATCGAGGATAGCGGACTATTCGCGGCCCCCTTTGCGGCCATTGTCATCAGCGAATGGCTAAGAGCCCGCGGTGAAGGAGCTGATGAGGGCA
The DNA here is from genome assembly GCF_032586855.1 of Pseudomonas syringae group sp. J254-4. Lineage (NCBI taxonomy): Bacteria > Pseudomonadati > Pseudomonadota > Gammaproteobacteria > Pseudomonadales > Pseudomonadaceae > Pseudomonas > Pseudomonas syringae group sp. J254-4. Next base: position 70,481 of record NZ_JAWHOO010000007.1, on the reverse strand, counting down.
ACAAGGGCGTCCTTTCCCTGGCCCGAGTGGAGAACCGGTTCTACACAGCAATCCTCGTGATAATTCTTGCCTGCATGCCCCTGGTGAACGTCAGCATCGATACCATCCAGTTCGACCGAAGCCGATCTGACCAATGCCAATACTCGATACCCAATCCGACTGATACAGGCTGGGAAACATCCTTCAGTACACTGAACGGTAAAAGCGCCACTGTGCCCGTCTGGTGGCTGTTTGTGCATGCGATGTCCAAGGCAGCAACTGCAGCCTCAGTCGCGGCCATTCCCTGTGGAGTGGACTTGCAACAGGTCCGGATGGAAGTCAACAAGGCCCGCATTAACGATCCGCTGCTTGCCCAGGAGGTCGCTGACTTCACGAACGATTGCTACGCACGTGCGCGCGCAAAGCTGTTCATGACGCAGCCAACACTCAGCAACGATCAACTCAACGACGTCAACTGGATCGGTTCGCACTTCTTCCTACAAACATCCGGCTATTACAGCGATGGTTTCTCTGGATTCAGGTCACACACTCCTCGAACCAGATGGCCCTATGACGCGACCCGGGACGCTGGCCTACCGCAAACCACTGGTGGTGGTGGATTCCCCACATGCACTCAATGGTGGTCGGATGGGAACGTCGGCCTCAGAGCCAGGCTGCTGGAACAAGTTAGTCCAGATCTGCTGAGCAAGCTTGCTCAGTGGGCAAAGTTCATGACACAGACCGAAGTCGATGACTCAGTCATCCGCGATCTGGTCTCGCCAAGGAAGCAGCAACTGACTCAGGGACAGGTTTATTCAGACTATGGCGGTCAAGTCGGTGGCTCTGTGCTAAATGACTTCACACGCCTTGCAGCTACAGCTGGTCAGGCAGCGGGATCTCTTGTGATGTATCCAGCCATGGACAGCGTAAGGCAAGCCGCCCCAATGGTGATGGCCTTCCTGAAGATGGCTCTCATCATTTGCATTCCATTTGTGCTGGTGATCGGGATGTTTGATCTGAAGGTCGTTATGACGATTACTTTTGCTGCGTTCGCTTTGATCTTCGTCGACTTCTGGTTCCAGCTGGCCCGCTGGGTGGATAGCACGATTTTGGACGCCCTTTACGGTAACGGGATCGGCAGTAACGTTCCCCACTCCAATTTTGACCCAGTGTTTGGGGCCAGCAATGCCCAAGGAGACTTGCTGCTGGACTTCGTGATGGGTGCCATGTTCATTGTGCTCCCAAGCTTCTGGGTACTCGCGTTGGGATGGGGAGGTGCGACTATCGGCGGACTTATGCAAGGCTTGACTGAAGGTACGAGGGACGCCAAATCAGCAGGAGGAGGCGGTGCAAATATAATCATGTCGCAGATGAAGAAATAGGTAGGAGGATGCTCGATGCCGAGTTACTGATCTTGGCATCGGGCTCCAAATTAACTCACTGCTGCTTCAGGCCATTTTCGTAATAGCCATAACCTTGTGGACCAGTCATCCAGCCCGACTGGTTCTTACCAAATTCATCTTCCGAGGCCTGGTCAAAATGAACGAGCTGTGAACCACGGAGCCCGCGTTCAATCCCAGGGTTGGTGACAAAACCGATAGCTATTGCAAGGAAGCACACGACCGCCAAAACGTACAGCAGCCCCCACGCAGCGAAGAATGCACCAGTACCGATCACTGCCGCGCGAGCAACCCACTTAATAGGGCTCATAATCGAACTAGGCAAGCCTGCACGAGTCAACGATGACCACATCGCTTTTTCCAGACGCAACACTCCAGCCACGCTGCGTCCCAGGCTTTGCCCGATCCGCATCGCAGTGCCGTCATCTCTTTTAGCGTTTGTGCTCATAGCCACCTCGTGACTCACTCAAATATGTCGTTCTGACATCATTTATAGACCTATACCCACTCATATTCAACCAACTTTCCCTTGGAAATCAACCTTCCGACGAATAGCCGGCCAACTGATTCAAACCGTTTAGCTGTTCGGTTCGACAGTGTTTTCGAATGAAATACTGTCCCAGTAATCCAAGTGCATCCGCGCCTTGATCCCTACCGCTACAAAGCTACTAAAGACTTTTCACCTCCCATAATTGATCAAGCCTGGTCGTATAACTCTGACTCATCAGCTCGCGACGCATCGCCCATTCTGGATTGGAAGGAACACTCCCAGCTCGTAAAGTCCCTCTGCCCCAGCGTGTATTGATCGCGTCCAGGACTCCCATGACCTTCTCCGAAGATGCCGGCTGCGAAGCAGCGAACATGTCATCCGTAAATTCGCCAGGCTGTCTCAGATCCAGCAACAGAACCTCAGCTTTGCTGTACTTGAACCCCGGTCGAAACAAACGATTCACTGCCTCAGTCGCCGCCCTGGTCATCAAGCGCACGTCGTTGGTGGGGTATGGCAATTCAACCAAAGCGCCGTTGGCGTACTTGGCTTCTTCCGGATTGAACATGCCGGTACGGATGCTGACGCGGATCTTCTTGCACAGCGAGTTTTGAGAACGGAGCTTCTCGGCCGCACGCTGAGTGTAGGTGGCCACCGCCTCTTTGATAGGCTGAATGGTGGTTAGCCGTTTTCCGAACATTCGGCTGCAACAGATCTCCTGCTTGGGTGGTGCAGCTTCGCCCAGCTCCAGGCACGAAGTACCTGCCAGCTCACGTGCCGTCTTTTCAATGACCACGCTGAACCTGTCGCGCAGAGTACGCGGGTCGGCGGTTGCAAGGTCCATTGTGGTGCGGATGTTCATAGCCTCCAGGTGGGCATTCATCTTCTTCCCTACCCCCCAGACCTCTGAGACCGCCGTATTACGCAGTACCCAGTTGCGGTTATGCAGGTCGCAAATGTCTACAACACCGCCTGTATGCGATAGCAGTCGCTTAGCAGTGTGGTTTGCCAGCTTGGCGAGCGTTTTCGTAGGACCGATACCCACACCCACAGGAATGCCAGTGCATTTAAGAATGTTCGCCCGGATGCGTCGACCGAACGCGGTGAGATCGCCAGGGACCCCGGTGAGGTCTGCAAACGCCTCATCGATGCTGTAGACCTCGGAGGCTGGCACCATCGACTCGATGATCGACATGACACGCTCGCTCATGTCGCCATAGAGCGCGTAGTTGCTGCTGAACACCTTTATGCCGTGGCGGCGCAACACCTCTTTGATCTGAAAATAGGGAGCCCCCATTTTCACAAATGGCTTGGCGTCGTAGCTACGGGCGATGACGCAACCGTCGTTATTGCTGAGTACCACGATGGGCGTTTTCTCCAGATCTGGACGAAAAACACGCTCGCAGCTGGCATAGAAGCAATTGCAATCGATAAGCGCGAAGACAGCCTCATGCTTTTCCATGACGGCGCATGCTGTAGTTCACTACGCCCCAGATGACGAGGTTGTCACCCTCCAGGATGTGCTTGGACGGGTAGGCACTATTTTCGGATTGAAGTTTGACAACCCCATCCATCATGAAGAGCCGCTTGCAAATCGGTTCCGAATTATTAAGCGCTGCCACAACGATCTCTCCATGCTCGGCAGTGCGACTGCGATCAACGACGATCAGATCCTTATCAAAAATACCTGCCCCAATCATGCTGTCTCCGAGAATTTTCGCCAGGTAGACATGCGGTGCCCGTACCTCGGCCAGTTCGTCTAGAGACACGTGCTTCTCGATGTAATCGACAGCGGGAGAAGCAAACCCAGCTGGCACCTGAAATGAGTAGAGCGGTAGCTTGATACCCCCTTCAGACAACGGACCAAGAATGACTACGCTCATGATGAAGACCTTTCTATAAAGTTAGCTGTATAGATATACAGTTAACTCTTTGGCCAGCGCGCGGTCAATCGTACTGAAAGGCATTTTCGACGAGTGACATTAGGGGTGACATCATGTGCGGACGCTACTCGATATACGAATCAATGGACCACTACCTCAAGGAGCTTGCCCCAGAGCAGATCGTGATCAATGGGTACGACCTCCTGCCCATAGAGCGCTACAACGTGGCTCCTAGCACTCGGGTTGAGATCATCCGTCCCACCGAGGAGGGTCTGAGTGTCGACAAGGTTCGGTGGGGGTGGGAGCCTTTCTGGGCTAAAGGCAAACGACCAGCCCCAATCAACGCTCGAGTCGAAACCGTAATGACGGGAAAGTTCTTCAAAGAGCTCTGGCCTACCGGACGGGCAGTTGCCCCAGCGAACGGTTGGTTTGAATGGGTGAAGGACCCGGATGCCCCCAAGAAAAAGCAGCCCTACTTCATCCGTCTCAAGAGTAAAAAGCCTATGTTCTTCGCGGCATTGGCTCAGGTCCACAGAGGTCTTGAGCCGCATGATGGTGACGGGTTTGTCATCATCACGTCGGCAAGCGACTCGGGAATGGTCGACATTCATGATCGCCGCCCGGTGGTACTGACGGCAGAAGATGCGCGGGCATGGCTTGATTCCGAAACCACACCGCAGAAAGCCGAAGCATTGGCAAAAGAGCACTGCAGGAATGTTGACGATTTTGAATGGTTCCCGGTTGATCGCGCAGTGGGGAACGTGAGGAATCAAGGACCGGAGCTCATACAGCCTGTTGAGCTTTGACTGCCCCATTCCTTTGACTTCGGACCCGACCAACGGCTGTCCGTCTTCCTCTGCCCTAGATCTCCGCACCGAAAGGGGGGGAAATGGGCTGAGGCAAATGGAAGAGCGAAGGGTTTGAATGGAATGGGGGAATAAGGGTAAGTGCCTTACCCGAAAAGGCCGGCGAGTCCGCCGGAAATGGATGTCGAAAGGGTTGGAACGGCAGCTCTCCGTAAAATGAAACTTACAAAAAATCTTACTTAACAGTTACTTGGAGACTACAATTTTCTACTCAGGCATGGCAACATCCGGTTGCTGACACCGTTTGGATCCCAACCAATCAGGTAGAGGCTTAAGCAGAAAACCTTTCTAGGATGGATATAGGTTTCGACTTGTCACGCTGAGCCATATAGAGCAAAAGGCCCACCAATGACTTCATCATGGGTGCCTAAATGCTTAGTTTCTTCACGCGAAGAAAAGCGTCTCCGATCTCCATTGCTGCTGCAGGCTTTTTCAAACCAGAGTCTCCCGATGCGCTGCTGTCGACAACCCGGCGGCGGCAGCTGATTGAAAACATCTGGCAGCGGACCTCTCTGCCCCGTGAGCAGTTCGAGACGCTTTACATGCAGGCATTCAAGAGCTACGCAGCCTTGGTGCAACATCTTCCTGCCTCTGAGAATCATCACCATGCATATCATGGTGGCATGCTCGATCACGGTCTCGAAATCGTCGCGTACGCACTCAAGATCCGGCAAATGTATCTGCTCCCAATCGGAGCACCTCCCGAATCACAAGCTGCCCAATCAGAGGCATGGTCTGCAGCATCGGCCTATGGTGCGCTCGTCCACGACCTGGGCAAGATTGCGGTAGACGTCAAGGTTGAGCTCGCAGATGGCACTACTTGGCATCCATGGCACGGGCCTCTGGATCAGCCATACCGATTCAAGTATGTGAAAGGTCGAGACTATCGGTTGCATGGAGCCGCTTCGTCGCTGATCTACTCCAATGTGATTCCGGCGAAGGCAATGGACTGGCTCAGTGGGTTTCCCGAGCTCTGGTCTCAACTGGTATTCGCGTTCGCAGGTCAGTATGAGCATGCCGATATCCTTGGTGAAATTGTCTCCCAAGCTGACCAGGCTTCCGTGGCACAGGAACTCGGAGGCAATCCTGGACGAGCTATGTCTGCGCCCAAGCAGTCCATTCAACGGCAGCTAGCTGAAGGCTTGAGGATGCTCGTCTCCGAGAAGTTTAAGTTGAACCAGCCCGACGGTCCCTCGGACGGATGGTTGACTCAGGACGGCTTGTGGCTTGTCAGCAAGCCAGCCGTAGATCAGCTCAGAGCTCATCTGCTGTCACAAGGTATCGAACACATCCCCACCTCCAACGCCCCAATGTTTAATCTGCTCCAGGATCAGGCAATCATTCAGCCCAACGGAGAGGGGAAAGCGATATGGAAGGCCAGCATCGACAATGGTCGGGGTTGGAAGAACACATTCACGGTGCTGAAAATAGCGCCGGCACTGATCTGGCCAAACACAACTGATAGACCTGAGACGTATACCGGCTCGCTGACCGTGGAATCGGCAGCAGTTGCTGATGAAAACGAGCCAGTTACTGCTGGAGACCACGAATCTCAACCCGTGAGCAACAAAACTGCGCCTGCAGCGTCAGCAGCGCCCCCTGCACCAAAGCAAGCACCTGCTGCAGCGAAAGATTTTGATGCACTGGACGAGCTGCTCGATCTATTCCCCGACCCGGTAGCGACATCCCCGACTCAACCAGCACCCGAGTCGATAGACGATGATGATCAGATTCCCTTTTCGCCACCTCCTCCGACAGCTACTCGTCTAAGCCAACCTCGGCAGCTTGTGGGTGACAAGGCAACGAATGACACACCCCGAGTGGAAGAGCCGGCGAAAGTCTCGCCTGAAGGTGGCTCAAGTCACGGATTGAACTTCATCACCTGGCTGAAGGGGGGCGTGATCTCCCACAGGGTCATCATCAACGACGCCAAGGCACGTGTGCACACCGTAGATGGCACGGCATTCTTGGTGAGCCCGGACATATTCAAACGTTATGCGCTTGAGCACCCAGACATAGAGCGAGAGGCGAAAGAGCGCGATCTGGAGGCCTGGCAGGTCGTTCAGCGATCTTTTGAGAAACTGAAAAAACATCGCAAGACTGCCGCAGGCTTGAACATCTGGACATGCCTGGTCAAAGGACCGCGAAAAAGCAAACAACTACGGGGCTATCTGCTCATAGAGCCTACCGACGTCTTCAGCGAAGTGCCCTATGACAACCCAGTCATCAGCTTGGCCGAATTGGTAGACAAGGACACATCTGAATGAAACCGATGACGCTTCCGGAACTGACCCAGGAATATATTCTCACCCATGACCTGAGGCCCGACACCATCAAGATCTATTGGGCTGCCACAAAATCCTACGTCAGGTTCTTCGGCGACTGCCTTGCCTGCGAGACGACACACCGCGACATGCTGGACTGGCGCAGGTCTGAGCTTGAGCGGATTGCTAAGCGCAGCTGGAACACCTACTCCAGCCACTTGCGTACGATCTACGGCTATGCAATCGAACACGGCCTGATAGACCTTGTTGTCAACCCACTCAAAAACACGCGTGTGATGCCGCCCAAGCGCCCCAAAAAGACAGTTGCGAACGACGCAAGCGTCCGCGCTCGTAACTGGTTGAAGATGTTGGCCGCAGAGGAGCGTGACACCGCAAAACGCACAGAAATTACACCTGCCTGGTTCTGGCTGAGTGTATTCGAAACCTTCTACTACACCGGGATCAGGCTCAACGCGCTGCTATGTCTGAGATATGCGGACGTATACCTGCGCGACCGGCTGATCAGAGTCAGAGGCGAAACAGAGAAGACTCATCGTGAGTTCCTCATTCCGATCCCGGACGGCCTGATGGCTCAGCTAGAAACACTTATGCACGCAGCCAAGGGCTTGAGGTTCCAGCCTAATGACCAGCTGTTCAACGTGAACAGATTTTCAGGCCACTACCGCCGTAATGAGATGAACTCCAATCAAGTCGAGGCGATGTATAAAAAACTCACTGCGATGACCGGTATACGGATGACGCCTCACCGCTTCCGGCACACGATCGCCAGTGAGCTCATGACGCTACCGGAACGTAACATTTATCTGACCAAGAAATTGCTGAACCACTCGAATATAGCTACCACGATGGATTACATCGAACCCGACTACGACATGATGCGGGAGGTGATGAATGAACGAGGAAAGCGACCGGCCAAAATCAGCTACATGGCAAAAACGGATGCGACGATGCGTGCTGATAGACATCGATCGATATCAGCTCCAGTCAAGGACTTGACTCCGTCAACTACCACTCGCGAAAACACTGCAGAAGCCAGAAGCTTAGCTAGCCGGGCCTTGGCCAAGCCCCGCGCACTGTCTACACCTGTCTCGACTATGAGCCCATCATCTGGTCCAGATAATAGGACAGTAAACCGGGACGAAACGCCCTCACCCGCTAATGACCGCGACACCGCAGTCAGCCAGCTACCTTTAGGCTGCTCCAGTCCGGAAGATCTGTTGAGAAGCTTGGGGGAACTCACCAGGTGGGTACAGAACAATATTGCCGGCGGAGGCACTGGTGCTGAACCAGTGATCGAGGACAGACCTGTCCCAAGCCAGGATGCTCGGCATCTACGCCCTGAAATGCTGGAACTGGCCGGATGGATCGGTAGATCAGGATAATCAGCGGGGCAGCGATTCGTAAAAATACTCAATCTGCCATTATCAGCAGATGGGGCGCGCTGCCGATTATTTAAGTATCCGGCCTAATGACTGCTCCAGATGGGCCGATACACGCGCAGCACAGCATTTTTTGCCAAAAAAAACGCCCCGTACACAAGCTTTCGCTCGGTACGGGGCGCTCCAATTTGACATCACAGCCTGCTGGCGCTATGTTTCGCGACAGACGGCTGCTTGTTTGGGTATAAGACCCCTCATACGGTAAAGCCTGCCTCAAACTGAGACATGAACACCCATCAAGGTCCTAAAGATACAGCCACAACAGTGTTTGGTCGGGGTAAGGGGATTCGAACTCCTGACATCCTGCTCCCAAAGCAGGCGCGCTACCGGACTGCGCTATACCCCGGTAAAACAAGGCACCTCAACAAGCTGCCTGCGACCTGATACAAGTGGCATCAGATCTTTAAGATTCGGCTCCAAGGTACACCTTGGAGCCAAAAATGGTGGGTCGTGTGGGATTCGAACCTACGACCAATTGGTTAAAAGCCAACTGCTCTACCAACTGAGCTAACGACCCAAATATGGTCGGGGTAAGGGGATTCGAACTCCTGACATCCTGCTCCCAAAGCAGGCGCGCTACCGGACTGCGCTATACCCCGACTGAAACTGCATTGAATCTTGCGAAATCTGGCTCCACGACCTGGACTCGAACCAGGGACCCAGTGATTAACAGTCACTTGCTCTACCAACTGAGCTATCGCGGAACTATCGATTTCAGATTCAACTTTACAACCTGTTGCCTTGAAACCAGCGTGCTGTTAACTCGTTGATTTCAATCTCATCGACCTTTGCGCTTCGTTTGTATCGTTGCGTTCACGTCTCTGAGGCGCGCTATTCTACAATTTTAAAAACACCTGTCAACCCTATAAATTGCTTTTTAAGACAATGATTTGCGATTTTTTCCCAGATCCCCTTTCAGGCCCGATTTTACTGCTGGCAGCATCCTCAGAAAAAAGGCCCTCGGCGAGAGGGCCCTCTATATAGAGCTGGCGAGCGCTATCAGGCAAACACGATCTCGTCGTCGACCACCTTGCCGGTGATGGTGGTACCGGGCATGAAGCTGCCCGAGAGGATCATCTGTGCCAGCGGGTTCTCGATCCAGCGCTGGATCGCCCGCTTCAGCGGCCGTGCTCCATAGACCGGGTCGTAACCGACGGCAATCAGCTTGTCCAGCGCCTCGGGGCTCAGGGTCAGCGCCAGCTCGCGCTCAGCCAGACGCTTGCGCAGGCGGCCCAGCTGAATATCGGTGATACCGGCGATCTGGTCACGCGCCAGCGGTTCGAAGATCACCACTTCGTCGATCCGGTTCACAAATTCCGGGCGGAAGTGCGTACCGACCGCATCCATCACCGCAGCACGTTGCGCTTCACGATCACCGACCAGTTCCTGGATCTGCGCCGAGCCCAGGTTGGAGGTCATGACGATCACGGTATTGCGGAAGTCCACCGTCCGCCCGTGGCTGTCAGTCAGGCGTCCGTCTTCAAGCACCTGCAACAGGATGTTGAACACGTCGGAATGCGCCTTCTCGACCTCGTCGAGCAGGATCAGCGAATACGGTTTGCGACGCACGGCTTCGGTCAGGTAGCCGCCCTCTTCGTAACCGACATAGCCCGGTGGTGCGCCGATCAGACGAGCCACGGAATGTTTCTCCATGAACTCGGACATATCGATACGCACCATCGCCTCTTCGGTATCGAACAGGAATTCGGCCAGCGCTTTGCAGAGTTCGGTCTTACCCACACCGGTCGGGCCAAGGAACATGAACGAACCGCTCGGGCGATTCGGGTCGGAAAGCCCTGCACGCGAACGACGTACGGCATTGGAGACCGCGACCACCGCTTCTTCCTGACCGATTACCCGGTTGTGCAGCAGGGTTTCCATGCGCAACAGCTTCTCGCGCTCGCCTTCCAGCATTTTCGACACGGGAATACCGGTCCACTTTGACACCACTTCGGCAATTTCTTCCTCGGTCACTTTGCTGCGCAGCAATTGGTTCTCGGGTTTGCCGTGCTGATCGACCATTTGCAGGCTGCGTTCCAGGTCCGGAATGATCCCGTACTGCAACTCGGCCATGCGGTTCAGGTCGCCACGACGACGCGCCGCTTCCAGTTCCTGACGGGACTGCTCTATTTTCTGCTGGATCTGTGCAGAACCCGTTACTTCAGCTTTTTCCGAGGTCCAGATTTCTTCGAGATCGGCGTATTCCTTCTCAAGGCGCACCACTTCTTCCTGGAGTTTTTCCAGGCGCTTGATAGCCGCTTCATCCTTTTCCTTCTTGAGCGCCTGGGCTTCCACTTTCAGCTGGATCAGGCGACGCTCAAGACGATCAAGCACTTCAGGCTTGGAATCGATCTCCATACGAATGCGGCTGGCCGCTTCGTCGATCAGGTCGATGGCCTTGTCAGGCAACTGGCGATCGGTGATATAGCGATGGCTCAGCTTGGCCGCGGCGATGATCGCACCGTCAGTAATGGCGACCTTGTGGTGCACTTCATAGCGCTCTTTCAGGCCACGCAGGATTGCGATGGTGTCTTCTTCGCTCGGCTCGTCCACCAGCACTTTCTGGAAACGACGCTCAAGCGCAGCGTCCTTCTCTATATATTGGCGGTACTCGTTGAGCGTGGTGGCACCGACACAATGCAGCTCGCCGCGAGCCAGCGCAGGCTTGAGCATATTGCCAGCGTCCATCGAGCCTTCGCCTTTGCCGGCGCCGACCATGGTGTGCAGTTCGTCGATGAACAGGATGATCTGGCCTTCCTGCTTGGACAGTTCGTTGAGCAGCGACTTCAGGCGCTCTTCGAACTCACCACGGTACTTGGCACCGGCAATCAATGCGCCCATGTCCAGCGACAGCAAGCGTTTGCCGCGCAGGCCATCCGGCACTTCGCCGTTGATGATGCGTTGCGCCAGGCCTTCGGCGATAGCGGTTTTACCCACGCCAGGTTCGCCGATCAGCACCGGGTTGTTCTTGGTACGACGTTGCAGGACCTGAATGGTGCGACGAATCTCGTCATCGCGGCCGATCACCGGGTCGAGCTTGCCCTCTTCGGCGCGCTTGGTCAGGTCGACGGTGTACTTGTCCAGTGCCTGACGCGACTCTTCGATGTTCGGGTCATTCACGGCACCTTCGCCGCGCAGGTTGTTGATCGCGTTTTCCAGAGCTTTCTTGCTGACGCCCTGCCCCAGCAACAATTTGCCGAGTTTGCTGTTCTCGTCCATTGCCGCGAGTAAGACCAGCTCGCTGGAAATGAATTGATCGCCTTTCTGCTGTGCCAGACGGTCGGCCTGGTTAAGCAGGCGCGCAAGATCCTGCGACATGTTGACGTCGCCAGTGGGGTTCTGGATTTTTGGCAGTCGGTCCAGCTCTGCGCTCAGTTCCTTGCGCAGGCTGTTGATGTCGAAGCCGACTTGCAGCAACAGGGGCTTGATGGAACCGCCCTGCTGTTCAAGCAGCGCCTGCATCAAATGCGCAGGCTCGATGGCCGGATGGTCGAGGCCAACGGCCAGCGACTGGGAATCGGATAACGCTAACTGTAATTTACTGGTCAATCTGTCGATACGCATTAGTCACCTTCCTTTAATGCAGGCCGGAGCAATGAACACACCTATAAAGAAAACCTGCTGAATAGCCAGTTAGATGCGGACGATTCTGCGCGTTTCAAGCGGGCCGTGGTTGATACAGATCAGACGAGTGTTCAGGCAAGTCTAGCTGGAATGTGCAAAACAGCCCGGCAATCAGGCGTGTTCGATCCATATTAGCGAAGCGAAGCGGCCAGTGCGCGCGGCACGCCTGTAGGAAAAGAAGCGCGGATCGGTGAGGGTATCCAGCCCGCCGCCATACACGGCAGAGACACCTTGGGCTGCCAGTCTTAACCGGGCGAGCGCGTAGATGTCGGCCATGAAACGATCAGGATTCGAACTGGCGACAAATGCATCGGCTGTCTGCGAATGGCTGTGGATAAAGGCTTCGCGCACCTCGGGGCCGACTTCGAAAGACGGCTGGCCGATAGCCGGGCCAAGCCAGACCATGATGTCTTCGGCAGCGCACTGCAAACTGTCGGCGGTGGCTTCCAGCACACCGGCCGCCAATCCGCGCCAGCCAGCATGCGCGGCGGCGACGCGAGTGCCATCGCGACGACAGAACAGTGCGGGCAGACAATCGGCGGTCATGATGGTGCAGGCGACGCCTCGGCTATCGGTCCAGCTGGCATCGGCTTCGACAACCCGGGACGGATCAGCAGGCACGACGTCTACGCCATGCACCTGCTTCAACCAGGCGGGCTCAACGTTGAGACGGGAGGTCAGGCGCAGGCGATTGCTCGTCACGGCCTGTGGGCTGTCATCGACGTGATCGCCCAGATTGAGGCTGTCGAACGGGGCCAGACTGACCCCGCCCGAGCGGGTGGTGACGCACGACTTGATCCGAGCTGGCGCAGGCCAGTCAGGTGTCAGCCAGTCATTCACCCGATGAACGCCTCGCGATCCTGCTTGAGCAGCGACAGCAACCAGACGAAATCATCCGGCAGTGGCGATTCCCAGCTCATGCGCTTGCCGGTGATCGGATGATCCAGCTCCAGGAAGCGGGCATGCAGCGCCTGCCGCGGGAAAGTCTTGAGCGAGTCGACCATGGTCAGGCTGGCGGCTGGCGGAATGCGGAAACGACCACCATAGGCCGGGTCGCCGACCAACGGGTAGTTGATATGCGCCATGTGCACGCGGATCTGGTGCGTACGGCCGGTTTCCAGCTTGACGCGCACATGCGTGTGCGAACGGAAGCGCTCCAGCACGCGGTAATGACTGACCGCCTGCTTGCCGCCTTCCATCACGGCCATGCGCTGACGCTGCTGGCCGTGACGACCGATCGGTGCGTCGATCTTGCCGCCTGCGGTCACCACGCCGATCACGATGCACTCGTAGATACGGCTGACACTGCGACTCTGCAACTGGGTAACCAGTTGGGTCTGTGCCTGAATGGTCTTGGCGACCACCATCAGACCAGTGGTGTCCTTGTCCAGACGATGCACGATGCCGGCACGCGGAACATTGATGATGTCCGGCACATGGTGCAGCAAGGCATTGAGCAGCGTGCCGTCGGCATGACCGGCAGCCGGATGCACCACCAGACCCGCAGGCTTGTTGATGACGAGGATCTGGTCGTCTTCATAGATGATATCGAGCTCGATGTCCTGAGCAACCCATTCACCCTGGGCCTCCTGCTCGGCAATCAGCTCGAGAACAGCGCCACCATGCACGATGTCGCGGGGGCGCAATACGCCTCCGTCCACAGTCAGGCGGCCGTCCTTGATCCAGGCGGAAAGGCGCGAGCGCGAGTGCTCAGCGAATAATTGTGCGGCGACTTGATCGAGGCGTTGACCGCCCAATTCGGACGGCACCTCTGCGCGGAGTTCTATATTTTCGGACATGACCAGACTAGGTGGCGGCTAGCCTTTGGTTTCGGCAGCGCGCTTGTGGTTAAATACGGCGTCTTTTGTCCCGCTGGTATCGCGGGGCGCTCATCATAACAGGACGGCCCCGCCCAAGACAGCAGGCCGTTATAGGGACGCAAGCCGCCATGCAAGTGAAACACCTGCTGCTGATCGCCATCCTCGCATTGACTGCGGCCTGTTCGTCGAAGGAAGTCATCGACGAAAACCTCAGCGAAGTCGAGCTGTACCAGCAGGCGCAGGCCGACCTGGGAAATAACAGCTATAACAGTGCCACGGAGAAACTCAAGGCGCTGGAATCACGCTATCCGTTCGGTCGCTACGCTGATCAGGCCCAGCTCGAGTTGATCTACTCGAACTACAAGAACGGTGAACCCGAAGCAGCCAAATCCGCTGCCGAGCGTTTCATCCGCCTGCATCCACAGCACCCGAACGTCGATTACGCGTATTACATGAAGGGCCTGACCTCCTTCGATCAGGATGTCGGCCTGCTGGCGCGCTTCCTGCCGCTGGACCAGACCAAACGTGACCCGGGTGCTGCCCGCGACTCGTTCAACGAGTTCGCTCAGCTGACCAGCCGCTTCCCGAACAGCCGCTATTCGCCGGATGCCAAGCAGCGCATGATCTACCTGCGCAACCTGCTGGCCTCCTACGAAATTCACGTAGCCGACTACTACCTGACCCGTCAGGCCTATGTCGCCGCCGCCAACCGTGGCCGCTATGTCGTGGAAAACTTCCAGGAGACGCCATCGGTAGGTGACGGTCTGGCCGTTATGGTCGAGTCCTATCAGCGTCTGCACCTCGACGATCTGGCAGCCACCAGCCTTGAAGTGCTCAAAACCAACTACCCGAACCACCCGCAATTGGCTGACGGCAAGTTCACCCCGCGTCAGGCCGAAGCCGACAACCGCTCGTGGCTGTCGAAAGCGACCCTTGGTCTGATCGACGGTAGCGCACCGCTGCCACCGGGCCAGACCCGTGCCGATCAGGACATCAAGAAGCAGTATCAGGACGCCAAGGACGCCATTCCGAAAGAGCTGTTGCCGGAAAATCAGGCAGAGCTGGACGAGCAGGCGGAAAAAGACGCCGAAGCGAAGGGCACCAAGAGCCGTTCGTGGTTCAGCTACATGACCCTGGGTCTGTTCGACTGATCTTCACGGCATTAAGAAAGAGGCCTTCGGGCCTCTTTTTTTATGCAGCACATTTATGCGCCGCAGCCACTGTGCGCCTGACTGTACCTTGGCTACACTGCGCCATCGTCAATCACTAAGCTGGTAGTCATGGTTCGCTTACTTATGTGGGCCGCGTTGATCGCGGCGGTGATCTGGTTCGTCAAGCGCCTGATCAATCCCCCCAAGCCGAAATCCCGTGCCGAGCCGCCTGAAATAGCGGCCACCCCAATGGTGCGCTGCGCACACTGCGGCGTTCATCTGCCTCAGGATCGCGCGCTGAGCCAGGCACAGCAATGGTATTGCAGCGAGGCACACCGCCTGGAAGGCCCTGCGGCACGTGACCGCTGACACGCCCTCGCTTGCCAGCCCACAGGCGCAACGGATCCTGCGGCTTTACCACCTTTATCGACTGACCATCGGCGTCGTACTGGTCCTGCTGATTTCCAGCAGCCTGGAAACCGAACTGTTGCAACTGGCCAATCCGAACCTGTTCCGTTCGGGTTGCTGGCTGTATCTAGTGTTCAATATTCTGGTCGTCGTGCTGCTGGAGCGTCCCAGCCGTCAGGCGCAGCTGTTCAGTCTGGCAATGACTGACGCAATCATGCTCTCTGCGCTGTTCTACGCGGCGGGTGGCCCTTCCAGCGGCATAGGCAATCTGTTGATTGCTTCCGTAGCAATCAGCAATGTATTGCTGCGGGGCCGTATCGGTTTGCTGATCGCCGCCGTTTCTGCCATCGGCATCATCTACCTGACGTTCTATATCAGCTTCGGTACACCGTCGGTTTCCAACGACTACGTGCAGGCCGGCTCTCTGGGTGCCCTGTGCTTCGCCGCCGCACTGCTGGTGCAAGCGCTGACAGCGCGCATGCAGGTCAGCGAAGTGCTGGCCGAACAGCGTGCAGCGGATGTCGACAGCCTTGAAGAACTCAACGCGCTGATCCTGCAACGCATGCGTACCGGCATTCTGGTACTGGATGCCAACCGTCAGGTGCTGCTGGCCAATCAAGGTGCCCTTACCCTACTGGGCCACGAGCGACTGGTCGGCCAGGTTATCGACGCTTACTCGCCGCAGTTGGTGGAACGCCTGCGTCAGTGGCTCGTCAACCCGATCATGGTGCCGCGCAGCGTCACGACTTCACCCATCGGGCCGGTGCTGCAACCGAGCTTTGCCGCACTCAATCGTGGCGATCAGCGCCAGACGCTGATCTTTCTTGAAGACCTGTCGCAGATTGCCCATCAGGCGCAGCAGCTCAAGCTCGCCGCGCTGGGACGCCTGACCGCCGGGATTGCCCACGAGATACGCAACCCGCTGGGCGCAGTCAGCCATGCCGCACAGTTACTCAACGAATCTGAAGAACTCAGTGCAGCGGACCGACGCCTGGGACAGATCATTCATGACCAGTCGGGACGTATTGATCGGGTCATCGAAAATGTTCTGCAACTGTCACGCCGGCGTGAGTCGCAACCCGAATTGCTGGACCTGAAAACCTGGCTGGAAAACTTTGTTGCCGAGTTTCGCAGCGCCGCCATGGCCGGACAGTCGGTTCATGTCGACATCAGCCCCGGAACGCTGACAACCCGCATGGATTCCGGGCAACTGACCCAGATCATGACCAACCTGCTACAGAACGGCCTGCGCTACAGCGGCAGAAATCATTCGTCAGCGCAGGTCTGGCTGAAGCTGCATCATGACCAACAAAGCGACTTGCCGATTCTTGAAGTGCAGGACGACGGGCCGGGGGTCAGCGAGCAACATTTGGCCAAGCTGTTCGAGCCGTTTTTCACCACGGAAAGCAAAGGCACCGGTCTTGGTCTATATCTGTCACGCGAGCTGTGCGAAAGCAATCAGGCGCACCTGGAATACGTCCCGCGGCAAGGTGGCGGCAGTTGTCTGCGCATAACCTTCGCCCACCCGTTCAAAACGAGCTGAGCATGAGCCAACGGCAAAAAATCCTGATAGTCGATGACGAGCCGGATATCCGCGAACTGCTGGAGATCACTCTGGGGCGCATGAAACTCGATACCCGATGCGCCCGCAATGTTGCCGAGGCCCACGACTGGCTGGCCCGCGAGCCGTTCGACATGTGCCTGACCGACATGCGTCTGCCCGACGGCAATGGCCTTGAGCTGGTCCAGCATATCCAGCACGGCTACCCCCATTTGCCGGTGGCGATGATCACTGCCCACGGCAACCTGGACACCGCGATTAACGCGCTCAAGGCCGGGGCTTTCGATTTTGTGACCAAGCCGGTTGACCTCGGCAGGCTGCGCGAACTGGTCAATAGTGCGCTGAGCCTGCCTTGCGCCCAGCCAGCACGCAGCATCGACAGCCGCCTGCTGGGCGACTCGCTGGCGATGCGTACCTTGCGCAACCAGATCGGCAAGCTGGCCCGCAGCCAGGCGCCGATCTACATCAGCGGCGAATCGGGCAGTGGCAAGGAGCTTGTAGCGCGGCTGATCCACGAGCAGGGCCCGCGCATCGACAAACCGTTCATACCGGTGAATTGCGGGGCCATTCCTTCCGAGCTGATGGAAAGCGAATTCTTTGGCCATCGCAAAGGCAGTTTCAGCGGCGCCCACGAAGACAAGCCTGGTCTGTTTCAGGCGGCACATACCGGGACGCTGTTTCTCGACGAGGTGGCCGACCTGCCGCTGGCCATGCAGGTAAAACTGTTGCGAGCCATCCAGGAAAAGTCCATCCGCAGTGTAGGCAGCCAGCAAGAACAGATCGTGGACGTACGCATTCTGTGCGCAACGCACAAGAACCTGAACGCAGAGGTTGCGGCAGGTCGTTTCCGTCAGGATCTGTATTACCGGTTGAACGTGATCGAAGTGCGCGTCCCCTCATTGCGCGAGCGGCGCGAGGATATCGATCAACTGGCAGCCAGTGTTCTCCGAAGACTTGCCGGCAATGGCACGCAACCGGTGGCGCGCCTGAATGCGCAGGCGCTGGACACGCTGAAGAGCTACCGATTCCCCGGTAACGTGCGCGAACTGGAAAACATGCTGGAGCGCGCCTACACGCTCTGTGAAAACGATGAAATCCACGCCAGCGATCTGCGCCTGGCAGAGTCCGCCAGCCCCCAGGAGCCCAACAGCCCTAGCCTGGCCGACATCGACAACCTTGAAGATTACCTGGAAAGCATCGAGCGCAAGCTGATTCTGCAGGCCCTGGAAGAAACCCGCTGGAACCGTACCGCAGCGGCAGAAAGGCTCAGCTTGTCCTTCAGATCGCTGCGTTATCGGCTGAAGAAACTGGGCCTGGATTGAGCGCTCCGTACGGCACAGCCTGACCGACTATCGTGCGACGCTCCGCGTCGGCATGCGTTTCTGGACGCTCTGCGTCCTATCCTGAATAGGCGGCGCGACGCAGATTTGTGACGCGGAGCGTCACGCAAGGCATTCCCACGCTGGAGCGTGAGGAACGATAAGTGTCTGGGCTAGGGCGCGAGGAACGATAATCTCCACTATCGTGCGACGCTCCGCGTCGGCATGCATTTCTGGACGCTCTGCGTCCTATCCTGAATAGGCGGCGCAGCGCAGATTTGTGACGCGGAGCGTCACCCCAGGCATTCCCACGCTGGAGCGTGAGGAACGATAAGTGTCTGGGCAACGATAATCTATCGTGCGACGCTCCGCTTCGGCATGCGTTTCTGGACGCTCTGCGTCCGGTCCCGGTTGGATGTCGCGTGCGTTGAGACCTTAATGGTCGTGACCAATCCCCAACAATGTCACTTATTGTCCACTTACTCCAATGTCAGTAAGCTCCGCCCCATGAGCAAAAACATCAGCAATCCCGCAGCAGGTCGTGGTCCGGTGGACCATGAGATTCGTGATCAGATCGTGATTGCGGCCACCGAACATTTCAGCCAGTACGGTTACGGCAAGACCACCGTGTCCGATCTCGCCAGGGCTATCGGTTTTTCCAAGGCGTACATCTACAAATTCTTCGAGTCCAAACAGGCCATCGGCGAGATGATATGCGCCCACTGTCTGAGTGAAATCGAGGCCGAAGTCAGCGCTGCAATCAGCCAAACTGACAAGCCACCGGAAAAGCTGCGACGCATGTTCAAATCAGTCGTTGAGGCCAGCATTCGCCTGTTTTCGCAGGACCGCAAGCTGTACGAAATCGCCACATCGGCAGCTACCGAACGCTGGCAGGCGACGCTGGTTTACGAGGAACACCTCAAGGCCACTCTCCGGGACATTCTGCAGGAAGGCCGACAGACCGGCGACTTCGAGCGCAAGACGCCTCTTGATGAAACGGTCATGGCGATCTATCTGGTCATGCGCCCCTACATCAACCCGCTGCTGCTGCAATACAGCTTCGAGCACACCGACGAAGGGCCAAGTCAGTTATCCAGCCTGGTGCTGCGCAGCCTGTCGCCTTAACAAAACAACAATTGTGACTATTGACTAAATTGGTCACTGGAATCAAAGTGCAGACACTGATCACTGCACATTGAGATTCCCATGCTCCGGCACCGATTCGTTTTGCTTGCTCTCGCCAGTGTTTTGCCGGCTGTCTTGACCGGCTGCAACGAAAAAACGCCAGCGGACCCGCGCACAGAAGCGCCACTGGTGCGCGTTGCGAGCCTCCAGGAGGCCGGCCTGGAGCCCCGCTCCTTCACCGGAACCGTAGCGGCGCGGGTGCAAAGCGACCTTGGTTTTCGGGTGTCCGGCAAGGTGCTGGAGCGGTTTGTCGATACCGGGCAGGCCGTCAAGCGCGGTCAACCGTTGATGCGTATCGACCCAGCCGACCTGAAGCTCGCTGCCAACGCCCAACGCGAAGCAGTGAATGCGGCCAGAGCCCAGGCAAAGCAGGCCGCAGACGAAGAGATACGTTACCGAAGCCTGCGCAGCAGTGGCGCCATTTCAGCGTCAAGCTACGACCAGATCAAATCGACGGCTGATTCGGCCAAAGCTCGACTCAGTGCAGCTGAAGCGCAGGCAGAAGTTGCTCTCAATGCAACTCGCTACGCAGACCTTGTGGCGGATGCCGACGGCATTGTCATGGAAACCCTCGTTGAGCCCGGTCAGGTCGTCAGTGCCGGGCAAGCCGTGGTACGCGTGGCACACGCCGGACCGCGTGAAGCGGTTATTCAACTTCCGGAAAACCTGCGCCCCCGTATCGGCTCTATCGCCCAGGCCACGCTGTTCGGCAATCAGGACATCAGCGCCACGACACGCTTGCGACAGCTGTCGGACGTTGCGGACCGTCAGACCCGCACCTTCGAAGCTCGCTGGATACTCGAGGGCGAGATGGCAAATGCCCCGCTGGGCACCACCATCACCGTGAAAATCCCCAGCGCAGATAGCACCGGGCAAAGCACGTTGCGGGTGCCAATCGGCGCGCTGTATGACGCTGGCAAGGGACCGGGCATCTGGGTAATTCAAGGGGAGCCAGCACAGGTTTACTGGACGCCAGTAGTGGTTCAGCAGCTTGATGACGAGCAAGCCAGCATCAGTACGCAGCTCAAGCCAGGCACACGAATAGTCGCACTTGGCGCGCACCTTCTGCACGAAGGCCAGCAAGTAAGAGTGACCGCTCAAGCGGCCTTGGCACAGAGCGCGCGTCCATGAGTAATGACCGTTTCAATCTGTCAGCGCTGGCCGTCCGCGAGCGCTCGATTACCCTGTTCCTTGTTTGCCTGATTTCGCTGGCCGGGATCATTGCCTTTTTCAAACTGGGCCGGGCCGAAGACCCGGCGTTTACCGTCAAGGTAATGACCGTGGTGTCAGTCTGGCCGGGAGCAACCGCCCAGGAGATGCAGGATCAGGTGGCGGAGAAGATTGAAAAGCGCCTTCAGGAGTTGCGCTGGTACGACCGCGCTGAAACCTACACCAGACCAGGCATGGCATTCACAACCCTGACTCTGCTCGACAGCACGCCGCCGTCGCAAGTGCCGGATGAGTTTTACCAGGCGCGCAAGAAAATCGGTGACGAGGCCATGACTCTTCCGTCCGGGGTTATCGGGCCGATGGTCAACGACGAGTATTCGGACGTCACCTTCGCGCTGTTCGCGCTGAAGGCCAAAGGCGAGCCGCAGCGCGTACTGGCGCGTGACGCCGAATCACTGCGCCAGCGCTTGCTGCATGTGCCGGGAGTGAAAAAGGTCAATATCGTGGGCGAGCAGCCCGAGCGAGTCTACGTCGAGTTCTCTCACGAACGGCTGGCAACGCTGGGTATCAGCCCTCAAACGGTATTTGCCGCGCTGAACGACCAGAACGCGCTGACTGCCGCAGGCTCGGTCGAAACCCGAGGACCGCAGGTATTTATCAGGCTCGACGGCGCTTTCGATGAGCTGCAGAAAATCCGCGACACACCTGTTGTGGCACAGGGCCGGACATTGAAGCTGGCGGACATTGCCACAGTAAAGCGCGGTTACGAAGATCCGGCGACGTTCATGATTCGCAACGGCGGCGAGCCTGCGCTGCTGCTGGGGATCGTCATGCGCGATGGCTGGAACGGGCTGGACCTGGGAACGGCACTGGACAAGGAAGTGGGCGCGATCAACGCCGAACTGCCACTGGGCATGAGCCTGAGCAAGGTCACGGATCAGGCCGTCAATATCAGTTCGGCGGTCGATGAGTTCATGATCAAGTTCTTCGTCGCACTGCTGGTGGTCATGCTGGTCTGTTTTATCAGCATGGGCTGGCGTGTCGGTGTGGTGGTTGCTGCCGCCGTCCCGCTGACCCTGGCGGTGGTCTTCGTAATCATGGCCATGAGCGGCAAGAATTTCGACCGGATCACACTGGGCTCGCTGATCCTGGCACTCGGGCTGCTGGTAGATGATGCGATCATCGCCATCGAAATGATGGTGGTGAAGATGGAAGAAGGATACGACCGCGTCGCTGCCTCTGCGTATGCCTGGAGCCACACCGCCGCGCCGATGTTATCCGGCACGCTGGTCACCGCCGTCGGCTTCATGCCCAACGGCTTCGCGCGCTCCACGGCAGGCGAATACACCAGCAACATGTTCTGGATCGTCGGTATCGCGCTGATTGCCTCGTGGGTGGTCGCCGTTTTTTTCACCCCATATCTGGGCGTCAAATTGTTGCCTGATGTGAAGCAGATCGAAGGCGGACATCAGGCGCTTTACAACACGCCACGCTACAACCGCTTCCGTCGGATTCTGGCGCGCGTCATTGCAGGCAAATGGCTGGTAGCAGGCTCGGTCATCGGGCTCTTTGTGCTGGCCGTGCTGGGCATGGGACTGGTCAAGAAACAGTTCTTTCCAGTGTCCGATCGTCCTGAAGTATTGATCGAACTGCAGATGCCTTATGGCACCTCGATTTCTCAAACCAGTGCGGCCGCTGCAAAAGTGGAAAGCTGGCTGGCTGAACAGGCGGAAGCCGGGATCGTCACCGCCTACATTGGTCAGGGTGCGCCACGCTTCTACATGGCGATGGGGCCGGAATTGCCTGACCCGTCATTCGCCAAGATCGTAGTGCGCACCGACAGCCAGGAACAGCGTGAAACGCTGAAGCACCGATTGCGTCAGGCTATTTCCGAGGGGCTGGCCGCCGAGGCACAGGTAAGAGTCACGCAACTGGTCTTCGGCCCCTATTCGCCCTACCCCGTCGCTTACCGTATTGCCGGACGCGACCCGGAAACACTGCGCAGCATTGCGGCGCAGGTACAACAGGTTCTGAACGCCAGCCCGATGATGCGCACCGTCAATACCGACTGGGGCACACGTACTCCGGCGCTGCATTTCACTTTGCAACAGGACCGTATGCAGGCCATGGGGCTGAGTTCCAGTCAGGTGGCTCAGCAACTGCAGTTTCTCCTGACAGGTCTGCCCGTTACGGCAGTGCGCGAGGATATTCGCACCGTGCAGGTCGTCGCCCGCTCGGCCGGCGACACCCGACTTGATCCGGCGAAGATAATGGACTTCACCCTCACCGGCGTCGACGGGCAACGTGTTCCGCTGTCGCAGATTGGTACCGTTGATGTGCGTATGGAGGAACCGGTGATGCGACGGCGCGACCGCACGCCGACCATCACTGTGCGGGGCGACATAGCCGACGGCCTGCAACCACCGGATGTGTCGACAGCCATAACCCGACAGTTACAGCCGATTATCGACAAGCTGCCCAGCGGTTACCGGATCGAGCAGGCAGGTTCAATCGAGGAGTCCGGCAAGGCCATGACAGCGATGTTGCCATTGTTTCCGATCATGCTTGCGGTCACGCTGATCATTCTGATTCTTCAGGTGCGTTCGATATCCGCCATGGTCATGGTCTTCCTGACCAGTCCGCTGGGGCTGATCGGTGTAGTGCCTACGCTGATCCTCTTTCAGCAGCCATTCGGCATCAATGCACTGGTCGGGCTGATCGCACTGTCCGGCATTCTGATGCGCAATACGCTGATTCTGATTGGCCAGATACACCACAACGAGCAGGCGGGGCTCGACCCGTTTCAAGCGGTGGTCGAGGCTACCGTACAACGTGCGCGCCCCGTGATACTCACGGCGCTGGCCGCCATTCTGGCCTTTATCCCGCTCACCCATTCGGTATTCTGGGGCACGCTGGCCTACACGCTGATCGGCGGCACCTTTGCGGGTACGGTGCTGACCCTGGTGTTTCTGCCAGCCATGTACTCGATCTGGTTCAGGATCAGGCCGGATGGCAGCGGGCGACGCCTGGAGACACAGCCTGCCTGAATTCAGTCAGTCGAAAAATGCAGACGCCCTAAAGGTGTATAAGGCGCAGGATCAATAATGGGCTCGCGGTTCAGCAGCAGGTCAGTGATCAACTGGCAGGAAGCCGGGGCCAGCACCAGACCGTTGCGGTAATGACCGCAGTTGAGCCACAGGCCATCAAACCCGGCCAAGGGCCCGATGAACGGAATGCCCTCGGGCGAGCCGGGACGCAGGCCTGCCCATTGGGCGACAGGCTCAGCGTTGGCCAGTTCCGGAAGCAATTCGATGGCCGACGCTTTGAGGCTTTCCAGCGCGGCATGCGTGGTGGTCTTGTCGAACCCTTCATGTTCCAGGGTGCTGCCTATGAGTATGTGGCCGTCACGGCGCGGGATCGCGTAGCGCCCTTTGGCCAGCACCATGCTCGACAGAAAGTCCGACGCACACTTGTAGAGAATCATCTGGCCTTTTACCGGCTCGACCGGCAGGTCCAGACCAAGGGTCTTGAGCAGTTCACCACTCCACGCCCCCGCTGCCAGAATCACCCGATCCCCGGTTACATCGCCCGAAGGCGTGCTCACGCCCGAAACCCTGCTACCCTCGCGCACAAAACCGCTGACTTCGCACTGCTCGCGAATCTCGACATTGGGCATCGCCAGCAAGGCAGCCTTGAGCGACTTGACCAGCCGGGGATTGCGCACGTTGGCCACATCGGCCATGTAGATAGCCCGCGAATAGCCCCCCCCCAGAACCGGTACGGCATCATTCACCGCCGAGATATCGACACTGGTCAACGAGCGTTTCTCGCGCACCGCCCATTCAAGCGCGGCCTGTTCGTCGTCAAGGTCGAGCCAGTACAGGCCTGTCTTGTGAACCTCGGGATCGATGCCGGTCTGTGCGAGCAAACGCTCGGCGAGGTGCGGGTAGAAGTCCTGCGACCAGTGCGCCAGCGCGGTGACTGCCGGGCTGTAGCGCCACGGATAAAGCGGCGAAACAATCCCGCCGCCCGCCCAGGAAGACTCCTGACCAACGCCCGAACGATCCAGCAGCACGACGCTGACCTGCTCGGAGGCGAGATTGAAGGCGGTCAGCAGACCTATGACGCCACCGCCGACAATGACTGTTTTTTGCTTGGACATCTTGGTCTCGGGACAAGGAAACGGTTTAGCGGCCCCAGCAGTCTTTGGTGGTCACGCCCGAGGTAGCGCCAGTGTTGCTGCGCGCACCAGTGTTGGTGATCACGAAACTGCCGCACTTGTCACCGGCCATCAGCGTGCCGGCTATGGGTGTAGCCGTCAGGGTGAAGTCGGTGGCGTTGAGGACCGGATTAATCGTGTAGTACGCATTGCTGGCAACCACACCCTTGTAATCAGCATAAGTTCCCTTTTGCGAATAGAAGCGCTCCAGCGCCTGGGTCTGCTCGGACAGCAGGCTGGCAATCGCCGACCGCTGGGTACGCTTCACGTATTCGGTGTAACTGGGGTACGCGATGGCCGCCAGAATACCGACAATCGCCACGACGATCATGAGTTCGATCAACGTAAAGCCCCTGGATATCGCTCGCATGATTCGTTTCCCTATTGGATTTGTCGCCACATGATGCGTTGGCTGCCACTCCCGCCCTTTTCCTGCAGAGGCTCAGCCGGATTGCCCGTGGAGTTATTAACGATCTTCACATCATTGCCGTTCCCGGCACCCGAGACGATAGCTGAGACGACCGGGATGCCGGTGTACCCCAGTCCCGCGACAAGCAGGTCTGAACTGTTGATAGCGCTATCGCCGCTGGTATCGAGCACCTGATAGTTAAGCATGCTGCCAGTCGCGGCATTGAGCTCGAACAAACGACCGGTGCCGGTGCTTTCACAAGGGTCGGCGGAGTTTACGGATGCAGTCGAGAAAATAATCCGGCCCCTACTGGTCTGCGCGGGATAAATGATTCGCTCCCCCAGATAGGGTGCTACTGCGGAGAGCGGCATGTACCAGCCTTTCTTGACTGACCAATCCACATCATTGGTTGTCGATGTGAAATAGGTAGTTCCGTTACTGATGACGCTGCCATTGACCGCCTGCGCCTGCAGGTTCGCCTCGACAGTGCTACCCGTTCCGGAGTCGGCATCCCATATCGCGTAAAAGTCCTGAAGGGCAGTGGTTTGCTTGTCTGCAACTTCCAGAAACTTGCCTGTCCCGAAATAAACGATCTTGCCGTTGAGCGGATGATCGAGCACGAAGGGTTGAACCGTTATCGGTTGGTTGGCACCACGCGGTGCCGTGAACAAAGGCGCGCCGCCAAAAGCCACTTTCCAGCTGGCGGCGGTTGCACCACTCATGTCGAACTTCCACAGCCGCCCTTTCAGGTCGCCCGCGTAGGCAGCCTGAACCACGTTCTGAGCGTTGACACGCAATTTGACCGAAGAAAGCCCGTTATCGGTTTCGTTGTTAAGCACCGGCGTCTGGATCTCGGCAATGAACGCCCCGGTATTGGCATTCAGTACATACAGCGACGCTCTGCCGGTGAAACTGCCATAACCGTTCCCGACCACCATAATCCCGGTGCCATCCGCCATCCGCGCGACATCCGGTTTGGAATAAGCGTATCCAAGATTGTTGAATTTGTTGTTGGTGTCGGACGTGTCAGGTGCCTTGACCTCCCATAACGC
Source organism: Pseudomonas syringae group sp. J254-4 (assembly GCF_032586855.1). NCBI lineage: Bacteria > Pseudomonadati > Pseudomonadota > Gammaproteobacteria > Pseudomonadales > Pseudomonadaceae > Pseudomonas > Pseudomonas syringae group sp. J254-4. The sequence goes on along the minus strand of NZ_JAWHOO010000007.1, from coordinate 44,224 downwards.
GCTGACGGTGTTACTCGTCCCCTCAAATAGCTTGATTGCGAAGAACGCCTTGCCACCAGCCCCGGTCCCACCATAAGCGACGGTGCGCCACGCTGAACCGGCTGACAATTGCGTATCAAACACTGCAATCTGCCCATCCACGGTGAACTTGTGCACGCCGGATCCATAAGTGGTCGATGCGATGGTAGCCAGTGAAGTCAGGGCGGTGGATGGCATGTAGGCGTATCGTCTTGAACCATCACTGGTATTGATAACGTTGAAAAAGCCGTCATTGGCATTGGCCAGAATGCTGGGAGTCATGCTGTTTGCCTTGGTGGCCAGATAGGTGGTGTAAGTGGTGTCACCTGTCAGGTCGGCGGCGGTCTTTTGTGAAGGGAATGCAGTACCAAGCGAAGAGTTGACTATATCGCCCAGCAGCCGGGTACGTGTCCTGAACTTCGCGTTGGTGGTCCCCTTGGCCCAGGCGATAAGCTCTGCCCCGGTGGCATTGGTTGGCAAGGTAGCGTTCAGTGCCGTCTGTTGAGCAGTGCTGAAGGCGTTGTAATCCAGAGCGATCCTCCCCGGAGTGGCAACGTTCCAGGATTCGAAGACCGGTGCCGTTGCCCCACTGACGATGGCGGTGTCGGTAGTCCAGACCGGTGCACTCAACGCTCCATTGGTCTGATCCAGGTTGTAGGCTTTGATAGTGCCATGCCAATCGGTTGGGTCGTAAAGCGTCTGGTAGAACTGAGTCCCCGACTGGAGCGTTGATGAGTTTGCCGCCCCGCCTGCGCCAGAACCGACCTTGGCATAAATGTCGCTCAATGCCAGATTCAAGGCAGATGTCAGCCCCGCGCTGTCATTGGCCTGGAAGTATTTGCCATGGCCATGATTATCATCGGTCGCATCGTTCAACATCTGATTCGATGCAGTGAACCCAATGGTATAGGTGCTCATATTCTGTTTCACAAAGCCTGCGGTGTCCCAGCTTTTGCCGGTCAGGTCGCCCCCGGCAGTCACAGCATCCCGGCGCAGATCGATGTCATAGGCGAACTTGGCAAGATCGTCCAGATACAGCGTATCTCCCTCACCATCGCCAGACAGGTTGGCACCGTCATTGGCTGCGTTTAAATCCCAGTTGGGTAGCGAGCGAGTGGTGTCCAGGACATCGTCAGGGTCGTTGGTGGGGAACGTACGATCATAGGTGGGCAAGCCATCGGTAATCACGACGCCATAGTTTTTCTGGCAGCGGTACTGGATCGGACTCACATAGGTCGATCCGCTTTGATAGAACGGCGTCATCCCCCGGAAGTAGCGGGTGATCTCGTAATAGGTTTCAGCCAGTGGGGTATTGGCTGACGGGGTCAGGTTGGTGATGGCCGTTTTGAGGTCAGTAATATTCTGCGTAGCCTGCTGTTGAGAGACGCCAGTGGTTTGATAAGTGCTGACCGCTACCGGAGAGAGGTCCGCGACCACCCTGGCAATCTTGCCTCCGGGACCAGGATCACTGTTTGTGGGTTGGTTGAAAGACGCGAGGCCAATCCTGAGCGATGTATTGTTGGTCACCAGATTGGTCGCCACGGTTTTCGCGACGTTCATTCGATAGTCATTGGGAATTACGCCATTGGTGTAGTTTCGAACACCAAAAAAGTTGGGGCTGACCAGATCAATGAGATAAGACAGGTAATCAGCGGTATAACGGGTCAGCCCGCTACCGGCTGGATCCGGCAAATTAAGGCAGTACTGAATGCCATTGCGAAATACTGCACGACCGCCAAATGGACACATGAGTGAAAGAGTAAATATGCTGTTGGCGTTGATATCCCCCACCGACAGGGTCTGGTCGTCCGAAATGGTGCTCATGAACGGGCACGCTACGGTAATCAAGCCACTCAGGCACTGAGTCGAGTAGTAACCAATATTTGGACGATTGACCGATGCGTCAAACCCTGAATCCCAGATGATGTTGTACATACTGCCCGAGTTATCGACCAGCAACATAAGGTTTGGTGGCACCGCCGGAGAGCTCAACAGGGGCACTTGCGCTGGCGTGAAGGCATAAACCGGGCTTGCCAGATACAGCGCAAGCAGCGCGCCATAAAGGTATTTCAAGCCACCACGAAGCGCCTTAGCAATTGGCATAGATACTCTCCAGCACCGTTCGCGAGGTGCCTTGAATGGCGATGGCTGTTACCCGATACATCGTTACCGAGCCCGTACAATTTGCAGGACGTTTTATGGGCGTAGGCGTTGTACCCAGATTCTGAATGCCAAACATCGCAGCGCTAGTTCCGATCCAGGTCACCCCAGAAGTGCCCAGCCCCGGATTCTGTACCGTTGTCGAATCAACAGGCGGGGCGCAGGCAGCAAATGAGTTACAGACTGCCATTGCAAAACTGGACTCCATGATCCTGGACTCACCGAGACGCAGCTGTGCCTCGGCTGCCTGAAACGAAACATTACGAACCGTCACACTGCCCGCCATCTTCTCCTGCAATGTGGCGTTCTGCATGGAGGAAATGCCCAGCAATGTCAGCAGCAACAGGAACACGAGACTGACCAGCAGCACCATGCCGCGCTGTCTGGCAGGGAAAGCATAAGTCTGTGTTGAGGTGAAATGCATGGTCTTGTTCATACCCGGCCCGTTCACAAGCGATTACGCAGGTAAGCAACAACGTTGTACTGCTGACTCTTGACGATGCCATTCTGCCCATCCTGCAGCGTCAGACTGATACGAACGCTACGAACGTTAGCAGCATTGGCCTTGGTGACTGCCGTGGTATAGAACATCGGGTTGCCTGCCATTCCAAAGGAAACTGTAAAATCCGCGACATTCTGCAATAGCGGTTGTACATCGCCGCCCGTACCGTACTGGATGGTCAAATTTGTACCGGTAAGCTTGTAAACCAGCTGCCGCAGCGGAAAAGCCGTTTCCCCCGCAGCAGGTGCCCGAGTGTTGGCGTAGAGCTGTGTAGTAGTCTGGCAGTTTGAAACGATAGTCCAGGTCGGCGTACCGCCTGCGGTACCTACATCGGTCGTCACCAGGGTGAGCGTCTTGGTCGGGTTATCCCAAAGAATCGGATTATCCAGCGCAGCAGGCCAAGGGACTGCGGGAGCTACAGGCGTGTAATTGCTGAAACTCAGGCAACCATACATACCCGTCATCCGGATTTCCTGAGTCAGTTTGCTCAATATGAACCGGGCATCTTCCTGCATCCGGGCAGCTGCATTCTGGCTTTGATAAGTGCCTCTGGCGGCAGTGAATATCTGCACGATACCCAGGCTGACAACCAACCCCAGCACCAGCGCCACCATGATTTCGACCAGACCGAAGCCTTTGGACGGTTTTCTCATGGGTTGACCCCGATCCGGGAGACCAGTTTGAAGATCTGAGTGGTCGGGCTGACGGTCGTATTCCCTGTTGCCTGATTGCTCGAACCCGCAGCGCGTGCATCGCTCCAACCAATGATGATAGTCACCTCCGGAGCCTTGCTGACATCAATACTGCCCGTGCCGCTTGCGCCCGCAAAATTAACGATATTGGTTTTGAAATCATACAAATCCTGCACCCTGGCATCGTTCGGGTTGGCGACTTGCTCCGTAGCCAGACTCGCCAGGGCATAGTTCGCCAGGACATTGGTCGACCCGTTGGCACTCGCATTGCCATCAACATTCGCCCGAATACGATCCATCATGTCGTACGCAATGAAGCTGGCCTGGCTGGTCATGGCCGAACTGTCGGTGTATTTGAGGGCATTAAGCTGGATAGCGGCTGCGCCCAGCAGGCCTATAGCCAGGATCAGTACCGAAACCAGCACCTCGATCAGGGTCATGCCGGTCTGGCGATGTCGGGTTTCATTGGGCATTGCAGCTTCCACTGAGGACGATCCGGCCTGTCAGGCAGATACTCATGGTTTTGGTAGTACTGCCTCGGGTGTAGGTCATGGTTACCAGCGAAGACGGCACGATTAGCCCGCCCAGATTGTTGAAATCGAATGCCGCCACATTGGGATCCGCCACCAACGTACCGCCGCTGCTCATTGCAGCCACTGTACGAAGCGCCTTCTTGTTGGCATCGGAAACCAGATAAACCTGCAATTCGCCAGTCCACGCCGTCCCGCTGGTCGGCGCAATACGCACCGTCACTCCCCGGTTTATCGCCTCAAGTCGCGCATAGTTGAGCGCCCGCTGCAAATCGCTGAGCTCGGTGTCGGCCTTGTTGCTCTGAATGGAACTGGCGAAATTCGGGATAGCGATAGCCGCAAGGATGCCTACCAGGGACACAGTGACTAACAATTCGATGAGGCTGAATCCCTTGGCTATATGACGCATTGAGTGTCTCCTAGACGTTACGACTATAAGGCAGCAATGCCGCAGGAAAATCCACAGCGGGACGTACGGTTGTTTTGTGACGACGAATGCCCGCAAGGTTCTGAGAACGCGGTTTCCAGGGAGGAAAGCATATGAGGCATGCAGGGTTCACACTGATCGAATTATTGATCGTCGTTGCACTGATCGGCATTCTGGCCAACGTCGCAACACCTTCTTTCAAGCAACTGATCGAATCCAGCCGCGGGCTCGCCACCGCTCAGGAACTGGCCAGCGGTATCCGTTCGGCAAGAGTCGCCGCTATAACGCGCAACCAAATTGTGACGATTCATGCCATTGAAGATGACTGGAGCAACGGCTGGCGGATCATACTCGACCTGGACGGCAAAGGCCCCGACGAAAACGATACGCTGCTTGTAGAGCGCGCCAATGGCGGAATGACCCGCGTGGTCGGCAACCAGAAAGTGACGGAGCGACTGAGTTTCAACGGCCTGGGCAACTTGCGCAACAGAACCAACGGCACGTTGCATGTGTGCCTAAACGACCAGCCGGTCAGCAGCTATCGCGTGATAGTTGCGCCGACTGGACGGGTCAGGATAGAGGACACGAGGCGTGATGTTGCGTTGTGCGGGTAGGCAGCTTCAGAGCAGCGACTTGACGCGCAATTCCTTGGGCATGGAGAACGTGATGTTCTCCTCGCGACCGGCGAGTTCATCCGCACCGGTGGCGCCCCAGGCTTGCAATTGCTGGATCACACCACGCACCAAAACTTCCGGGGCCGACGCACCCGCGGTAATGCCAATACGCTCGACGCCTTCGAACCAGCCTTGTTGCATGTCCTCGGCACCGTCGATGAGGTACGCCGGAGTCGCCATGCGCTCGGCCAGCTCGCGCAGGCGGTTGGAATTGGAGCTGTTCGGGCTGCCCACTACCAACACCACGTCACACTCGTCGGCCAGTTGCTTGACCGCGTCCTGACGGTTTTGCGTGGCGTAGCAGATGTCGTCCTTGCGCGGCCCGCCAATGGCCGGGAAGCGCTTGCGCAACGCGTCGATTACCCGGCTGGTGTCGTCCATCGACAAGGTGGTCTGGGTCACGAACGCCAGGGAATCGGGGTTGCGCACCTGCAGGCTGGCGACGTCCTCTTCGTCTTCGACCAGATAGATCGCGCCGCCATTGCTGGCGTCGTACTGGCCCATGGTGCCTTCGACTTCCGGGTGACCGGCGTGGCCGATCAGGATGCACTCGCGGCCGTCACGGCTGTAACGGGCGACCTCGATATGCACCTTGGTCACCAGCGGACAGGTGGCATCGAATACTTTCAGGCCACGGCCAGCTGCTTCGGTACGCACCGCCTGGGAAACACCGTGGGCGCTGAAGATGACAATGACGTCATCCGGCACCTGGTCCAGCTCTTCGACGAAGATCGCACCGCGAGAGCGCAGGTCTTCGACGACAAATTTGTTGTGAACGACTTCATGGCGCACATAAATCGGCGGACCAAACACTTCCAGAGCGCGATTGACGATTTCGATCGCGCGGTCCACTCCGGCACAAAAGCCGCGGGGGTTGGCGAGTTTGATTTGCATGCTGTGCCTCATGGTTGGTACGGGCAGCCCGGCCTGGGCCGGGCGAAGGTCAGGAAGCCAGAATCGCCTTCACTTCGAAGATTTCCACTTCAAAGCTCAGTGTCTTGCCTGCCAGCGGGTGATTGAAGTCGATGGTGACCTGATCATCATCGAAAGCCTTCACCACGCCGGGCAATTCGGTATTGGCGGCGTCGTTGAAGATCACCAGCAACCCTTCGGACAGTTCCATTCCCACAAACTGCGAGCGTGGCATGATCTGCACGTTTTGTGGGTTGGGCTGACCAAAGGCGTTTTCCGGCGGAATTTCCACGGTCTTACGATCGCCCGCCTTGAAGCCGAAAATCGCCATTTCGAAACCGGGCAACAGGTTGCCGTCACCAACCTTGAACGTGGCCGGAGCCTTTTCGAAGGTGCTGTCGACGGTATCGCCGTTTTCCAGACGCAGGGCGAAGTGCAAGGTGACCTGCGTATTCTGACCGATGCGCAGCTCACCAGACGAGCCTTGAGTCGAAGACTGCTCAGTCATTGACGGTTTCTCCGGTTTTCTTGCTCTTGAACATATCCAGCGCCAGCATGATTGCGCCGACAGTGATCGCGCTGTCAGCGACATTGAACGCCGGGAAGTACCAGCGGTTCTGCCAATGGACCAGAATGAAGTCGATCACATGGCCCAGCACAATACGGTCGTATAGGTTGCCAAGTGCGCCGCCAAGTACCAATGCCAGTGCAACAGCCAACCATGTATCGTCGCGCCCCAGACGCTTGAGCCAGACGACCAGCACGGCACTGACCACAATGGCGATCAGGGCAAACAACCAGCGCTGCCAGCCGGCACCGTCTGCCAGAAAACTGAAGGCAGCACCGGTATTATAGGCCAGGGTCCAGCTGAAGAAGTCCGGAATCACAATGATCTGCTGGTACAGGCTCAAGGCGTTCTCGAAGTAGTACTTGCTGGCCTGGTCAATGACCAGAACCAGCACGCTCAACCACAGCCAGGCCAGACGGCCAAACGAGGTGTCAGGCATAGTGACGCACCTCGCCTGCACCGCTGATGTTGTCTACACAACGGCCGCAGATTTCCGGATGTTCAGGGTTTACACCCACATCCTCGCGGTGGTGCCAGCAACGGGCACACTTGGCATGGCTGGACTTGAGCACCTTGAGCTTCAGGCCCGCGACCTCGGTGACCACCGCATCAGCCGGAGCCGACACAAGCGGAGCAACGCTGGCGGTCGAGGTGATCAGCACGAAGCGCAGTTCGTTGCTCAGCTTCGACAGGTCGGCGACCAGCGAATCTTCAGCGTACAGGGTCACTTCGGCCTGCAGGTTGCCGCCAATCGCCTTGGCCGCGCGCAGGTTTTCCATTTCCTTGTTGACCGAGGTTTTCACCGCCATGATCCGCTCCCAGTAGGCGCGGTCCATTTCGAAGTCGGCAGGCATTTCAGTCAGGCCTTCATACCAGGTGTTGAGCATCACCGATTCGTTACGCTCGCCCGGCAGGAACTGCCACAGCTCGTCGGCGGTGAACGCCAGGATCGGCGCGATCCAGCGCACCAGCGCTTCGGAGATGTGGAACAGTGCGGTCTGGCAGGAACGACGCGCGGTGCTGTCGGCAGCCGTGGTGTACTGACGATCCTTGATGATGTCCAGATAGAACCCACCCAGCTCCTGCACGCAGAAGTTGTGGATCTTCGAGTACACGTTCCAGAAGCGGTATTCGCCGTAATGCTCTTGCAGTTCGCGTTGCAGCAGCAGCGTGCGGTCAACGGCCCAACGGTCCAGCGCGAGCATTTCTTCGGCCGGCAGGATATCGGTTGCCGGGTTGAAGCCCGACAGGTTGGAGAGCAGGAAGCGCGCAGTGTTGCGGATACGACGGTAAGCATCGGCGCTACGCTGCAGGATCTGGTCGGAAACCGCCATCTCGCCCGAATAGTCAGTCGCCGATACCCACAGGCGCATGATGTCCGCACCCAGCGAGTCGTTGACCTTCTGCGGTGCCACTACGTTGTTCAGCGACTTGGACATCTTGCGGCCGTTCTCGTCGACTACAAAGCCGTGGGTCAGCAGCTCGCGATACGGTGCGTGATCGTCCAGCATGCAACCGGTCAGCAGCGACGAGTGGAACCAGCCACGGTGCTGGTCGGAACCTTCCAGATACAGATCGGCACGTGGACCGCTTTCATGGCCCATCGGATGCGAACCGCGCAATACGTGCCAGTGCGTGGTGCCCGAGTCGAACCAGACGTCCAGGGTGTCGGAGATCTTGTCGTACTTGGCAGCCTCGTCACCCAGCAGCTCGCTGGCGTCCAGCTTGAACCAGGCTTCGATGCCCTCTTTCTCGACACGCTGCGCCACTTCTTCCATCAGCTCGACGGTGCGTGGGTGCAGGTCGCCGCTTTCCTTGTGCAGGAAGAACGGAATCGGCACGCCCCAGTTGCGCTGACGCGAGATGCACCAGTCAGGACGGTTGGCGATCATTGAATGCAGACGCGCCTGGCCCCATGCCGGAACGAACTCAGTGTCTTCGATGGCCTTGACCGCACGCTTGCGCAGGGTCTCGCCGCTCTCAGGCTGTTTGTCCATGCCCACGAACCACTGCGCGGTGGCGCGGTAGATCAATGGCGATTTGTGGCGCCAGCAGTGCATGTAGCTGTGGCTGATGGTTTCGGTGTCCATCAGGCTGCCGACTTCGACCAGCTTGTCGATGATGTTCTGGTTGGCCTTGAAGATGAACTGGCCACCGAAGAACTCCAGCGATTCGACATACACGCCGTTGCTCTGCACCGGGCTGATGATGTCGTCGTTGCTCAGGCCGTACTGCTTGCAGATATTGAAGTCGTCTACGCCATAGGCAGGCGAGGAGTGAACGATACCGGTGCCGGCACCCAGCTCGACATAGTCAGCCAGATAGACTGGCGACAGGCGGTCGTAGAACGGGTGGCGGAAGTTGATCAGCTCCAGCGCCTGACCGGTGGTGGTCGCGATGACCGAGCCTTCCAGCTTGTAACGGGCCAGGCAGCTTTCGACCAGTTCGGAAGCCAGCACCAGCAGTTTGTCGCCGACATCGACCAGCGCGTATTCGAATTCAGGGTGGACGTTCAGCGCCTGGTTGGCAGGAATGGTCCACGGTGTGGTGGTCCAGATCACGATGGAGGCAGGTTTGCCCAGCGACGGCACGCCGAACGCGGCTGCCAGTTTCGCTTCGTCGGCGATCGGGAACGCCACGTCGATGGTCGAGGACTTTTTGTCCTGATACTCGACTTCGGCTTCAGCCAGTGCCGAGCCGCAATCGAAACACCAGTTGACCGGCTTGAGGCCTTTGAAGACGAAACCGCCCTTGACCATCTCGGCCAGCGCGCGGATTTCCCCGGCTTCGTTGGCGAAGTTCATGGTCAGGTACGGATTGCTCCAGTCACCCAACACACCCAGGCGGATGAACTCGGACTTCTGGCCTTCGATCTGCTCGGACGCATAGGCGCGGCACAGCTCACGCGTACGGTCTGCGGAGAGGTTCTTGCCGTGAGTCACTTCAACCTTGTGCTCGATCGGCAGACCGTGGCAGTCCCAGCCCGGCACATACGGGGCATCGAAGCCCGCCAGGGTCTTGGAACGCAGGATCATGTCCTTGAGAATCTTGTTGACCGCATGACCGATGTGAATATTGCCGTTGGCGTACGGAGGACCGTCGTGCAGGACGAACTTGGGACGATCCTTGCCAATCTCGCGCAGCTTCTGGTACAGGCCAATGCTGTCCCAGCGCTGCAGAGTTTGCGGCTCGCGCTGGGGCAGGCCGGCCTTCATAGGGAAGGCGGTGTCCGGAAGATTTAGCGTGGCTTTATAGTCAGTCATTTCAGGCTCTTGTTTAGCGGTTAGCCATGCCAATGGGCACGGGCGGCGGCGACGTCCGCATTGATCGCCGTCTTGAGCGCCTCCAGTGAGGCGAAACGCTGCTCATCACGCAGCTTGTGGTGGAAAGCCACCGTCAAACGCCGGTCGTAAAGGTCGCCGGCAAAATCCAGAAGGTGCACCTCAAGGTGGGCACTGCCATCACCCGCTACCGTCGGGCGCACACCGATGTTGGCGACCCCCGGCCAGGTTTTGCCATCAATTTCCGTGCTGACCAGGTAAACCCCGCTCAACGGCACACGACGACGCTTGAGTTGCACATTGGCGGTGGGCGTACCCAATTGACGCGCCAGCTTCTGACCATGCAATACCCGTCCAGTGATCTGGAACGGACGACCAAGCATGCGTTCGGCCAGGGCAAAATCCGACGCAGCCAAGGCCTTGCGTACCTTGGTACTGCTGACCCGGATGCCATCTATTTCAACGGTCTGCGCCGCTTCTACAGTAAATCCATACGTCGTGCCGGCCTGTTGCAGGAAGTCAAAATCGCCGACCCGGTCAAAACCGAAGCGAAAATCGTCGCCTACTTCGAGGTGTTGAACGCCGAGGCCGTCGATCAGCACGGTTTCGACGAAACTCGCGGCACTCAGCTTGCACAGTCGCTGATTGAAGGACAGGCAAAGTACCCGGTCAACGCCTTCGGCACTCAGCAGCTCGAGTTTGTCACGCAGTCGGGCCAGACGTGCCGGAGCGGTCTCGGGAGCAAAGAACTCACGCGGCTGCGGCTCGAAAATCACCACACAGCTGGGCACACCCAATTCGACGGCACGCTCGCGCAGACGCGCCAGGATAGCCTGGTGGCCGCGGTGAACGCCGTCGAAATTGCCAATCGTGGCGACGCAGCCCCGATGTTCGGGGCGCAGGTTGTGAAGGCCTCTAACCAGCTGCATAACGCACTTCTTGCTCATAAAGTGGCCGATTATAACCACACACGGCCGTGGGCGACAGGCAACACACCAAGACCGGATGAAGGTTCTTGGCGTGGCCCCAGAAAACAACGATCAAACCGGGCCTACATAATGGCCTTGCGGGCGAAATCCCTCAGGCGAAAGCCCAGCAACAGAAGCATGGCGAAGTAAGTCACGACACCCGCCGCAACCAGCGCACCCAGACGCAGAAAGCGCTCCAGCATATGACCTTCGTCCCACGCCGGCATGACGTGCATGAGCCCGAGCAGCACAGCCGACATCACCGCAACAGCCACCACCAGCTTCAACAGAAACACCGTCCAGCCAGGTTGCGGCTGAAACAGCTCCTGTTTGCGCAGCTGCCAGAACAGCAACCCGGCGTTGATACACGCCCCCACACTAATGGCAAGCGCCAGACCGGCATGCTGCAAGGGCACGATGAAGGCCAGGTTGAGCAACTGAGTCACTATGAGGGTGAAGATCGCGATTTTCACCGGGGTGCGGATATTTTGTTGGGCATAAAAGCCGGGAGCCAGCACCTTGATCAGGATGATCCCCAGCAACCCGACTGAATAGGCAACCAGAGCACGCTGGGTCATGGCTGAATCAAGCGCATCGAATCTACCATACTGGAACAACGAAACGGTCAACGGCTCGGCGAGCAACCCCAGCGCCAATGTGCAAGGCAGGACCAGCACGAAACACAGTCGCAGCCCCCAGTCGAGAATCCGCGAATATTCCTGACGATCGCGCTGCGCGTAGGTTTTCGACAGGATCGGCAGCAGGATCGTACCCAGCGCAACACCCAGTACGCCGGAGGGTAATTCCATCAGACGGTCGGCGTAGTACATCCATGACACCGAACCGGCGACAAGGAACGAGGCAAATATCGTATTGATGATCAGAGAAATCTGACTGACAGAAACGCCAAGGATGGCGGGCAGCATCTGTTTCATTACGCGCCAGACGCCGGTATCACGCAGATTCAGGCGCGGCAGCACCAGCATGCCGATCTTTTTCAGGTGTGGCAGTTGGTAGAGCAGCTGTAGCAGGCCGCCGACCAGCACCGCCCAACCCAGCGCCATGACCGGGGGATCGAAGTACGGGGTCAGAAAAAGCGCGAAGAAGATCATGCTGACATTGAGCAGCGTCGGCACGAACGCAGGCACCGAGAAACGGTTCCAGGTATTGAGGATCGCCCCGGCCATCGATGACAGGGAGATCAGCAATATATAAGGAAAGGTCACCCGCAGCAGGTCCGAGGTCAGCGCAAACTTCTCAGGGGTGTCGACAAAGCCGGGCGCGGTGGCCCATATCACCCAGGGTGCAAAGATCACTCCGAGCAGCGTCACCAGCGCCAGCGCCAGGGTCAGCAACCCGGTGACGTAAGCGACAAAGGTGCGGGTCGCCTCCTCCCCTTGCTGGCTCTTGTATTCCGCCAGGATAGGCACGAACGCCTGGGAAAAAGCGCCCTCTGCGAAAATCCGGCGCAGCAGGTTGGGAAGTTTGAAGGCGATGAAGAACGCATCGGTGGCCATTCCGGCTCCGAAAGTGCGCGCGATGATGGTGTCGCGAACAAAGCCCAGAACCCGGGAAACCATGGTTATAGAGCTTACGGCGGCGAGTGACTTGAGTAGATTCATTGAAAGAGTTGTGCGCCTTGGCAAAGGATGGGCGATTAAGCCCGCCATTTATGCGATACTTCGCGCCGCAAAAACGCCCGAAGCAAAGGCCGCGAGTTTACAGGTCACAGGCCGGAAATAAATCCTCCGGTCAAATGTAGCAACCACTCAGCGGAACACCTTAACTGCCCTTGACAAGACTTCAACTCATCGGCATGATTCGCGGCCTATTTTGTTTGCTATTTCACAAAGTCTTTCGAGGAGCTCGACGGTGGCCAACACACCTTCCGCCAAAAAACGTGCAAAACAGGCTGAGAAGCGTCGCAGCCACAACGCCAGCCTGCGTTCCATGGTTCGTACCTACATCAAGAATGTAGTTAAAGCCATCGACGCAAAAGACGCAGAAAAAGCGCAAGCCGCTTATGTTCTGGCTGTTCCTGTTATCGACCGTATGGCCGATAAAGGCATCATCCACAAGAACAAGGCTGCTCGCCATAAAGGTCGTCTGAACGGTCACATCAAGGCTCTGAGCCTTGCTGCTGCAGCCTAAGCGACCCGCTTGTTAAAAAACCGACCTCAGGGTCGGTTTTTTATTGCCTGCTGGAAAGTAGCCGGTGCAACGGAAACCTGTGACGCAGAGCGTCACGACAGGCATTTTCCCACGCTGGAGCGTGAGGAACGATAATTCAACTATCGTGCGACGCTCCGCATCGGCATGCCGTTCTGGACGCTCTGCGTCCACCCCTGCGCCACATCAAGGCGCGGGCGCGGTTGTCCATGGCAGGATCGGGATTGCGGTCACGGCATTCTGCGGGCTGCCTTCGATGACCCGGTCGCTGTAGACCAGGTACACCAGCGCGTTGCGCTTCTTGTCGAAGAACCGCACCACCTGCATGGTCTTGAAGACCAGCGAGGCACGCTCCTTGAACACCTCGTCGCCGTCCTTGAGGGTTTCCTTGAAGCGTATAGGCCCGACCTGACGACAGGCGATAGACGCCTCGGCACGGTCCTCGGCCAATCCCAGACCACCCCTCACGCCACCGGTCTTGGCGCGTGACAGGTAGCACGTCACGCCGTCGACCTTGGGATCGTCAAACGCCTCGACCACGATGCGATCGTTCGGCCCGACCATCTTGAACACCGTAGACACCTGACCGATCTCTTCAGCCGAGACCAACACCGGCATCAGCAACGCGGCCGCCAACAAACTTTTCATGAAGCGCATCAAATAGTCCTTTTTTGCAGCCTCGAGTCAGACGAGGATCAGGTTATCCCGATGAATCAGCTCAGGCTCGGCCATATAGCCCAGCTCACGCACGATGGATTCGGAAGAGTGACCAATGATTTTCTGGGCCTCGATGGCACTGTAGTTGCTCAGCCCACGAGCGATCTCGCGACCGTCCGGGGCGACGCATACCACCATCTCGCCACGCCGGAAACTGCCCTGCACCAGCTTGACACCCACCGGCAGCAGACTTTTCTGATCCTTGGCCAGCGCAGCAACAGCGCCATCGTCCAGCACCAGCGTGCCGCGAGTCTGCAGGTGCCCTGCCAGCCACTGCTTGCGCGCCGCGAGCATGCCGCGCTCGGGAGACAGCAATGTACCCAAACGCTCGCCACCCTTGAGCCGCGCCAGCACACGCTCGATACGCCCGCCGACAATGACGGTATGCGCACCGGAACGCGCCGCCAGACGCGCAGCGCGCAACTTGGTCTGCATGCCACCGCGCCCCAGTGCGCCGCCTGTACCACCGGCCACAGCATCAAGCGCCGGATCATCGGCGCGCGCTTCGTAAATGAGTTGTGCATCCGGGTTGTTGCGCGGATCAGCGTCGAACATGCCGTCGCGGTCAGTCAGGATGACCAGCAGATCGGCCTCGACCAGATTGGCAACCAGCGCCGCCAGCGTGTCGTTATCGCCAAAACGGATTTCGTCGGTGACCACTGTGTCGTTTTCGTTGATGACCGGCACAACCCCAAGCTCGACCAGCGTGCGCAGGGTACTGCGGGCATTGAGGTAGCGCTTGCGGTCCGACAGGTCGTCATGGGTCAGCAGAATTTGCGCGGTATGCCGGCCATGCTCGGCAAAACTCGACTCCCACGCCTGCACCAAGCCCATCTGACCGATGGCCGCAGCAGCCTGAAGCTCATGCATGGCACTGGGTCGGGCCGTCCAGCCAAGACGGCTCATACCGGCAGCCACCGCCCCGGAAGACACCAGCACCAGCTCGACACCCGCCTCATGCAGCGCCACCATCTGCTCCACCCAAACACCCATGGCGTTGCGATCAAGGCCCTTGCCATCCGCGGTCAGCAAGGCACTGCCAATCTTCACAACCCAGCGCTGGGCGCCCGTCACTTTGCTGCGCATCTTCTTCCAACCTTAGCCAGAGATTTTCAAATTCGGGATACAAAAACGCCGCTGACAATCGTAGCGGCGTTCAAGTTTACTTCAAGCGATCAGTCACGGACGTAAATGATTTCCGGACCGTCTTCATCGTCCACATCTTCTTCGTCCCAGTCATCGTCACCAATGTCATGCACGCTCTTCACGCCGCTGCGACGCAGTGCACGCTGATCATCGAGCGCCTGCAACTGAGCACGGGCTTCGTCTTCGATGCGCTGATCCAGCTCGGCCAGCTCTTCAGCATAACCAGGCTCCTCGGCGATACGCTGGCTGCGCTCTTCGAGGTAACGCATGATGTCGCGGGTCAACTGCTCGGTGCCTTCTTTGGCAATCGCAGAGATCACGTAAACAGGGCCGGTCCACTCCAGACGATCAACGATCTCCTGCTTGCGCGCTTCCTGCTCCTCTTCGAGGATCTGGTCACACTTGTTCAGCACCAGCCAGCGATCACGCTCGGCCAGCGACGGGCTGAATTTTTCCAGCTCGTTGACGATCACTTCAGCGGCATCCGGAGCACTGCTTTCATCCAGCGGCGCCATATCGACGAGGTGCAACAGCAGGCGGGTACGCGCCAGATGCTTGAGGAAGCGAATCCCCAGACCGGCACCATCGGATGCACCTTCGATCAGACCTGGAATGTCGGCCACCACAAAGCTCTTCCAGCGATCGACACTGACAACGCCCAGGTTTGGCACCAGCGTGGTGAATGGATAGTCGGCGACTTTTGGCTTGGCAGCGGATACCGAGCGAATGAAGGTGCTCTTGCCAGCGTTTGGCAAGCCCAGCAAACCAACATCGGCCAGCACTTTCAGCTCAAGCTTGAGATCACGCTGATCACCCGGCTTGCCCGGAGTGGTCTGACGCGGAGCACGGTTGGTACTGGATTTGAATCGAGTGTTACCCAGACCGTGCCAGCCGCCCTGGGCGACCATCAGGCGCTGACCGTCCTTGGTCAGGTCACCAATGATTTCTTGAGTAGTGGCGTCGATGATGGTGGTCCCGACCGGCACACGCAGTACCAGCTCCTCACCCTTGCGACCCGTGCAGTCTGCGCTGCCGCCATTGGAGCCGCGCTCGGCATCGAAGTGACGGGTATAACGGTAGTCGACCAGCGTATTCAGATTGACGTCGGCGACCATGAAGATCGAGCCACCATCACCACCATCACCACCGTTCGGACCACCGTTTTCAATGAATTTTTCGCGACGGAAGCTCATGCAACCGTTGCCACCGTCACCGGCTTTTACTCGAATGGATACTTCATCTACAAATTTCATAACGCACGCCTCCCGCCACAGGGACGAGCAGAACCACATAAATTACATAAGACTCTTGCAAAAATGAGCGTTGCGATACCGATCAGAAACCAGCGACCCCAGGGGTCAACATCACAACAGCCCGCACAAACAGTTTTGCAAGAGACTCACCTGCCTCTCTACCTCTACAAACAAAAAAGCCCCGTCGCAAGACAGGGCTTTTAAGCAACTGCGTGATTACGCTGCGGAGACTTCAGTCTTCGGAACGATGCTCACGTAGCGGCGACCGAAGGCGCCCTTGACCTGAAACTTGATCACGCCTTCCACTTTCGCGAACAGGGTGTGATCTTTACCCATGCCAACGCCGTAGCCAGCGTGGAATTGGGTACCGCGCTGACGCACGATGATGTTGCCAGGAATGATAGCCTGGCCGCCATACATCTTCACGCCAAGGCGTTTGGCTTCTGAGTCGCGCCCGTTACGGGTACTACCACCAGCTTTTTTGTGTGCCATGAGTCAATTCTCCAAATGAGGATTAGGCTGAATTAAGCCTGAATACCTGTGATTTTGATCTCGGTGTACCACTGGCGGTGGCCCATACGCTTCATGTGGTGCTTACGACGACGGAACTTGATGATACGAACCTTATCGTGACGACCTTGCGAAACCACTTCAGCCACAACGGTAGCGCCAGCAACAACTGGAGCACCGATGTTGACGTCGTCGCCATTGCCAACCAGCAGAACGCGGTCGAAAGTGACGGATTCGCCAGTAGCGATTTCCAGTTTTTCAATTTTCAGGTATTCACCTGGGGCGACTTTGTACTGCTTGCCACCGGTAACAATTACTGCGTACATGGTATTTCTCCGAAAATCCTGCTCACCCAGCTCTTTATAAGAAGAGTATCGGCTGGCATGGCTGCATGGGGCTGGAACGGCCCGTTTGCATTGCGTAAGGCAGGTGCTGCCCAGGAAAGTTAGGGTGCGCGATTGTACGCAAGGCATTCGTGTGTTGCAAGAGGCGGGTCGTCATACCTTGACACGCTCTACCCCGCGACCTAGCATGCGGCGCAACCTATCCGGAGCACGTGTCGCTGATGCAACCCCAAGCCTTCTATCGCGCGGTGGCGGACGACTTTAGTGCCGTTGACCTTATCATCAAAAAGCAACTGACGTCGCGCGTACCGCTGGTCTCGAAAATCGGTGATTACATTACGTCGGCAGGCGGCAAGCGTCTGCGTCCGTTGCTGGTACTGCTGTGTGGCAAGGCGCTGGGCCGCGAAGGCGATGACCTTCGCCTGCTGGCCGCCACCATCGAATTCCTCCACACCGCAACCCTGCTGCATGACGACGTCGTCGACATGTCCGGCATGCGTCGTGGTCGATCCACCGCCAACGCACTGTGGGGCAATGCGCCCAGCGTGCTGGTCGGCGACTTCCTGTATTCGCGCTCGTTCGAAATGATGGTCGAACTGGGCTCGATGGAAGTCATGAGAATCCTGTCCAAGGCGACCCGTATCATTGCCGAAGGCGAAGTGCTGCAGTTGTCGAAGATTCGCGACGCCAGCACCACTGAAGAAACCTACATGGAAGTGATTCGCGGCAAGACAGCCATGCTGTTCGAAGCCTCGACTCACAGTGCCGCAGCCCTGTGCAACGCACCAGAGGTACAGAGCGAAGCGCTGCGCACCTTCGGCGACCATCTGGGCGTGGCTTTCCAGCTGGTCGATGACCTGCTGGACTACCGTGGCGATGCCGAAACCCTGGGCAAGAACGTCGGCGACGACCTTGCCGAAGGCAAGCCGACCCTGCCGCTGATCTACACCATGCGTGAAGGCAGCCCGGAGCAGGCCGCGCTGGTTCGTCAGGCGATCCAGAAAGGTGGTCTGGAAGATCTGGAAAGCATTCGCAATGCTGTGGAAAGCGCTGGAGCGCTGGACTACACCGCACAACTGGCCCGTGACTATGCCGCCCGCGCGATTGCCTGTCTGGACGCCCTGCCGCCCAGCGAGTACCGGGATGCACTGGTCGAGCTGAGCGAGTTTGCGGTCGCCCGCACACACTGACAGCCATCGCAACCGAAAAGCCCGTCCAGCGTGACGGGCTTTTTATTACCTGCGCACAACGCCCATCGCGCTCAAGCACCTTCAGTGTGTGTAGCCAGCAAGTTTCTCCTGCATGAAATCCAGAAAACACTGAATCCTCAACGCCAGTCGCGAATTGCGGTAGTACACGGCATGAATCGGCTGACGATAGCCACTGTTGGCGCCCTTCAACAGACAGACCAGCCGCCCCTCGCGCAGGTCATCGTTGGTCATGAAGTCGGAAAGACAGGCGATTCCCACGCCCTCCAGCACCAGATGGCGCAAGGTGTCACCGCTGGATGCCGAGATGGCAGGCTTGATGGACAGGCGATCGCCCTCAGCGTGGCGCAACGGCCATTGATTGAGAGATTCCACGTGTGTGAAACCGACCAATACGTGTTGCGCCAGATCTTCTGCGGTTTTCGGGCTGCCGTGGCGTTGCAGGTAAGCCGGGCTGGCGACGATATTCAGCAGGCAACTGCCCAGCGAGCGGGCATGCAGGGTCGAGTCAGGCAGCACGCCGATTCGAATGGCAATATCGGTGCTCTGCTCAAGCAGGTCGATGAACCAGTCATCACTGTTGAGTTCCAGTTCGATATCCGGGTAACGCTGACGAAACTCCGCCACATGCGGCACGATGCAATGCAGCATGAACGGTGACGCGGCATTGATACGCAAGCGGCCGGCGGGCGTCTGCCGGGAGGAAGAGAGCCTTTCTTCCAGGCTTTCCATCTGCTCAAGAATATGGCGGGCCCGTTCCAGAAAGAACTTGCCCTCCTCGGTCAGGTCCATGCGCCGCGTCGTGCGGTTGATCAGCGTGGTTTCAAGCTTGGCTTCCAGACGTGACAGGGTACGGCTGACACCGGAGGGCGTCTGGCCCATTTTCTCTGCCGCCGCGGAAATCGAACCGCTTTCGATGACCGAGACAAACACCTGCAATTCATCAGATCTGGCTTTCACTGTTGTCCCCTGCTCAACGCTCAGAGGATATTAGCGCTGTTCAGTGCAAAGGTTGTGCTTACTGCGCACCAAACACTTTGCCCAGGTGAGCCTCGTAACGCTGCACATCCGCTTCGATATTCGGCATTTTCATCACGTCCACTGCCAGAAACGTCGGCAGCCCGGTCATACCCAGAAACTCGTTGGCCTTGTGAAACGGGAAGTACACCGCCTCGACACCCTTGGCCTCGAAGAAATCAGAAGCGTCATCGAAGGCTTTCTGTGGCGCATTCCAGGTCGCGGAAATCATGTATTGCTTGCCCTGCAGCAAGCCACCGCTGCCATACGTCTGCGACGCATCCGAACGGGTGCGGCCGTCATTGGCGTACAGGCTGCCGTGCCCTTCGGTGAACACTTCATCAATGTATTTTTTCACTGTCCACGGCGCACCCATCCACCAGCCAGGCATTTGCCAGACGATGACATCGGCCCAGAGAAACTTCTGCACTTCCTCGGCCACGTTGTAACCGCCGTCAATGAAGGTTTCCTTCACATCAAAACCGGCACGGTCCATGAACGCCACACCAGCCTGATGCAGGGTTGCGTTGTAACGACCATCGGAGTGCGCGAACTGCTTGCCGCCGTTGAGGAACAATACTTTTTTCATGGCTGATCTCTCGCTACCCGACCCCGCCCGTCTTGAGGCTGAGATGGAGGTGATTAATGGATGAGCCGAGAGTAAAGAGATGTGCGCCCATGAGTAAGACAGCGAAGGGCAAAATACTCTTGCTTCACAGTCACGAATGGCGTTAAGACTATTGAGAAAAATGCCTGAGCGGATGAAGACAGGTTTACCCCATCAGGCTCAACCCTTTATCAGCAGGTGCAGCCCTAACAGCCCCATGCCGATGAAGAACACGCGCTTGAACAGCGCCGCGCTGATTCGCTGGCGCAGCCATTGCCCCAGCAGCATGCCCAACAGGGCTGGCATCAGCGCCAATGTGGATGCGCCCAGTTCTGCGCCGCCCAGCGCACCGTTCCACGACAAGCCCGCTGCCAACGCCAGCGTGGAAACAGTGAAGGACAACCCCAGCGCCTGCACCAGTTGATTGCGTTCAAGCCCCAAAGCCTGCAAATAAGGCACCACGGGAATCACGAACACGCCGGTGGCCGAAGCGATAACCCCGGTAATCAGGCCGCACAACGGCCCCAGCCAGCGCTCTTTGGCGGCCGCGACCCTGAAGGTCGGCAGCAACAGCCCGCTCAATGCATAAAGAAACAGCGCACCGCCCAATGCTCGCGTCATCGAATGACTGCCGCTCATGCCAAGCCAGAAAGCCCCGGCCAGAGTACCAATGAGAATCATGCCCAGCATCGGCCATAGCCGCTTCAGCAGCGGTCGCAGGTTTCCGCCCGTCGCCAGTTGCCAGACGTTGGTGAAGGTCGATGGAATGATCAGCAGCGCCGCAGCCTGCGCCGGCAGCATGGCCAGCCCCAGTAAGCCCATCGCTACAGTGGGCAGGCCGAGGCCAATGACACCTTTGACCGTGCCGGCCAGCAGAAAAGTGCCGATCACCAGCGCCGAAAGGCCCCAGCCGAGGGTTTGATAGAAGTCGAGAATTGAGTGCATGGCATCCCTGCCCAGGTCGATAAAAAGTGGGGCCTAACGTTTGTCAGACCGCTCGCGCAAATAGGCCAGCACGTCCATTTGGTTGCCGGCGAATTCGATACGCGCAGCTTTATGTTCGCGCTGATAAGCGTACATCGGGTCGTAATATTCGCCGAGCAGGCCCTCGATCCAGCCCCTGTGCAGATCAACCTTACCGCTGCGCTGTTGCTCGTCCAGCGCTGCCTGCATAAGGCCGGACAAGCGTTGATGACGCTCGCCGCCCAGGCGTTTGTGAATGTTGTTCAGGCTCTGCAATAGACGCTCAGCGAACAGGCCAAAGCCCTGCTCTTCGCCCTTGACGGTGATGAACTCTGCGCAGAGGTTGATCACATAGTCGTCGAGAATGCGCTCGACGCGGTTCTCGAAGCTGTCTTCCAGCCAGACCATCGGGCAGCCTTGCATTGCTTGATGAAGCTCCAGCGGCACGTTGCAACTGCCGACCAGACGGCTTTCATCTTCCACGACGAATTGTTCGATACCGGCTGCGCGCTTCTTGAGCAAATCGATGGCCAGCCGGTTCTCGAAGTCGATCTGCGCCGGCTGCCCGGTGGCACGCTTACCGAAGCTGGAGCCGCGGTGGTTGGCGATGCCTTCCAGGTCCAGGCTGTTGCGCAGCTGCGTCAACACTTCGGTCTTGCCCGTGCCGGTCATTCCGCCGAGCACGACGATATCGCACTCGCTCACCACCTCGTGCAGGGTATCCAGCAGAAACGTGCGCATCGCCTTGTAGCCGCCAAGAACGCGCGGGTAGTCGACCCCGGCATCCTTCAGCCAGCGCTGGACCGTCTGCGAGCGCAGGCCGCCACGAAAGCAGTACAGGTAGCCATCCGGATTCGCCCTGGCGAACTCGATCCACGCGCGGACACGTTCGTCCTTGACCTGACCGCAGACCAATTGATGCCCGAGCTGGATAGCGGCGTCCTGACCGTGTTGCTTGTAGCAGGTACCGACCTTCTGCCGCTCGATGTCGTTCATCAGCGGCAGGTTGATCACACCAGGAAAAGCCCCCTTGGAAAACTCCACCGGAGCACGAGCGTCCATCATCGGCACGTCATTGAGAAAAAGTGTGCGGTAGTCGCTGCTGTTGTCGGCCATCAGAACACCTCGACGGCGTGGGTCTGTCGCTCACGTAGGGTGCCGATAGGATTGAGCAGCAGGCCCAGTTCGGCAGCCACCTTCAGAAACTCCGCCTCACCTTCAGGGCTGACCGCGACCAGCAGACCGCCGCTGGTCTGTGGGTCGCACAGCAGGTCGCGCTGGGCCTCGCTCAGCGCAGCGATCCTGTCGCCATAGCTTTCAAAATTGCGCAACGTGCCGCCCGGCACACAGCCCTCGGCAATGTAATGCTCGACGCCGGGCAGGCGCGGTACAGCGGCGTAATCCAGACGAGCGGTCAAGCCTGCACCATCAGCCATTTCAACCAGATGCCCGAGCAGACCGAAGCCGGTGACATCGGTCATTGCCAGCACCCCGGCCAGCTTGCCGAAGCGACTGCCCGGCTTGTTCAAGGTACACATCCAGTCGCGCGCCAGACCAATGTCTTCATCGCGCAACTTCGACTTTTTCTCGGCGGTGGTGAGGATGCCGATGCCCAACGGCTTGGTCAGGTACAAGGTGCACCCCGCCAGGGCGGTGTCGTTGCGTTTCATGTGCTTTTTCTGCACCACGCCGGTCACCGCCAGACCGAAGATCGGCTCCGGCGCGTCGATGGAGTGCCCGCCCGCCAGCGGAATACCGGCAGCGTCGCAGACGGCACGACCACCGCGAATGACTTCACGCGCCACTTCTGGCGGGAGGATATTGACCGGCCAGCCGAGGATGGCGATGGCCATCAGCGGATCGCCGCCCATCGCATAGATATCACTAATGGCATTGGTCGCGGCGATACGGCCGAAGTCGAACGGGTCATCGACGATGGGCATGAAGAAGTCAGTGGTCGAGACCACGCCGCGCTCGTCATCCAGTGCATAGACCGCCGCGTCATCGCGCGAGGCATTGCCGACCCAGAGCTTGGGGTCGAGGTTCTGAGCGCCGCTGCCAGCGAGGATCACGTCCAGCACCTTGGGGGAAATCTTGCAGCCACACCCTGCTCCATGACTGTACTGGGTCAGGCGGATTGGCTCATTCATTGCGACACTCTCGGTTACTGGGAAACAGGCTGTGGAGTCTAGGGGCTGTTCCCTTATCAGCGCAAACCGCGTCGTGCGCCGATCGTGCACTCGGGCGATGAATCTGCCGAACTGGCCTTTCTCGCCATGCCTCTTATAATCCCCGCGCATCACCACCGAATTCTGTGAAGCGCCGCCTGCTCGTGCTGGCGGGCGTCACGTTATCCTTTTTCCGCTATTGAACCGGAGAACCTCCATGCTCAAGCGTACCCTGGCGCTCGCCGCCGGCCTTGCCCTGTCCTTCTCCGCGCTGACCAGCCATGCGGCCGACACCCTTCGCGTCTCGGCCATTCCCGACGAAGCGCCCACCGAACTGCTGCGCAAGTTCAAGCCGCTGGGTGCTTATCTGGAGCAACGGCTGGGCATGAAAGTCGAGTTCGTTCCGGTCGCGGATTACCCGGCAGTGGTCGAAGCGCTGGCCACTGACCGGCTCGACATGGCCTGGCTGGGCGGCTTCACCTTCGTTCAGGTCAACCTCAAGACCGGTAATGCGGTGCCGCTGGTACAACGCGAGCAGGATGCGAAATTCACCAGCAAATTCATCACCTCCGACCCGAACGTGAAAACCCTGGCGGACCTCAAGGGCAAGACGTTTGCCTTCGGCTCGGTGTCGTCCACTTCCGGCAGCCTGATGCCGCGTTATTTCATGCTCAAGGAAAACATCAAGCCGGAAACGTTCTTCAGCCGCGTCGCCTACTCCGGCGCGCATGACGCGACCGCTGCCTGGGTTCAAGCGGGCAAGGTCGATGCAGGCGTGCTCAACGCCAGCGTCTGGGACAAACTGGTCGCCAGCGGCAAGGTCGACACCAGCAAGGTTCACGTCTTCCAGACCACGCCAACGTATTTCGACTACAACTGGACTGTACGCGGCAGCCTCGACCCGGCGCTGGCGGCGAAGATCAAACAGGCCTTCCTTGACCTTGACCCGGCCAACCCGGAGCAGAAGGCAATCCTTGATCTTCAGGCTGCCAGCCGCTTCATCGAGACCAAGCCCGAGAACTACAAAGGCATCGAAGAAGCCGCTCGCGCTGCCGACCTGCTGAAATGACCCTGCGTCTGTCCGGCATCGAACTGCGCCACAGCGACGGCACACTGGCGTTGCGCGGTCTTGATCTGAACATCGCTGGTGGCGAGCGGGTCGCGATCATCGGGCCGTCGGGTGCGGGCAAGACAACGCTGCTCAATCTGCTGGCCAGCGCGTTGCCGCCCAGTGCCGGACAACTGGAAGTGCTGGGGGCTGATCCCTGGCAGCTTTCCAGCAAACGCCGCCAGCGCCTGCGTAGCCGCATTGCGCTGATCCATCAGGCACCGCCGTTACCCGCGCGCCAGCGGGTCATCACTGCAGTGTCGGCGGGCAAACTTGGTCAATGGGGGCTGGGCAAAAGTCTGCTGAACCTGCTGCACCCACTGGACGTTTCTGGCACCCGCGAAGTGCTGGCACGTCTGGACCTCGCGGACAAACTGTTCGAGCGCTGCCAGCAGTTGTCTGGCGGGCAGCTGCAACGCGTTGGCATCGCCCGCGCCTTGTATCAGGCACCTGAACTGCTGCTGGCCGACGAGCCGGTTTCGGCGATGGACCCGCGTCTGGCCGATCACACCCTTGCGCTGTTATGCCAGCACGCCATCGAGCACCACGTGACGCTGGTCGCCAGTCTGCATGCGGTGGAGCTGGCGCTGGCGCACTTTCCGCGAATCATCGGGGTGCGCGACGGGCAAGTTCACTTCGACCTCGCCGCAAACGAGGTCGACCGGCAGCATCTCGACACCCTGTATGCCAATGAACAACTGAGCCCTCAGCCTGCCCCGGATGTGGCTGAAACACTCTGGACGTCGCGATGCTGACTCAGGATCAGCGCGACCCGGCGGCAACGCCACGCCTGTTGCTGACGCTGCTGACGGTCGCCCTGCTCTGGCCGGGCATTCGGCTGGCCGAACTGAACCCGTTTGTATTACTGCAAGCCGATAACGCCAGGACGATGGGCAGCTTTCTCGCTGGGTTCTGGCCGGTGGCGCACTCTGCAGAATTCCTCGGGCTGTTGCTGGAGGCGACATTGCAAACGCTGGCTATCGCCACGGCTGGCATCGCCCTTGCTCTGCTGCTGGCTGTACCGGCAAGCCTGCTCGCCAGCAAGGCGCTGTCCCTGTCGGCCGCCTCACGCGGCGGGCGTCCCGGCTGGCTCGGCCAATGCCTGCGCTGGCCGGTACGCGGCGTGTTGATCTTCCTGCGCAGCGTGCCGGAAATCGTCTGGGCGCTGTTGTTCGTGCGCGCGGTCGGCCTGGGCCCGACGGCCGGCGTGCTGGCCATCGCCATCACCTATGCGGGCATGCTCGGCAAGGTGTACGCGGAGATTTTCGAATCGGTGGACCAACGCCCGGCCCACGCGCTGCTCCAGGCAGGCAGCGGTCGCCTGGCCGCGCTGGCTTACGGCATCCTGCCCAACGCGGCCGCCGAATTGACGTCGTACACTGTGTACCGCTGGGAGTGCGCCGTGCGCGCTTCGGTGGTCATGGGTTTCGTCGGCGCAGGCGGACTGGGTCAGCAGATCGACCTGTCGATGCGCATGTTCGCCGGTGACGAAGTGGCGAGCATGCTGCTGACCTTCCTGCTGCTGGTGCTGCTCGCCGACCAGCTCAGCCGCCTGCTGCGCAGGCAGTTCACATGAAGCGCGCAGGCAATCTGCTGCTGGTGCTGGCGATGATTACGGCAGTGATCGCATCGTTTATGTACCTCGGCCTCGACCTCTTCACCCTGGGCAATCATGACAACCTGACACAGATGGGCCGTTATGCATTGCGCTTCATGAGCCCGGACCTCAGCAGTGAGCATTTGCAGGCAATCGGCCAGGGCGCTCTGGAAACGCTGGCCATGTCGGCACTTGGCACGTTGCTGGCTGCCATCGCAGGTTTGTTGCTGGCATTGCCCGCTGCCGGTCGCCTGGGCTGGCCGTTGCGCAGCGTGAGTCGTCTGCTGCTCAATGCACTGCGTGCCATTCCGGAACTGGTGTGGGCCGTGTTGATGGTGCTGGCTGCCGGGCTCGGCCCCAATGCAGGCACGCTTGCGCTGGCACTGCACACCACGGGCGTTCTGGGCCGTCTGTTTGCCGAAGCGCTGGAAAACACCGCGCCCGAGCCCGCCGCTGCCATTCGCCTGCAAGGCGGTAGCGCCTGGCAGGCATTCGGCTATGGCACCCTGCCCAACCTGTGGCCGCAGTTGCTGGCCTACACGCTGTACCGCTGGGAGAACAACATTCGCATGGCCAGCGTGCTGGGTTTTGTTGGCGCGGGTGGGTTGGGCCAGATGCTTTACATAAGTCTCAGCCTGTTTCAGGAAGCGCAGGCCAGCACCGTGATTCTGGCGATGCTGATCCTGGTGTTCGCCGTTGACGCGTTGAGCGGCTGGAGCAGACAGCGTTGGGTAAGCAACTGACCCGGCACCAGAAACGAAAACGCCACGGTCCTGAAGCTCGGAACCGTGGCGTGATCACAGAGTGACTCAGTAGCCCAGTGACAACCCGGTGTTGCGACGCGGGTCGTTGGCACCGTAGAAGCGGTTGTTACCGACCGGTTTGCCGCCCAGCGAAGGCGCGCCGACCAGAATCGCTGCCACATGATTGAGTGGCTGCGGACCGGCAAACTTGTGGCCCCAGCTCTCAAGAATCTTCAGCGTGTCAGGGCTGACCGCGAAGGTATCGATGTTGGTTTCCTCAGGCTGCCATTGCTGGTGGAAGCGCGGCGCATCCACCGCTTCCTGAATGTTCATGCCGTAGTCGATGACGTTGAGCATGGTCAGCAGCGTGGCGGTAATGATGCGGCTGCCGCCCGGCGTGCCGACGACCATCACAGCCTTGCCGTCCTTGGTGACGATGGTCGGGCTCATCGAAGACAGCGGCGTCTTGCCCGGCGCGATGGCGTTGGCTTCGCCCTGCACCAGACCATACATGTTGGGCACGCCGACCTTGACGGTGAAGTCATCCATTTCGTCGTTGAGAATCACACCGGTCTTGCTGGCCATCACGCCCGCGCCGAACCAGTTGTTCAGGGTGTAGGTCACCGAGACCGCATTGCCCCATTTGTCGACGATCGAATAATGGGTGGTGTTGCTGCCTTCATGGGGCGCGACGCCCGGTTTGATCTTGTTCGAGTCGCCAGCCTTTTGCGGCTCGATGGCCTCACGCAGCTTGGCCGCGTACTTCACGTCCAGCAGGTGCTCGACCGGGTTCTTGACGAAATCGGGGTCGCCCAGATAGCTGTTGCGGTCTACGTAGGCATGACGCATGGCTTCGATCTGATAATGCATACCCTGCGCCGAGCGGAAGCCCAGCTCTTTCATCGGGTAGCCCTCGAGGATGTTCAGAATCTGGCAGATGACCACGCCACCGGAACTTGGAGGTGGCGCTGACACCACGTGGTAGCCACGGTAGTCGCATTCGACCGGAGCCAGCTCGCGGGTCTTGTAATGATCGAGGTCGGCCTGGGTGATGATGCCCTTGCCAGCCTGGCTTGAATCGACCAGAGCCTTGGCGACCCAGCCCTTGTAGAAACCATCGCTGCCCTTATCGGAGATTTCTTTAAGAGTCTTGGCCAGGTCTTTCTGCACCAGCTTCTGACCGACCTGCATCGGCTCGCCCTTGTCGAGGAAGATCGACCCGGAATCAGCCATATCTGCCTTGAACACCTCCGTGGCGCTCGACAGCATGTCGACATCGCCCTGACCCAGCACAAAGCCCTCCTCGGCCAGCTTGATCGCCGGGGCGATAACTTCTTCGCGTTTGCGGGTGCCGTACTTGCTCAGGGCCATTTCCATGCCGGACACGGTGCCCGGCACGCCAACGGCCAGATGACCTTTGGCACTGAGATCAGGAATGACCTTGCCGTCCTTGTCCAGGTACATGTTGGCCGTCGCGGCCAGAGGTGCCTTTTCGCGGAAGTCGAGGAAAGTCTTGCGCCCGTCCGCCAACTGGACGGTCATGAAGCCGCCGCCACCGAGGTTACCGGCCGCAGGATAGACCACCGCCAGCGCGTAACCGACCGCTACAGCCGCATCGACGGCGTTGCCGCCAGCCTTGAGTACATCGACACCCACATGGGTAGCCAGGTGCTGAGCCGTCACGACCATGCCGTTTTCGGCGGCAACCGGGGCTTGTGATGCAGCAAATGAGGGGGAATAAGCGACGATCAATGCCGTCGCTATCAGCGATCTGGCGAGGGGTTCGAACTTCATGGTCGATCTCTTCTTTTTCTGAGTCAGGGACGTTTGATGAGTGGAGCGCCAGCCTCCAGGCGAGGATGCGGCGCTTCTCGTCGAAGCGTACCGAGCATCCCTGCGCTGATCTGACGAAGTCCAAAGTAGCCGGTTCTGCCACGTTTTCCTAATGTAAAAACCGGATACAAAGCTACGCCCCACTGATTCCCGACACGGGTGACGGCTAGGCTTTCGGGCGATACCCCTCAATGATCGCCGAGAAGTCCTTGCTGCCATCACCGCGCAGACTCATGGCCTGATAAAGCTGCTGCGCAACCGCGCCTAGAATCACTGGTTGATGCGCAGCGCGCGCAGCCTCGGTTGCCAGGCCCAGGTCCTTGAGCATCAACTCGGCGCCAAAGCCGCCGCTGTAGCCACGCGACGCGGGGGCCGTTTCGACAATGCCGGGCCACGGGTTGTAGGCCTCAGAACTCCAGCAACGACCGGTCGAGGTATTGATGATGCCGGCCAGCACTTGGGTATCGATACCCAGTGCATTGCCCAGCGCCATGGACTCGGCCACGCCGATCATGGAAATCGCCAGCAGCATGTTGTTGCAGATCTTGGCAATCTGGCCGGTGCCCACGTCACCACAATGCACGATGTTGCGGCCCATCTGCTCCAGCACCGGTTTGAGCACGGCAAAGTGCTCGACAGAACCACCGACCATGAAGGTCAACGTCCCGGCCTGCGCGCCACCGGTGCCGCCCGACACCGGCGCGTCGCCCAACACCACGCCTTGCTGTGCAGCGACAGCGGCGATGTCGCGGATGGTCTGCGGGTCGATGGTGCTGCAATCAACCGCCGGAACGCCGGGCGAAATGCCTTTCAACACCCCGTCGTCGTTCAGGTACACGCTACGCACATGCGCCGCTGCGGGCAGCATGGTGATGACCAGCTCACTGCCTTCGGCGGCCTGCCGGGGTGAGTCACTGACCTGTGCGCCCAGCTCGGCGAACTCAGCCAGTACGCTCTTGTTGAGGTCGAATACCTGCAAGCTGTGTCCGGCCTTGATCAGGTTGCGGGCCATGGGCGCGCCCATGTTGCCCAGACCGATAAATGCGATGTTCATTATTGTTCTCCTGGTCTGGCTGAGAGGCTGTGCTCAACGCAAATTGATCGTGGTATTCACGCCGTCGTTCACGCTGTCGTCATCGAACCAGCGGCTGGTAACGGTCTTGGTCTGAGTGTAGAACTGCACCACCTGTTTGCCATACGGTCCCAGGTCACCCAGTTTGGAACCTCGCGAGCCGGTGAAGCTGAAAAACGGCACCGGTACCGGAATCGGAATATTGATCCCGACCTGCCCGACATCGATCTCGCTTTGAAACTTGCGCGCCGCCGCGCCGCTCTGGGTGAACAAGCCAGTGCCGTTGCCGAACGGGTTGGCGTTGACCAGCGCGATAGCCTCATCGAGGGTATCGACCTCCAGCACAACCAGCACCGGTCCGAAAATTTCCTGGGTGTAGATCTGCATGTCGGTGGTGACACCCGAGAACAGCGTCGGCCCTATGAAATTGCCGCCCTCGTAACCCGGCACCGAAACCTCGCGACCGTCCAGTTCCAGCGTCGCGCCTTCACGCACACCGCTCTCGATGAGGTCCAGAATGCGTTGTTTGGCCCGTCGTGAAATCACCGGGCCGATGTCCGTGCCCGGCTCCTGACCGGCATTGACCTTGAGTGTCTGCGCCCGCGCCTTGAGGTCCGGCAGCCACTGTTTCGACGCACCGACCAGCACCACCACGGAGGTCGCCATGCAACGCTGGCCCGCGGCACCGAAACCCGCGCCCACCAGCGCGTTCAGCGTTTGCTCACGGTTGGCATCAGGCAGCACGACCGCGTGATTTTTCGCGCCCATCATCGCCTGCACACGCTTGCCGTGCCGACCGGCCAGATCGTAGACATGCGTGCCGACAGCGGTCGAACCGACAAAGGAAACAGCCTTGATGTCCTTGTGCGTGCAGATCGCGTCCACCACCTCCTTGCCGCCATGCACCACATTCAGCACGCCGGCCGGCACTCCCGCCTCAATCGCCAGTTCAACCAGCAACAGCGTCGACAGCGGGTCCTGTTCAGAGGGTTTGAGGACAAAGGTATTGCCACAGGCAATCGCCATCGGAAACATCCACAGCGGAATCATCGCCGGGAAGTTGAACGGCGTGATCCCGGCGCACACACCGATCGGCTGGCGCAGGGTATAGGTGTCAACGCCACTGGCGACGTTCTCGGCAAACTCGCCCATTTGCAGCGTGCCGATCGAACACGCGTGCTCGACCACCTCAAGGCCGCGAAAAATATCGCCCTCGGCATCCGCCAGGGTCTTGCCTTGCTCGGCACTCAATACCGCCGCAATGCGTTTGGAGTGTTCGCGGATCAGCGCCTGCAATTTGAGCATGATGCGCATACGCGCACCGACAGGCGTTTCGCGCCAGGTGCGATAGGCCGCATGGGCCGCAGCGACAGCAGCGTCCACTTCACTGGCCGTGACAAATGGCACCCGGGCGAGGACTTCCTGAGTGGCCGGGTTGACGATGTCTTGCCATTCACTGCTTTGCGAGTCAGTCCACTCGCCGTTGATCAGCAGTTTTACGCGAGCAACGGTGGTTGTGGTGTCGTTCAACGAGGCGTTCATTTCAGCGGTTCTCCCTCCAGCAAACCACGCATCCAGCGCATGTGCAGATGGATCGCCGTGGTCTCCCGGCAGTCTTGTTTTTGAATTGGTCAGGGGGCGTGCTTTGGAGTATAGATGTGCAAACTTCTAACAAGAATGCAGATAAAAGCAGGGTCAACATGCAAAAAAACATCACCTCCCTGGGGCTGTTGAACTGGGATGACCTGAAGTTTTTCCTCGAAGTGGCACGCACCCGCAAAGTCAGCAGCGCAGCCCGGCGCCTGGCCGTTGACTACACCACCGTGTCGCGACGCATCAACTCGCTGGAAACCTCGCTCGGCACACTGCTGTTCGAAAAGTCGCGCAACAACGGCTTCATCATGACCGCCGAAGGCCAGCGTCTGCTGGGCTACGCCGAGTCCATCGAAAGCACACTGCACATGGCCTGCGAACAGGTTTCCGGGTCCAGCGTCGCGTTATCCGGGCATATCCGCATGGGCTGCACCGAAGGCTTCGGCAGCTTTTTCATCACCCCGCAACTGAGCCACTTTCTCGACAGCTACCCGAGCATTTCGCTGGATATCCTGCCGCTGCCGCACTTCATCAGCCTCTCAAAACGCGAGGCAGACATCGTCATCGCCCTGGAGCGCCCGGAACACGGCCCCTATGTGTGTTGCAAACTCTGCGATTACAGCCTGCGCCTGTACGCGACCCAGACGTATCTGGACAACCACCCAGCCATCGAGCAAAAAGCCGATCTGAGCGAGCACGTCTTCATCAGCTACGTCGACGATCTGGCGTTCAGCTCCGAGCTGCTGTACCTGAGCAACCTGCTGCCCAACGCCCAGGCACAACTGCGCAGCACCAGCGTCATCGCCCAATACACCGCCGCACTACAAGGCCGCGCACTGGCGATCCTGCCATGCTTTCTGGCCGCCCAAGACCCGAGGCTGCTGCCGGTACTGGCAGAAGAAGTGAACATTACTCGGCAATTCTGGATGTACTGCCGGGAGGACCTGCGCAAGTTGAAGCGGATCACGTTGCTGTGGGATTACATTCGGGAGGTGACGGAGTTGAATAAGGGGTTTCTGTTGGGGGAAAACCGCGCTATTCGCTTCCTTCAGTGACAGATTTTCGAGGGATCAGGTGGCCTTATAGTAGCGGGGATAGCAGGGCGTTGACCAACGATTTGTGACAGTGGTTGGTACAGGACTTGTGACAAGGAGGGGTACCTGTAGAAACCGAACAAACGGCCCAGCATCTGAGCGCTATGACTGGGCTAAATGAATCCGCTCTTCATAGGTCTCGATCTCTTGTAGATGCAGGTAGCGTGACTGGATGGCGCCTTGCTACTATCCGTTGAAGATAGGATCCATTTTCGTCGACTAATCGTCAATTGAAACAAAGGAATGTATGGCACAGATCTCAATCCCCAAAGTTGCGTTTCTTGTCCTTGAGCCTCAACCATCATCGGTCGCACCAGCTACCCTTGTTGATGCTCCCCGATTGCTTCCAGAGTCTTACGCCGATGATGAGCATCACGGTCTGATCTATTGTCCCGAGTGTGGGGTCATGTGCAGTAGGCGACCCCGCAAGAACCCAACGCGGAAAGATGGCGTTCCGGCGTTCTACTTTCATATGCCCGGCTTCGATAAGGTGGAATGTCCACACAGGAGAAAGGGTGGTGCGGGCGGTGGGGATGATGAGGGGGGCAAAGAGAAAAGAGCTATCAACCTCGTAACGTTCGCAGGCTGGAAGAGCTTGACGGAGAACGAGGCAGATGAGGACGATGATGATGAAGATCAGGATCAGAACCCACATAAAAGGAAGGAAGTACGGGGCGGCTCATCGGTAAATGGTCGCGGGTTTGAGAACTTCTACGATGCTGATGGGAATTTGCTAAATCCGGGGCACTTTCGCACCGTACGTAGGCTTGTGCGTTTGGCTCAAATAAGCCTTGATATCGCTATTCAGTTTGAAGGAGAGGAAGCAGTCTTACTGCGCGATTTAATCGTCCCTATAGAGAAAGCCCAGCAAGATATAAAACGGTATCTTGGAAAAAGCTTCTTGTTCTTTGGCCAGCCTACCTCTATTGCAAAAGGCAAGTACAACCGAGTTTTCTTTAATTTCAAATCTCCCCAGCACGAGCTCAGCGGACACTGCGAACTTGATATCTTCGAAAGTCGTAACTGGCAAACTTTTGAGAGAGATCGATACTATCTATTTTACGGACGTGTAGACGGGAATGAAACCCATTCCATCGTCAGAATACTAGAATCAGGACAGATCGACAGAGCACCACTATCATCAAGGACTCTTCTTAACAACTTTAGATAATACACAGCTACTCACCTACTTATCTACAGGGGTATTTTATGCCAGTATCTGTGACCGCCTACCGTGTTTTAATCGGATCCCCTTCGGACGTAAGTGCTGAGAGAAAGGTGATTGAGACTGCCATT
The DNA here is from genome assembly GCF_032586855.1 of Pseudomonas syringae group sp. J254-4. Lineage (NCBI taxonomy): Bacteria > Pseudomonadati > Pseudomonadota > Gammaproteobacteria > Pseudomonadales > Pseudomonadaceae > Pseudomonas > Pseudomonas syringae group sp. J254-4. The sequence goes on along the minus strand of NZ_JAWHOO010000007.1, from coordinate 11,054 downwards.
CATACTTGGAACTCTATGAATAGCGTCAAGACTGAAAAGATTTTGCTTCCTGTTATGTGGGAACTTGATAGTGCTCCACTTCAGGGGGATCGCCCTCAAGGAATACTTAACAACCTTATTGTTAAGGACTGCGACATTATTGTTTCCCTCTTCTGGTCCAGACTTGGAAGTGATACGGGCGTAGAAAAATCAGGCACGGTAGAGGAAATAAAATACTTCATAAAAGAGAAACGTCCTACATTAATTTATTTCTCAAAAAGCGCGCTACCTCAAGATCATGACCCTAACCAATGGTCACGCCTGTGCGAGTTCAAAAAAGAAATTAGAGGCGGTGGAGTACAAGAAGATTTTGATGGAGGGTCTGACCTTTCGATGAAGCTGATTCGACACTTAACTATCGTCATGGACAATATCAATACAGCACCTACCGTAGCGACAAAAGAAGTTAACAGACTTATACGCGAAGAAGATGTGGTTCTTCGCAAGGCTAAAAAGCAGCAAGTGCCAATCGCCGACACCAAAAACACACACCATACTTTAAACCGGTGTACTGACAAATCATTTTATGTTGGTGGACTACATGATCCAGAATACAAATGGCCTACTAGTCTGCATGGCCAGTTTGTAACAGTCGCGTCCATTGGACGGGTGTGGCAGTTCAGTAATAAGCGGAGGGAAGAGGTCGCCAAGCTTTTAGGAATTAATGCAAATATCGTAAATTAGTGGTTATTGACAAAGGTAAATTAGCATACCAAGAGAGCACAGACTCAGATGCGCAACTACACTTTTCACCTCAAAGCTTATTACCCCGATACTGCTTTACCCCCCAACTTCACCTGCACTATCACAAGGTCTAAGTAAATGGAATGGCATACCGTACTACGCGAACTTCATTTGCATGGGGGAGGAAGACTGCTTAACGGGATGGACCCTAAGGCAACGGTACGTCCTAATACAGTTAGCAACCGAGGTATTCAGATCACACTGAAAAGCTTTGAAAGTCTTTACTCCGACACAAAAAGATTAGGATTGAATGTGATCGGCTGTGACTTTTACACGACAGCAGAAGCATCTAAGGGCTTTAGTCCGCCTGAATGGCGATCTAAGAACATTGCAGCTAGCCCTACTTGGTTATGTGCGGATCAAGGTCACGAGTGGTCATTTATCGCCCACGGCGCTTTCAAGCAAAAGAACGGCTTACTTTACGATTTGGCGTCTCGAATATCTCATCAACTCAGAGCATGTGAGTGGCGTCTCCGCCAGCTATCGGAAGCATATGCAGAACAATTAAATGGACGGCTTCGGTCAAAACCATTTACGGCTGATGAACGTTTCCTCGATGGCTACACATCTTTATGTTATTTAGCCCTACAATCTTTTTTAGTAGACGCCTGCGTACTGCGAGATTACCTATCTGAATTTTATTCAGAAGTAATGATCAGAAGCTCCGTTCCGGATGCCAAAAAAATAACCACACTGAGCGGGCTCCTGAAGAAATGGAAATCTGAAGCGCCAAAGGATGCGGCTGGTAGAGAGCTCAATGCATCCGCGAAACACGGCCAATGGCTGTTCGAACTTGGGGCTTATAGAGATCTGGTTGTCCACGTAGCCCCATTGGCAAACGCAGGGAAAACGCTGTTTGCGGTCACACGCACGATTGAGTTAAGTCAACGAGAGCTATTGCCAGCTATTAAGTTACCTCTGCCAAGCGATCCGGCAGCTTTAACGAAAGAGCGGGTATCTGGTCGCTACTTTGAAGATCCGGAATTGACATTTGCACGATTCAAAAACGTTCTTGAGGACATTTCCTCGACTCGGGACTCACTGGAATACGCGCATATAACCATGCAGCAACTTGGCGCATTGGCGAGTTCCGTCTCTAAAACCTCTCCGATAAAACCCGAGGTTCCGCTGATAACACCACAAGATGTTATAGGGGAAATTAAAATTACCGGACGCTAAACGGACACTAGCCAATCAATCACGGAAATGAATTCCATACGGGTGTCACCCTTCTTTGTGAGTCCCTTATGGCCAGCAGATTTAGACGGTGATATTCCTACTCGGAGTGGGATTAGTAGGTAGGGAGTTCGCAAAAGACAGATGTCGCCCGGAACGGGGAGTTGACGTGCTGCAACTTTCTTTGAGGTTCGACCTGCCTGCATCCAGTGCAGTGCTAGGCGGGGCGGGCTCATACCTGTCCCCTCTCGGATAGTGGATGGATCGACTCAGTTGTTACAGGCTGCGCATGTCCACTCCCACAGCCCATCGTCCCTGCTTGCCTCTTGCACCTCTTGCACCTCTTGCGCCTCTGCACCTTGTGTCACTTGTTCTCCCAGATACTTGCCACGGTCTTACAGGGCTTCCAGTTCGCGCAGTTCCTCGGTGGTGATATCGCCAGCTCGCAGCTTGAGGATCAGTGCGTCCTTACGGTCGGCTTGATCAATCAATTGTTGCTTCCGGCCAGCAATTACCTCAGCCTCGCGTTCCAGCTTGTGTGCCTCTTGAGCTGCCTTGTACTTGCGCTGCATGGCTTGACTTAGGCGCGTGTAGTTCAGCTCATAGGCAGAGATACGGACTACCTCAACCCGTGGACCTTTGGCCTTGATATGAAGACCGGAACGCAGACAAGCCACCTCGATGACCTCGGAGTGCTGTGGGGTCCAGCCAGCCTTAACCAATGCATCGGCATCGACCTCAGACAGCAGCGCAACTTGCAGCAGCTCGAAAGCCTCACGGCCAGCCTGCGTGAAAGGTCGGCAGATGGTAGGCAGCAGCTCCAGCAGCTTGGTAGCCAGATGGTCGCTACGTCCCTTGGAGTTGATCACAAGTTCATGAGCGACTTCGCCCAGTGCTTGCAGGTGGTCGTAGTACGGATAGTCTGTCTTGATACGCCCTGACATGGCATCGATCAGGGGCAACAGGTCGGCACTGTACTGGCTGATGTACTCACGCCATTTCGGGAAGTCGTAGCCGACCAGACCGGTAGGGTTCTTGAACAGTTCATTATCGGGAGCTTGAGCGGAAATCTCGCGTTTCAAGTCCATTAGCCATGTGAACAAGTTGCTGTACTGTTCTGGCACTGGCAGGCCAGATGGGAGTTCACCCAGCAGACGCCCGGTGGCTTCAAAGTTGCGAAGGGACTTTGTAACATCGGATTGTACGCAGCCCATCGCCTTCAACTTCTGGTCATGCTGTTCGCGACCTGGAATGAGGAACGGACGGTACTGGTCAAACTGTGCTGTTACTTCTTTCATTGTTTCATGAACACCAACAGCAGCAATGCGGGCCTTTGCCTTTTCTGCTCCGAATTTGGCCAGCAGGGTAGGTGCATCGTGAACTCGCATTTCATTGATGATACGGGAAGTAGTTGTGGTCATTGGAACCTCTCTCTTTAACGGTAATGGGATTGGGTTTGGGTTTGGGTTTGGGTAGGTATAGGGTTGCGACTTTCATGTACGGTTGAACGCCAGCAGCGCAAGTGCAGTGCTAGATATTCAGTTACTTACGCGACCTTCTTGGCGACAAGTTGAACGCCACGGCCTTCACTGAAGTTCGATTGCAGGCTGACAGGTGCAGCATAAGGTTGACGGCCATTAACGGTATCTCCCTCATCAGCATTGCCCAGCTCGCCGCCATAGTTGAATGACGGGTTGTATCCGATGCGTAGAATTCTCATGCTCGGGTAGCCTCGTTAATTTCATCCGCGTGATCCATGAGCCAGCAACGGCCCTTCGATGTAACACGGAGGCCATCGCTGAAATTCCCACCACTCACCACGTAGAACCCAGCATCTCTGCCAGCGTCAGTAAGAGAATATCGGGTCAACTTGCCTTGATGACGGGCACACCAGAACAGATAGTTCTGAACTACATACTTGTACGCAAGATCGGGGCTATGGATGTCCGCCAAGTAGCAGCTATGACGCCAGTGCAACAGGGTACGATCAAGCCGGGAGTACGCTTTAACCTTCCGGGCATTGGCCGCGAACATGTCTTGATGTTCCTCGGCTAACCTACGATAGGTGGCCGCTGCCAACTTCTCGTCATTACGCACGACTATGAAGGTGTCGACGACTAGTGAATAGAAGGGGAAAGACACCCACATTGAATATGCGATGCATGCTTTCTCAGTTGCAAGCGTTTGCCCACCCCTACCATTTATGCTCTGGAAATTTCCCGAGCTAGTTAATTCGCGCTTAGCCTCGTTGTTCCACTGGCTAGGTGCTTTGCGGTCAGGAAGGCTCAACTCTCGCCAGATGTCAGTGAGATTATATAGCCCTTCCTCATTTGATAGGAATGTGTGTAAGTTACCCTGTGCGTCGGGTAGTTTAATGGGCAGTGCGATAGTCATAGTAGACCTCTCGATTTGGTTTGGTTTGGTTTGGTTTGGTTTGGTTTGGTTTGAAGTATTGGGGGGCATCTAGGTGATGCAGGGCATACAAGGTGGGACACTCGGCCACTCATAGGAGAGAGGGGACCAGACCGTTACTAATGAGCAGGGAATGCCCCAGCTTGTATGCCCTGATCCCAGGGTCGCTATCTGTACTGCAACTTAATCAGAAACCGGATGACCGACCCTTTAGCATCGTCTGTTCCATCAGCTTTTGTGCTGGAGTTAGAACAGTGCCGGAGTTGCCATTAATAGGCTCAGGAGTGAATGAAATACCTGTGGCCCCCATCGGCGTACCGGGAAGGCGTGGAGTAGGCTTGCTTGCGAGGTCAGTGATTGAGGTAGATACACTTTGGATATTCCGTATCATGCTTCTACCTCTCCATCAGGATAAGCCGGGGTCCATTGAGCATTGCCGATCCGACTGGCGAACAATGCGGACCATCCATCCTCTGGGTTACTGCCATGAGCAACTAGCAGGCTGATACGGCCACTGCCGCTCTCTACCTGTTCCGAGTCCACTGCAAGTACCATGCTACCCAAGCGCTTACCAGAGAGATTGCTCTGATTGATAGGGTGGCTGGCATCGGTAATGGCTGTGAAATCAACCTTCGGCATGTTGTGCAAAGTGACGCCAACTTGCTGCTGGGCTTTAACTTGAGACGACGCATCGCCTGTAATGGGTGTAGACATTGGTCTGTACCTCTCTATGTGGGTGGGTTAAATCTCCGTGCGACTGTCATGTACGCAACCCAAAGCTAATGGGCGCTACTGGTTGCTACTTGGGGGCTTCTGGTTGCTCTATTCTTTGTTCCAAAGAAGTAGGAGTTTTCTACTGTTGCTACTGCTTCTACTGATTACTACTTTGCTACTTGGCCTGAGACCGATGAACCAATAGGGAAAAGCAATGCAATAAAATAGCATCATAGCAATTCCCTATCGGTATCGATCCCACGTCGAGTGCTGTTCCTCTACTGCAACTTAAATGGCTGCCGGTCGGAGCGCGCCCGCCACCCTGCGATCAATCTAGAGTCTAACAGTGTGAGACATAATCAAAACCAGAAGCCCTCTGAGGCTCCCTTTTCGCGCTTAAAGCGCTTGGCAGTGTTCGGCTCGGCATTCTGCGTCATAGCTGCCTACGGGCGTTCTGGGGCGTTACTGGACCGGATACCCTATAGCAGATAGTTAATCTCCCTTTCTCCATAAGGAGAAGAAGGGAGAAATACAACTATGACTACTTTGATAATACTGTAGCTACAGTAGCTACCTTAACTACTACACTACTGTTGCTACTGGGGATTCTCCTGTACTGCAACTTAAATAGGCATCGGGCTACAGACCACGGATTACGAGGCCTCCAGCGGTTTTGTTTATTATTTGCACAGCAGTCTCACACTAAATCACTGTGAGACTTTATGACCAGAATGCCCGATCCAGTCACGTTTGCCGCTGGCCGCTCTGGAATTCAAAAAACTGTGGGTTTCAAGTGTCTAACACTGTGAGACTCAGCCAATTTAAGCTACTGGCGGTCCTATAATGCAATTCAAAGCCTAGACTCGCTTTGAAGCCGTGAGGCACTGAGAGCGCGCCTGAGGCACGTTTACCCGCCCCCCCCTCACACAGTCCTGGGGTTTTATGTGACAGCCCCAATCGGAGCAGAAAGCTAACTGCCCGAAGTTTTAACAGCGCATATCGCATAACCATCCCGGCGCTTGCCCTGAACCTCCGCCCTCGACCAGTAGGACAGCCGCTGTCAGATGGGCTCCCGCAACCGTGATGGCAGGTGATCGACTAGCCTGCCCCGTGAATGAACGTAGCGTCTGCGCGCTCTGGTGGCCCTCCACGGCCAACATATGATTGAGCAAGACATAACCCGCTAGGCGGCTTCCAACTGGAATACCCAGTGATACATGTGGTCGCAAGCCCGAGTGTCTGGGCCTCAAACTTCAGCCCGCTTTACAACTCAGGCGGACTCCTTGGCGCAATGGCGCTTCACGGTGCGCAGGGACAGCCCCAAAGCTTCGGCAACCTCAGATTGACTCATACCCTTGGCACGCAGCTCGCGCACCTGAGACGTGACGTCATCAGCTACAGGACGACCCAGCTTCACACCGGCAGCTTTGGCACGGGCTAGCCCCTCGCTGGTACGCTCACGGATACGGCCACGTTCCATCTCAGCCAGCGCCGCCATTACCTGCATGATGAACCTACCCTCTACGCTGGTCAGATCTGAGGCTGGCAGGTCGAGCGAGATAACCCGGATACCTAAAGCCATCAACTTATCGATGGTGGCCTGCACGTCGATGCTGTCACGACCAAGGCGGTCAAGTTTCAGCACCACAAGCGTGTCTCCACTCTCCAAACGGTCTACCAACCTTGCAAATACAGGACGTTCGGAGGCTGGTACTGAGCCGCTTATCGTCTCACTGTGTACCCGGTTCGCAGGAATGACGTATCCGCGCTCCTTGATAGCGTGCATTTGGTTCTCTGTGATCTGCTCGGTGGTGGATACCCGGCAATAGGCGTATGTACGTGCGGTCATGGTGTCGCCTCTGGTCTGCAAGCTGGCATTTGGTGCCATGTAATGGTGACAACAATACAAGTGGTGCCAACAAGTGTCAAACCCTATTTAGATGTCACCACCTTATGACCCGTTTTAAAGGTGACTACAATTGATCGTTTGATGTCACCACCTGCAAGCCAGACCGATAGGCACCAACCTTACGGCCAGCACCGCCGCCACCAATAGCCAGACCGGCACTTGATCAACGAGGCATCGACAACCGCGACCGGCCAGCGCCCAACCCCTGACACTAGCCGACCAGCGCACGCACAGCCAACGATAGAGCGAGCGCCTCGGCACTGGCCCCCAACTCGACGCATCGACCGGCAGACCCAGCGCAGCCCGCCACGACAGCACAGCCCTCAAGCCCTGAGACGACGCATGTATTGTGAGAGGCCCTGCTCCGGCATTGGTGTGGGCGGCATGAGCTTTTCCAGCGACAGACGACGACAGCCCCGGCCTGCCCCCCCCGAAAAGAGAGGTGTCTATGCCCCAGCTGCACACACAGCCACACGCTGCCCCCCCCCACGGGGGAACTAGGGCTGCCCGAGCGAGCGAGATATGCCTGACGGGTGCAAACCATTTTCGATTCGGGTATGTGTGTGGCAGATGATCCGCTGCGACGAGTTTCTACGACGAATCTAAGCGGGTGGCAGGGGCATATGTCCGCTAAATTCAATGTAGATCGCGCTTTAACTCAATATTCCTGGGCTTTTAGAGCCGTCGCGCTAGGGGCATAGAGGTCAGACCGTTACTCTAGGTTGAAGCTGCGCAGAGTAGGCGGCTGGCAGTCCAGCGGGGGATATCGAGTCCAACGGCCATCGCGGGCGCTAGCCATTCTCGGCCCTTGCTTATCCAGCAGGGTGCCAATAGGCGTCGATATTTTTGAGCTAAGTTAACAGGAGGACAATGTGGGTTTTGACACTGAAGGCTTCAGGGGATCAAGTGGCATATCTATAAGGGAAGCGCAACTTCAAAGGCATGATAAACTTTTCATGTTTGCAGAGTCATGCTCAAAACTCGCTGTTGAAATCACGACCCTACTACCCAAGTCCAGAGGAAAAACCAAGTTAGTTATTAGCCTGTATTTTGCGCGCTGCACATCAAACTTCCAAGCAGCAGTATGCTTAGCAGAGGGAGGAATGACAATTGAAGCGTTAGGGATCGCCCGGGGTTTATTAGAAACATTCTTCGTTTTGAACGCGCTTGCGGAAGAGGCTGTGACTGCGGAAGAGTTGATAACTCATGACTACGCTTCAAGAAGGAAGCACGCTAACGCCATTCTGGGCAAAGTTAATATTTATGAGAATGCGGCCCCGTTCGAGAAGAAGCTTAGGGATTTTGTTGCTGAGAAAGCAGGCTCCACCGAAATCAACTTCCAAAGTCTTGCTACCAAGGGGAAAGCATTAGCCATATATGACGGCCTCTATCGACATTTATCTCACCATGCTGCGCATCCATCTCTTTCTGCAACAGAGCCGTACCTTGTTGAGCTGCCCAGCGGTCAATCACATGTTCAATTTCGACCAATATTGGATTACACACAGAGGGCAGTCCTCAGCGCATGCGCAGGTATTCTAATCAGTTGCTTCGCTTGCGATAAGGCAGGCATAAGAACGCCCGAGACTAATGCTGCTGGAACACACCTCTGGGAAGTTTACGAAACGCTATACGCGGCATACGATCCATGGGCATGAAGGCGCTTACTTGGCATAACGAACAACATCGGTTTGGTAGTATCCTTGTTGCCCGTCCGATTCAGCCCCGCGAGCACTCAACTTCGGATCGAACATAAAATTCCATTGAGCGTTTCGGCTAGCACTTCGACAGGAACACCCGCCCCGTAAGTATCAAAAGTAATCGTCCCGGATGCATGCCCCATCACCGCTTGAGCATAAGTTGTTGGAACTCCTCTAGCCTGCATCAGGGAAGCCAGAGAGTGCCGCAACGAGTGAAACACCAAGCCACGCTCGTAGGTATCTCCAAGGGCCGCTGGGATAGCCTGTTGATTAGCCCACTCGCCTGCCGGTCTGTAACCGATTTGCGCCAATGACTCCGACCCACTGAGCTTGCACGCTTCGACATACCTCAGGAAAGCTGCAAGGTCGAATCCATAAGCACCATCCGTTAAAGGCACCATCCGCTCGCTACGTTTATTTTTGATGGACTTTCCTTCACCAGCCTCATTGATGTGAATTGCTGAAATCCCAGACGCAAGGACATGAATGTCTCCCGTGGTTAACTGGGATATTTCGTTAAGACGCCCGCCAGTGATGATGCCTAGACTCAGCAGCCAGCGCTTCCATGACGTTTCAGGCAGATTGTTAGCGTACTGCATCAGCTTACCTACCTGCTCCTGACTAAGCGCCTTGCGGTTCGACTCCAGGCCCTTGGTGAACTTGAGTTTCTTATCGAAAGCCTTTTCTAGGTGGCCGTTCGCAACAGCCCAATTCAGGACAGCCGAGAGCTTCATTAGCATCTGATTAACCGTTGAGGGTTTGCGCGTAGTAGCAAGCTGGTCCCTCAGGGAAATAAGGTCTGCCCGCGAGTGCGTCCTCAAGTCCAGCGACCCTAACGCAGAGCAGAGAACGCCATGCGTGAACTTGGTGCTACTCAGCGTATTGGCCTTCTGCTCCCCTGCCCGATCAGCTATGTAGAGACCGGACAGGACCTCAAAAGTCATCGCAGGCACTCTCATCAACTGAGACGAGGAGACGCCGCCCACCAGTTGAAACGGGCTGGAAGGGAAAGCCTCAAGGTTTGAAGAACCACTCTCACCATCTGCATGGAGCGCTCCCCAAGCATGCGACGACTCCCCTAAACGTTTAGGCCCAAGTACCTCCGCCGAGACCGACAAGAAATGCTCCTTAAGCTCAGACCACAGAGCCGTTGGGTTCTCACGGTGGAATGCCCTGATGAATCCCGATAGCTGATCAGAAGCATCCAGAGCGGCCCTTCTGTTGCGGGTCTTGAGGGAGACAGAAGCGGACTCGGCGATGCTGCCTGTCGCCCGCAGACGCAGGTAGTAAATACCATTGCGCCGATAGTGATATGGCACAGCGAGTCTTGTGGTCGGCCCCTGAAAAGCGAGCAGATTTGTGACAGTGGTTGTGACAGCAGATCGCGGTGAAGAGAGGTTCATATCGGTTAAGCCCCGTATTCATTGGGTTAACCTGAATTCCTTGAAAATTCTGGATGTACTGCCGCGAGGATTTGAGGAAGCTCAAGCGGATTACGTTGCTGTGGGATTACATTCGGGAAGTCACGGAGTTGAATAAGAGTTTTTTGTTGGGGGAGAAGGCGGAGTTGCGGTTTGCGAGATGATGCGCAAGGAGTTGCCTGGTCATGCCGTGTAACAGACGCACTGGATAGCTGAGGAGCAAGCTTCACGTACGTTTCGAGGCGCTGCGCAACATCGCGAAAAAGCGCGCAAGATGATGCGCAGACTTTGCTGCTTTTTTTGCTCCTCGCACCTAAAACCCATCCTAAACTTCGCCAACCTACTGATTCATATATAAAAATATTATCTGGCACCTTTCTTGTTATCTCTCACGCTATTCAGCGGGCGAATTCGTCCGTTACCGCGGAGAGTTTCGGATGTTCGCACCTGCCAGTCAGCCTCGTTTCAGCCTGAGCATCGATAGCCACAACGGCATTGATCATGGTTTTCAGGTAATCGCGTTTACCGGCCATGAGGCCATCAACAAGCCCTTCTGCTTTACGCTTGAGCTGGTCAGCGAGCGCATGTCGCTCGACCTTGAAGACCTGCTGAATCGTCCTGCATTTCTGCAGTTCGCGCCAGATACTGGCGGCATTCATGGCTTGATTGATCAGGTATCCCAAGGCGACTCCGGCACACGCCTCACGCACTACTCGATCACCCTGCGCCCGCATCTGGCCCGGCTCAGGCATCGCACCAATCAGCGTATTTTCCAGAATCGCACCGTGCGGCAGATCATTGCGCAGGTACTGAAAGAACATCACCTGCTGACCAATGACTACCGCTTCAAACTCGGCACCACATACGCCAAACGGGAATACTGCGTGCAGTACAACGAGTCGGATCTGCATTTCGTCCAGAGACTGTGTGAAGAGGAAG